>NZ_ANBH01000252.1 GCF_000341185.1 Nocardiopsis chromatogenes YIM 90109
CCCGCAGGTCCCCGGGCAGCAAAGGGGCGGCCGTAGCCCTTCCCCTCTCCCCCGATCGAGCACGACGCAAGGAACCACCTGTGCCATGAACACCGACAAGGCCCCCGCCCACGCGGCCACCGGGCCGACCACCCAGCCCAACCCGCGCATCCGGACCGTGCTGGCCGCCCCCAAGGGGCGCCGCTTCAACCGCGCCCGCCCCTACGCCCGCACC
>NZ_ANBH01000253.1 GCF_000341185.1 Nocardiopsis chromatogenes YIM 90109
TCCCAAGCACCGAACGCGACACCTTCCCGCCCTCCGCGCGAAGAGCGCGGACCACTCCCCCGGCCGAGCGCGCCCGCCCGCCCCGCTCCGGTGGCCAAGAGGAGGAAGAGACCCTTTTCTCGGGGGCGCCTCCGGCGCCCCGGCCTTCTCGATGGCAGCGATCGCCGCTGGGAGACCACCCGGCACACATGCACGGTCCTGGGCATGCTCCTGGCCGCCTACGCCATCGGCCTCTTGGGCTGAGACGCAGGAACGGACCCGCACGCCCCGCACCGTGAGGCGGGGGTGGGTGGGCCCGCCGCGCAAGAGCGACCACACGCAACGGGCGGTGGGGTCACTACCTGGACCCGAGCATCCACCGATCAAAGCGGCGGGGAGGGTCACCCCTCCCCGCCGGGTGTCAGTCCGATTACTCCGGCTTTCCGTCCACCAGGCGGGGGATGTCCAGCGGGTTCTCATCCTTCAGTGCCTCGGGCAGCAGCGCGTCCGGCACCGACTGGTAGGCCACCGGCCGCAGGAACCTGCGGATCGCCGTCGTCCCCACCGACGTGTGCAGTGACGTCGAAGCCGGGTACGGCCCGCCGTGGTGCATCGCGTGCGTCACCGACACCCCGGTCGGCCAGCCGTTCCACAGCACCCGTCCCGCGTGCTCGGACAGCGACGCCAGGAGTCCGGGCGCGATCGCGTCGTCCTCCTCGCCCTGCACGGTCGAGGTGAGCTGCCCCTGGAGCGTCCCGGCCACCTCCAGCAGCCGCTCCTCGTCGTCGTAGGTCACCACCAGCGACGCCGGGCCGAAGCACTCCTCCAGCAGCCCTCCGGGGTCGGCCAGCAGCGCGTCGACGTCGGTCCTCAGCAGCGACGGCGTCCACCCGTCGCCCCGCTGCGCCCCCTCGACCAGGACCTCCACGTCCGAACGCCCGCTCAGCCGCTCCAGCCCGGAGCTGAAGCCCGACTCCACGCGGTCGTTCAGCAGCTCCGCCGCCGCGCGCCCGCGCACGTCGTCCACCAGGGGCGACACGTCGGCGTCGCTCGGCACCAGCAGCACACCCGGCTTGGTGCAGAACTGCCCCGCGCCCATAGTGAACGACCCGGCGTAGCCCTCCAGGATCTCCCCACCGCGCGCCGCCATGGCCCCGCGGGTCACGAACACCGGGTTGACGCTCCCCAGCTCCCCGTAGAACGGGATCGGGTCGGGCCGCGACGCCGCCAGATCGAACAGCGCACGCCCGCCCGGGATCGACCCCGTGAAGCCGACCGCGCGCGCCCGCGGGTGCAGCACCGCCTTGCGCCCCGTCTCCTGCCCATAGACGACCGCGAACACGCCCTCAGGCGCGCCCGCCTTGGTGAGCGCGTCGGCGACGACCTCTCCCGTGCGGCGCGCCAGGCGCGGGTGCCCGGGGTGCGCCTTGACGACGACCGGGCACCCCGCCGCCAGCGCCGACGCGGTGTCGCCCCCGGCGGTGCTGAAGGCGAACGGGAAGTTGCTCGCGCCGAACACCACGACCGGCCCCACCGGCACGAGCATCCGCCGCACGTCCGGCCGCGGCCCCATGCCCCACTGCCCGTCGGGGCGGTCGATCGACGCCTCCAGGTAGCGCCCCTCCTCGACGTGGTCGGCGAAGAAGCGCAACTGGAAGGTGGTGCGCCCGAGTTCGTTGCGGCACCGCGCCTCGGGCAGGCGGCTCTCCTCCATGGCGATGGGCACCAGCTCCTCGGCCGCCCCGTCGAGGGCGTCGGCGGCCGCCCGCAGCACGGCGGCGCGGTCGGCCGGGCGCATCGCCGCGAAGTCGGGGGCGGCCGCGGCCGCCGCCTCCATCACGCGGTCGAGCTCCGCCTCGGTGGTGTCCTCGGGCATCCCCGTCATGGCTGGTTCCTTCGGGTCGGGGTCGGGGTCGGGTTGCTCTGGTCGGTGTCCGTGCTGTCGCTTCCGTCGCTGCCGCTCCGGGCCCGCTGGGCCGCGATCCACGCCCGGTACCAGGCGTAGGAGTCCTTGGGTGTGCGCCGTCCCGTGTCGAAGTCGACGTGGACGAGGCCGAAGCGCTGCGTGTAGCCCTCGGCCCACTCGAAGTTGTCCATCAGCGACCAGGCGAAGTAGCCGCGCACGTCGGCCCCGTCGGCGACGGCGTCGGCGAGCGCGCGCAGGTGGCCGTCCATGTAGGTGCAGCGCTCGGGGTCGGGAACCCGCCCGGACGCGTCCGGGGCGTCGTCGCGGGAGCACCCGTTCTCGGTGATGTAGATCGGGGGGAGCCGGTCGCCGTAGCGGCGGCGCAGGCCGGTGAGGAGGTCGTACAGCCCGCTGGGGACCACCGGCCAGCCGAAGGCGGTGGTCGGCGTGCCGGGGTGGCGGTCGGTGTACGGCGGCAGGGCGAACGGCAGGCCGTCGCCCGGCTCGGGGGCCGCGACGGCGGTCGGGTTGTAGTAGTTCACTCCGAGCGCGTCCGCCGACCCGTGGATCTCGCCGAGGTCGCCGGGGAGCACGGTGCCCTCCAGCGGCGACCGGCCGCCGGGGGCGTAGGCGCCGAGGTCCGGGTACCGCCCCAGCAGGAGCGGGTCCAGGAACATGCGGTTGTGCAGGGCGTCGTAGGCCCGTGCCGCCTCGCGGTCCGCGTCCTCGCCCTCCCGGAGCGGCTCGACCGGCGTCAGGTTGTTCGTCAGCAGCACCGTGCGGCCGGCCTCGCGCAGGACTGCCGACGCGCGCGCGTGCGCGAGGAGCTGGTGGTGCCCGGCGGGCAGCGCGCCGGTCATCAGGGCCTTGCCGGGGGCGTGCACACCGAACGCGTACCCGTAGGCCATGTGCACGAACGGCTCGTTGAGCGTGATCCACCGCCGCACCCGGTCGCCGAGGCGGTCGACCGCCGCCTGCGCGTAGTCGGCGAAGCGGTCGGCCGTCTCCCGGGACAGCCATCCGCCCCGCTCCTCCAGGGGGAGGGGCAGGTCCCAGTGGTAGAGCGTGGGGACCGGCTCGATCCCGGCGGCCAGGAGGCCGTCGACCAGCCGGTCGTAGAAGTCCAGCCCGACGGCGCTGATCCGGCCCTGCCCCTCCGGCTGGATCCGGGGCCAGGACAGGGACATGCGGTAAGCGCTTACCCCAAGGTTCCGAAGCAGCCCGGTGTCCTCGTCGGAGCGGTGGTAGTGGTCGCAGGCGACGGCGCCGGTGGCGCCGTCGCGGATCCGGCCGGGCTCGGCGGCGAAGGCGTCCCAGACCGACCGGCCGCGCGCGTCGGCGCCGCCTTCGACCTGGTGGGCGGAGGTCGCCACGCCCCAGAGGAATCCGGAAGGGAACACGGGCACCTCGCCGGGACCGCCGACCTGCACCGGACCACCTCCTCTACCAGCCGCCACAGGGGTGCACACCCCCTCCTCGGCGGCCGGATTCGGCCAATTCGCCGCCCCGGCATTCGCAGGGCACGAACCCGGAATATTACGGGAACCATTTGATTCCGGAAAGGCATCATAGGGATGTGATGACTACTTCCCGCAGTTCCATCGCCGTCGAGCCCGCGCTCGCGCACGCTCCGCTGCGCCGGCGGCCCGCCCAGCAGCGCAGCATGGCGCGCGTCCAGCGGATGCTGGACGCCTGCGCCGAACTCCTGGACGAGGGCGGGTACAGCGGACTGTCCACCACGCGCATCGCCGAACGCGCGGGCGTCGCCATCGGATCGGTCTACCAGTTCTTCCCGGACAAGAAGGCCATCACCCAAGCGCTGGTCCTGCGCTACCTCGACATGTTCAGCCACCGCGTGGCCGAGCGCCTGAAGAACGGGGGGTTCGATCACTGGAGTGAGGCCGTCGATGTCATCATCGACGAGTACCTGGACATGCACCGCAGCGTCCCGGGCTTCCGCAGCCTGCACTTCGGCGACATCGTGGACGTGCGCCTGCTCGACACCTCCTCCGACAACAACGGCGTGATCGCCGCCCGCCTGCGCGAGCTGCTCACCACCGTGGCCGGGGCCGAGGAGAGCGAGCGCCTGGACCGCGCCGTCACCGTCGCCGTGGAGGCCGCCGACGCGGTGCTCAAACTCGCCTTCCGCGCCGACCCGGACGGGGACCCCGACCTGATCTCCGAAGCCAAGCTGATGCTCCGGTGCTACCTGGGCCGGCACTTCGCCTGAGCCGGGGCCGGGGGGCCGCGGCGCACCGGCGCCGCGGGCACGGGGCGGCGCAGACCGACGGGAGGAGCCCTCGTTGACGCACACCGAAACCGCAGTATCACCCGCGGCCGAACCGGCCCCGGGCCCGGTGGCGGGCACCGCGGCCGGGGTGCCGTTCCTCGCGGTCCCGCCCGCGATCGGTGGTCCGCGCGCCCCGCTGGTGCTGGCGCTGCACGCGTTCGAGCCGCCGCGCGGGGAGACCGCCCTGGCCGGGACGCTGCCGATGGCCTCGCTCCCGGCGTGGCGGGGCTACCTGGGCCTGCNCCGCCTGCCCGAGGGCGGCGTCGCCGCCGTCAACGAGCTGGGGCGCGCCGACTACCTGCTGCACCTGTACGCCCCGGTGGTGGAGCGGTCCGGGAACGAGCTGTACGCGGCCGCCGCGGAACTCGCCACGCGCTTCCCCGTGATCGACGGCCCGGTGGGGCTGATGGGGGTGGGCGCCGGAGGCGCGGCGGCGATGCTGGCGCTGGCCGAGTCCGACCTGCCGGTGGCCGCGGTGGGCGTGGTCAACCCGGTGACCGCGCCGCAGCGGGTGATCGCCGCCCGCGAGCGCCGCACCGGAGTCCCCTACGCCTGGAGTGAGGACGCCCGCGACGCGGCGCTCCGGCTGGACATCGCCGGGCGCGTCTCGGACATGGCGGCCCGCAGGCAGATCCCCCCGGTCCTGGTGGTGAGCGGCGGCCAGGACGAGGTGGTCCCGCCGGACCACGGCCGCGGCCTGTGCACCGCGCTGGCCCCCTACACCGGCCCCGAACGGGTGCGGCACGCGGTCGTCCCCGACCTGGCGCACACCCTGGGCCCCGAACCCGGCCTCCAGCCCGGCCCGCCCACCCCGGGCGGCGTCCTGGCCGACCGGGCGCTGACGGAGTGGTTCCACCGGCACCTGTCCGAGGTGTAAGGGCGAGAGGACGGACGGAGCCCGGCGGAGCAGCGCCGCACGGGTGCACAAGGGCGCGCGTCGGCTTCGCCCGGCCCCCGCGTCCGCGGCGCCTCGGCAGGCATGCTCCCGTTCAGCCGCCCAGCTTCTCGGACAGTTTCCTGGCCGCGATCAGGACCGGGTCCCATACCGGGGAGAACGGCGGGGCGTAGCTCAGGTCCATCCCGCTCACGTCCTCCACGTCCATCCCGTTCCACAGCGCGGTCGCGAGCACGTCCACGCGCTTCCCGGAGTTCTCCCGGCCCACGATCTGGCCGCCCAGCAGGCGGCCGCTGCGGCGCTCGGCGAGCAGCTTGACCGTCATCCACGTCGCCCCCGGGTAGTACCCGGCGCGGGTCGTGGACTCCACCGTGGCCGTCTCGTAGGCGAAGCCCGCCGCCTCGGCCCCGGCCTCGCCCAGGCCCGTGCGGGCCACCTCCAGGTCGCACACCTTGGTGATGGCGGTGCCCAGCACACCCTCGAAGCGGGCGTAGCCGCCGCCGATGTTGATGCCCGCGACGCGGCCCTGCTTGTTGGCGTGCGTGCCCAGGGCGATGGCCACCGGTGCCCTGCTGATCCGGTGGAAGCTCTCCACACAGTCCCCGGCCGCCCACACCCCTTCGTGCGAGGTGCGCATCCGCGCGTCCACGGCGATACCGCCCGACGGGCCGATCTCCAGGCCCGCGTCGCGCGCGAGGTCGCTCGCGGGCCGGACGCCCAGGCCCAGCGCCACGATGTCGGCGGGGTAGGTCCCCTCGGGGGTGACGACCGCCGAGACCCTGCCGTCCTCCGCCTCGATCGCGCTCACCCGCTCCCGCGTGCGCACGTCGATGCCCATCCCGGTCATCGCCCGGTGCACCAGGGCGCCCATCTCCGGGTCCACGGTCGCCATCGGCTCGTCCCCCGAGGTGATGACCGTCACCTCCATGCCCCGCAGCGCGAACGCCTCGGCCATCTCCAGTCCGATGTAGCCGCCGCCGACGACCACCGCGCGCTTGGGCCGCCGCTCCTCCAGGTAGGCCGTCACCGCGATGCCGTCGTCCAGGGTCTGCACCCCGAACACCCCTTCGGACCCGTCTCCGGGCAGGCCGGGGCGCCTGGGTACGGCGCCGGTGGCCACCATCAGGTGGTCGAAGGGCTCGGTGGAGACCCGGCCGTCGGGGCCGACCGCCTCCACCGTCCTGCGGTCCAGGTCCAGCGCGCGCACCTCGGTCCCGGTCCGCACGTCGATGGCGTGGTCGCGGCGGAAAGTCGCGGGGTCCCGGGCCACGAGGTCCTCGGGACCGGCTACGGTTTTCCCGACCAGGTAGGGGATGCCGCATGCGGAATAGGACGTGTGGGCGCCGCGCTCGAAGGCGAGGATCTCCAGCCCGTCGGGGCCGATCCGGCGGCGCGCCTGCGAGGCCGCGCTCATGCCCGCCGCGTCGCCCCCGACGACGAGGAGGCGTGTCCGTGCGTTCACCCGTCGGTCCATGCCGGCTCCCCCCGTGGTCTCCGCCGCGTCAGCCCGCGCCCGTTCCATGGGGTCCGTCCCCCGAGCGGCGCCGGGCGTCCGAGGCTATCCCCCAGTGTCCACCCGACATCATCTAGGAGGGCGACTTACGTGACGGAACCGGCACCGGTGTTCGCCGGCGGGGTCGACCACGAACGACTCACGTCCCAGCTCCGGTTCTTCCTGGAGACGGACAAGCTCAAGCGCATTCTCCGGCGGAACATGCTGGTCGACGGAGCGCGGAGGGAGAACGCCGCCGAGCATTCCTGGCACCTGGCGCTCGCCGCCCGCGTCTTCGCCGAGTACGCCCCGGAGGGGGCCGACGTGGACCGCGTCGTGGAGATGCTGGTGCTGCACGACATCGTCGAGATCGACGCCGGTGACACCTTCCTGTACGACAGGGAGGGGCAGAGCACCCAGGCCGAGCGCGAACGCGCCGCGGCCGATCGGATCTTCGCCCTGCTGCCCGAGGACCAGGCCGGGCGGGCGCGCGAGCTGTGGGAGGAGTTCGAGGCCCGCCGAACGCCCGACGCCCGGTTCGCCAAGGCGATCGACCGCCTGGCGCCGATGCTGGCGAACTGGCACACCGAGGGCGGCACGTGGGTGCGGCACGGTGTGACCCGCGCCCAGGTCATGGACAAGGTCAAGATCATCGCGGAGGGGTCGGAGGCGCTCGGCGCCTACGCCTCGGCACTGATCGAGGACGCCGACCGGCGGGGGTACTTCTCCCGCGGGTGAGATCCGTCCGGGGGAGCCGGGCCGCCGCCCCTCAGGGCGCCCGCTCCCCCGGGGTTCCGGCCCGCCGGGCCGTCCGGGGCCGATGGGCCGAAGTGTCGGCCGTCACCACTCGATCAGTAGCTGCACGGCGGCGCTGAGCCCCACGGCCACGATCAGCCCGCGCAGCGCCACCGGCTTGAGCCGCCGCCCCAGGCTCGCGCCCACGTAGCCGCCCAGGACCGAGCCCGCCGCGATGAGCGCCACCGCGCCCCAGGCGGGCGAGGCGAAGAAGATGTAGAAGACGGCGGCGGTGGCGTTGACGGTGAACGCCAGGCAGTTCTTGAGCGCGTTGAGCCGCTGCACGTCGTCGTCGATCGCGGTGCCGAGCAGGCTCATCAGGACGATGCCCTGGGCGGCCGCGAAGTACCCGGCGTAGACGCCCGCGCCGAGCACGCCCACCGGCAGCAGCCTGCCCCCGTCGGGCCGGGCCGGGTGCCGCGCGCGGGCCCAGGCCGAGATCTTCGGCTGCAGGATGATCAGCAGGCAGGCCCCGGCGATGAGCACCGGCACCACCCGCTCGAACACCCCGGAGGGCAGGGTGACCAGCAGGATGCCGCCGCCGAGCGCGCCGAGCAGGGACATCGCGCCGAGGCGGAGCACCCGGCCGCGCTGGCCGCGCAGCTCCCTGCGGTAGCCCAGGGCGCCGCTGAGCGAGCCCGGGGCCAGCCCGATGCTGTTGGAGACGGTGGCGGTGATCGGCGGGTAGCCGAGCGCGAGGAGCACCGGGAAGGTGAAGAGCGTTCCGGAGCCCACGACCGCGTTCACGGCGCCCGCACCGATCCCCGCCGCCAGGACGGCGAGGGCTTCCCAGACTTCCATCGGCGGCCTTCGTTCGGAGCTTCGGGGACAGGTCGCGTCCGCGCACGGACTGCATACAATCTACACACCGCGACCGCCGTGCCGTCGCCCGGCCCCGCCCCCGACCCCCGAACCGGGGGCCCGAAAACCCGCTGAGCAGGAGTGACTTCCGTCACTCCGCGGCGATCACCCCCACCGACCCCGGTCGCCCACCGTCACAATATGCCGACCCGTGGTGATGGACCCCCGATCTGGCTATGACCCACACGGACTATTTCAGAAATGGGCCGAATGGGGCCTGTCGGTTCCACGCCACGGTCCGTAGTTTCGACCGCAGCGGTGAGGAGGGGCACCGCGCGCCGAAAAGGGACCGATCCCCGGGAGGGGCCGGTGTGCACGCCGGTCCGGGGTTCGCGCGTCCTTACGTCTCGGCCCGTCCGCCCTTTCCCCGCGTCGCCGACGACGCGCCCGTCGGCACGACCACGACACATGTCTGATCTTGGGAGTGGGGCAACATGTGGACCGCTGATCTCAGCCTGCAGGCGAACTGCCGCGATACCGACCCCGACGCCCTGTTCGTCCAGGGTGCCGCCCAGAACCGCGCGAAACTGATCTGCCGGGGATGCCCGGTGCGCACCGAATGCCTGGCCGAAGCGCTCGACAACCGGGTCGAGTACGGGGTCTGGGGCGGGATGACCGAACGCGAGCGCCGCGCGCTGCTGCGCCGCCGTCCGGACGTCTCCTCCTGGTGGGACCTGCTCGACAGCGCCCGCCGCCGCTACGAACGGACCGGGACGGGCGTCCGGTAACCCGCCATTCCCCCCGGACCGCCGAGGAAGGACGAGGACGACCACGGATGACAAGGGAGCCGCCGACCCCCCGGCCGGCGGCACACCTTATTTCCCGACGGTCCCTCTTGTTCCATCGGCCTCCCCCGGATTCCCCCGGAGCCCGGCGGCGTTCTCAGTCGCCTCTGGAGGGGCGCTCGGACCCCGGGCCCTCCGTCCCCTCGAAGCGGAACCGCCCGAACGCGTCACCGATGCCCTCCATGGCCTTGGACATCTCCGAGGGGACGATCCACACCTTGTTGGCGTCGCCCTGGGCGATCTCGGGAAGCTTCTGCAGGTAGCTGTAGGCGAGCATGTCCTTGTCGACCTCGCCGCTGCGCAGCGCCTTGAACACCATCTGGATGGCGTCGGCCTCGCCGCGCGCCCGCAGGGTCTTCGCGTCGGCCTCGGCCTTGGCGTTGATCATCTCCGCCTCGGCGCTGCCCTTGGCGGTGAGCACGGCCGCCGACTGCTCACCCTCGGCGCGCAGGATCGCCGACTGCTTCAGGCCCTCCGCGGTGAGGATCTCGGCCCGCTTGTCGCGGTCGGCGCGCATCTGCTTCTCCATCGCCTCCTGCACCGACTCCGGCGGCTCGATGGCCTTCAGCTCCACGCGGCTGACCTCGATCCCCCACTCCTCGGTGGCCTCGTCCAGCACCGAGCGCAGCTCCCGGTTGATCTGGTCCCGGGAGGTGAGGGTCTGCTCCAGCTCCATGCCGCCGACCACGTTGCGCAGCGTGGCCGAGGCGAGCTGCTCGACCGCCTGGATGAAGTTGGCGACCTTGTAGGTGGCGTTGTAGGGGTTGGTGACCCTGACGTAGACGGCGGTGTCCACGTTCACCGACAGGTTGTCCTGGGTGATGGCGGCCTGCGGCGGGAAGCTGACCACCTGGATGCGCATGTCGATGCGCTCGCGGATGTGGTCGACGAACGGGACGACGATGTTGAACCCGGATTTCAGGTCCCGGTGGTGGCGGCCGAAGCGCTCGACGACGTACACCATCGACTGCGGGACGATGCAGACGCTGCGCCATCCGATGACGAGCAGGATCGCCACGAAGACCAGGAGGATGAGGACAATGGCAAGCATCGGGGGCGGCTCCGGCTCTCCTCGGCGGGGCGGGCGGGGGGCTTCGCGGCGATCATAAAACCCGATCAACGCCCCTGTTCCGGAAGAACGCCTTTCACCAGCGCACAAACCCGCCTTACCTGGCCGTATGCGGACAGGCCCGGCGCACGGAATTCCCGCGCCGCCCCGTTGCGGCCGACCGTATGGGCAGGTTCTCCACATACCGCATTTCGCCCCGCCATTCCCGGCGGCCTCACACCGCCCGGGCGCTCCACCGGTCGCCGTCGCGCTCCACCTTCAGCGGCATCCCGAAGGTCTCGCCCAGGGTGTCGGCGTTCATGACGTACTCCAGCGGCCCGGCGTCCACCACCCGGCCCTCGCGCAGCAGCAGCCCGTGCGTGAACCCCGGCGGGATCTCCTCGACGTGGTGCGAGACCACCACCAGGGTCGGCGCCTCCAGGGTGTCGGCCAGCCGGGCCAGGCGGCGCAGCAGGTCCTCCCGGCCGCCCAGGTCCAGCCCGGCGGCGGGCTCGTCGAGGAGCAGCACCTCGGGGTCGGCCATCAGCGAGCGCGCGATGAGCACGCGCTTGCGCTCCCCCTCCGACAGGGTGCCGAACCGCCGGTCCTCCAGGTGCAGCACGCCCCACTGGGCCAGCAGCGCGCGGGCCCGCCCGAAGTCGGGGGTCTGGTACTCCTCGCCGAAGCGGCCCAGCAGCCCGTAGGCGGCGCTGATCACCAGGTCGAGCACGACGGAGGAGTCCGGGGTCCGGTGCGCCACCGAGGACCCGGCATAGCCCACCATCGACCGCAGCTCGGTGGCGTCGGCCCCCTCGACCGGCTCGCCGAGCACCTCGACGGAGCCCTCGGTGGCCCGCTGCTCGACCGCGGCGAGCGCCAGCAGCGTCGTCTTGCCCGCCCCGTTGGGGCCCAGGACCACCCAGCGCTCGTCCTCCTCGACCGTCCAGTCGACGCCGGTCAGCAGTTCGGCGCCGTCGCGGCGCACCCCCGCCCCGCTCATCCGCAGCACCTGGCCGTCCATCGTTCTCCTCAGTCCTTAAGCACGTGCGCTCGGCCCCTCAGGGCGTGTCTCAGGGGAACCCCAGGGTCGCCACCGGATCCCCTGCGGCCCCCCACGGGACGATACTCGTGGTCATGAACGACGACGTCCCCACCGCGACCGCGTCCGGGCTGCGCGCCTCCGACGCCGACCGCGAGCGCACCGCCCGGCGCCTGGGGGAGGCGCTGGGAGACGGCCGCCTCGACCACGCCGAGTACGACGAGCGCCTGAACTCGGCCTTCGCCGCCAAGACCATGGGCGAGCTCGTCGGCCTGACCGAGGACCTGCCCGGGGGGACCACCGGCACGGCGGCCTCGCCCGCCCCCGCCGTGTCCTCCGACGGGCCCTCCGAGGGCTCGGAGAACATCATCGCGCTGCTCGCCTCCGCCGAGCGCTCGGGCCGGTGGCTGGTGGAGCCCCGCACCAACGCCTCCACCGTGCTCGGCTCCATCGAACTGGACATGTGCGAGGCGGTGATGTCCCGCCCCCGAGTGGTGCTGCAGTGCGCCGTGCTGCTGGGCAGCGTGGAGCTGGTCGTGCCGCCGGGGGTGCGGGTGGTCGACCACGCGAACACCGTCCTGGGGTCGGTCGACATCGCGGGGGCGGCGCCCGCCGGGCCGGACGCCCCGACCGTGGCGGTCACCGGCCTGGTGCTGCTCGGCTCGGTCTCGGTCAGGACCCGCGAGCCCGGCGCGCAGGACTGAGCGGGAGGGGCGCAGGCGTGGCATATTCGACATACCCGATCGGGGCGGCCGACGTGGTGCACGCGGCCGACGGATCACCCACCCAGGGGAGGGCGGCGGCCATGGAGCCGGAGAAGATGCGCGCCTCGGACGCCGACCGCGAGCGCGTGGCGGACCGCCTGCGCGAGGCGCTGGCGGAGGGGCGGCTCGACCCGGCCGAGCACACCGAGCGGCTGGACGCCCTCTACCGCGCCAAGACCGTCGGCGAGCTGGCCGAGACCGTGCGGGACCTGCCGCCTGCCTCCGAGGGGCCCGATGCGCC
>NZ_ANBH01000254.1:0-14135 GCF_000341185.1 Nocardiopsis chromatogenes YIM 90109
TGGAGCCCCGGACCAACGTGTCGGCCATGTTCGGCGGGATCGGGCTGGACTTCCGGGAGGCGGTGCTGACCCGCCGCGAGGTGACCGTGCAGTGCGCGGTGCTGTGCGGGGGGCTGGACATCACCGTCCCGCACGGCGTGCGTGTGGTGAACAGCACCACGTCGATCTTCGGGGGGACCTCGCTGCACGGCACGGACGCGGTCACCGACCCCAACGCCCCGGTGATCCGCCTCACGGGGACCTGCATGTTCGGCGGGATCGACGTGAAGGCCAAGAAGCCGAAGAGGAAGAAGAAGTCGTAGAACCGGCGGCTCCACAGGGCGACCGGCCGGTGGACACCGGGTGAACTCCCGCTTCAGGGGCACCGCCCTGCCCTCCGTGCCCGGGAACAGGGCGAGTACCGT
The DNA here is from genome assembly GCF_000341185.1 of Nocardiopsis chromatogenes YIM 90109. Classification (GTDB taxonomy): domain Bacteria; phylum Actinomycetota; class Actinomycetes; order Streptosporangiales; family Streptosporangiaceae; genus Nocardiopsis_A; species Nocardiopsis_A chromatogenes. The sequence goes on from NZ_ANBH01000254.1 coordinate 405, forward strand.
TGTGAACGCGATGAACGAGCAATCCACTCTCCTGGTAACGGTGACCGGTCGCGATCGCCCCGGCGTGAGCGCACGACTTCTGTCCACCCTCTCCGTTTTCCCGGTGACCCTCGTCGACCTGGAGCAGGTCGTGATCGGGGGCCGACTCGTCCTGGGCGCCCTCATCGCCGTCGATGAGAGCGTCGCCCCCGGCGTGAGCGGGGACCGCGTCTTCGACGAGGTCCGCAGCGCCGTGGAGAAGACCTCCATCGACCTGGAGATGGAGGCCGAGTTCGCATCCGGCAACGGCCGGGTGACCGTATCCGCCGACGACCGCCTGCACATGACCCTGCTGGCCGACCCGCTGCGCCCCGGGGCGCTGGGGGCGATCACCTCGTGCATCGCCCGCGCGGGGGCCAACATCGAGCGCATCGAGCGGCTGGCCAGCTACCCGGTGACCTCGATCGAGCTGGAGGTGTCGGGGGCCGACCCCGAGACGCTCCGCGGCGACCTGGCGATGGAGGCCGCCACCCAGCAGATCGACGTGGCCCTGCAGCCGTCGGGGCTGCACCGGCGGGCCAAGCACCTGATCGTGATGGACGTCGACTCCACCCTGATCCAGGGGGAGGTCATCGAGCTGCTCGCCGAGCACGCGGGCTGCGCCGACGAGGTCGCCCGCGTCACCGAGGAGGCGATGCGCGGCGAGCTGGACTTCGAGGAGTCGCTGCGGCGCCGGGTGGCGCTGCTCAAGGGGCTGGACGCCTCGGCGATGGACGCGGTGCGCGAGCGGCTGGTGCTGACGGCCGGTGCGCGCACCCTGGTGCGCACGCTGAAGCGGCTGGGCTATGAGTTCGCGATCGTCAGCGGCGGGTTCACCCAGATCACCGACGCCCTGGTGGACCGGCTCGGGCTGGACTACTCGGCGGCGAACACGCTGGAGGTCGTGGACGGCAAGCTGACCGGCGGCCTGGTCGGCCCGGTGATCGACCGCGGCGGCAAGGCCGAGGCGCTGCGCGGCTTCGCGGCCGAGGCCGGTGTCCCGCTGTCGCGGACGGTGGCCATCGGCGACGGCGCCAACGACCTGGACATGCTGCGCGCCGCCGGGCTGGGCGTGGCGTTCAACGCCAAGCCGGTGGTGCGGGAGCAGGCCGACACCTCGGTGAGCGTTCCCTACCTGGACACCATCCTGTTCCTGCTGGGCATCTCCCGCGAGGAGGTGGAGGCGGCCGACCGGCAGGGCGGATCCCCGGAACCGCATGACGCGCGGTAGTCGATCGCGTACGCTTCGCAGTAACCCCTGAAGCGAGGCCCCCTCATGTCGTCTTCCTCCCCGTCCGCCTGCCCTCCGACCGCCCCCGCACCCGCGCCGCACCGGCGCGCCGCGGGCCTGGCCGCGGCGGCCGAGCGGTGCGTGCGCTCGGCGGCGCGCGCCCTGTCCGACTCCGGCGACGGCCGCCTGGCGGTGGCCGCCAAGGGCAGGTTCGACCCGGTGACCGACGCCGACACGGCGGTGGAGAGGTACCTGTCGGAGGCGCTGCGCTCGGCGGTGCCGGGCTCGGCCGTGGTCGGCGAGGAGGGCGGCGGCCACCCCGGGACCTCCGGGGTGACCTGGTACGTCGACCCGATCGACGGGACCGGGAACTTCCTGCGCGGGCTGCCGTTCGCGTGCATCTCGGTGGGCGCCGCGGTGCAGGGGCGCCTGGTGGCCGGGTGCGTCTACGACGTCTTCCGGGACGAGTGCTTCACCGGCGGCCCGGGGCTGCCGCTGCGCACCGGTTCGGAGTCGGGCACGGTCGCCCGCCCTCCGGCCACCGAGGGCGCGCCGACGCCGCTGGTACTCACCGATGTCCCGCTGCCGGGGCGCGCGGGCGAGCGGGAGCTGGCGTTCTTCGCCGACCTGCTGGACCGGGCCGAGGTGCGGCGGGTGTACTCCACCGCGCTGGCCCTGGCCTGGGTGGCGGCGGGCCGTGCGGACGCCGCCTGCAATCTGGGCGTGCACCCGTGGGACGTGGCCGGGGGCGCGGCCCTGGTGCGCTCGGCGGGCGGGGTGTACACCCCGATCGGCGCCCCGCCCGAGCCGGAGGGGGCGCAGCAGGAGCCGCTCCCGCCGGAGCTGGCCCCCGGTTTCACGGCCACGGCGGCCGGTTCCCGCTCCCGCGGCTTCGGCCGCTGGCTGACCGCGCGCGTAGAGGACCTGGCCGAACCGGAGGAGGCGGCACCCGACGCCCAGGGGACGGCCGGGAACTAGGGGGATTCCGGGATCGCGGAGCGCGGGTTCCGCAGGTCCTCTCCCCTGGCATCGGCGAGGAGCGCGCGCCGGACATAGGTCTCCAGGTCGCCGGTGAGCCAGACGCGGCTGTCGTCCTCGTGGTCCCAGGCATAGACGTCGTCCTTGACGGGGTCCACAGGCAGGGCGAAGCGGTCTCCGCCCCCGTCGTCGCCGAAGAACAGCAGGTGCCCGAAGGGCATGTACAGCTCACGGAACTCCGACCACGTCCTGAAGAACCCGTTCTCGCGGGCGACCGTGTCGGAGTCCCATACGACGCCGATGCCGTAGGCCCCGGTGATCCCGTCGCATTCCAGGAGCAGGCTGCGAAGGGGGTCGGGCAGGGGATGCCCGAGCCTGCGCTCGGCCTCCGCGACGGCGTCCGGCGGTGCTCCGGGAGCGGCCTCCGCCTCCGGACATTCCTGTGCGATCAGCTGTCTCCACACCCGACGGCCCCTCTCGGACGGTCTCCCGGTCCGACGCGGCGGCTGAGGAAGGCGTTCCCGCGGGGAGCGGCGGAGACGGACGGGTGGCGGGAAAAGGCAGCGGTCCCGGCGGACGTGCCGCCGGGACCGCCGGGTGATCACCGCCTACGCGCTATGCCCCGCGGGCGAGGGGGAGTTTGACGTCCGCCCTGTGGGCGGTGAAGACCTCGGCGCTCACGCCGTCCGCGGTCTCCGTACGGCCGGTGGTCTCGAACTCGAAGGACGCGTCGCCGCGTCGGAACCGGTAGCTGCCCTTCGGGGCCGCCACCCGGGTCACAGTGCCGTCGAGGTCGCGGATGGGGGCGAACTCCTCGCGCTCGGGGACGACGAGGCGGATGGCCTTCATGGCCGGCTGCAGTGTCGGCATCGTCTCCTCATTTCTCACCCGGTGCCCGCTTTCCGAGGGCGGTGTGATTTTTTCCCGGAAACGGAACCGTAAACATTAGAGCAAAGAGGACGTGCCCTTGGTTTGGTAGGCGAAAAATGGGGAATAAGACTGAGTTGGCCTCAGTGTGCGATCAGGGCTCGTAGTCGAGCAGGTCCCCCGGACGGCATCCCAGCTCACGGCAGAGCGCCGACAGGGTGGAGAAGCGGATCGCCTTCGCCCGGCCGTTCTTCAGCACCGACAGATTCACCGGTGTCACCCCCACGCGCGCCGCCAGTTCGGTCACGGTCAGGCCGCGCTCCTCCAGAAGGCGGTCCAGGTGGACGCTGATCGCCCCCTCGCCCTCCGGGGGCACTCAGATCAGCCCCTCGGTGTCCTCGCGCAGCTCGGTCCCCCGGCGGAACGCCTCGGCCAGCGCGGCGACCATCACCGCGGCCACCATCGGCATCAGCGAGACCCCGAATCCGAAGACGACGGCCTCGTCCACCGCGGGGACCTGCGCGGCGAGCCGGTCGGCGGCCAGCGCCCGCACCAGCGGCACCAGGACGGCCCCGGCCAGCACGAGCCCCGCGACGGCCAGCAGCCGCCGGGGGTTGGCGGGCGCGAAGGCGTCGCCGTCCCGCAGGGTCGCGGCGATGCGCACCACCAGGACCAGCCCCGCCAGCCACAGCACCCCGGCCAGGAGTGTGGGCCCCTCGGCCAGCACACGCTGGAGCGGCGCGGGGTCGGAGACGACCAGGACCGCGTCCCGGACCCCCTCGACCGCCAAGCCGTCGCCCGACAGCCCGGCCGGCGCCGACACGGGCCGGTCGAGCTCGACCGGGACCCGCGCCTCGGACACCCCGAGCCCGGCCATGCGGACGGCCGGTACCGCCACCATCAATCCGCCGACCAGGATCACGGCCCCCCACAGCACCGCCATCAGGGCCCACCCGTCACTTCTGTCCCACCGCATCCGGGACACCTCCCCGCCATTGCTTATCGTTTTTCGATATTATCGAGAAACGATAAGCAACCGTCAAGCCGCGCCGGGCGTCGGAACCGGGACATATGCTCACGGCCACGGGGCGGCGCCCCGCCCGCCCCCACCCCCCGACTCCCGCGAAGGAGCGCGTTTGCCGGCGATCCGCCTGCCCGAGCACCTGGAACCCCTGCTCAGCCACGAGCCGGTGCTCGACGTATACGAGTACGGGCCCTGGCAGGTCCCCGAGGACCTCATCGCCAAGGTCTCCGACCTGCTGTCCCTGGTCATGTCGGACCAGCGCGGCCTGGAATTCCCACCGGACTCGCCCCGCGGCACCCCCGAGGAGCGGCGCCGACGCCTCGCCGGGGACGTCCTCGACGCGCTGATCTGTGTCTCCGGAGCACTGCGGATCAACTCCGGCAGCCACTCCTGCCTGCCCTCGCTGCTCATGCGCGACCACATCAGCGGCGTCACCCCCGACACCGACCCCGTCCGCTGGATCTTCGACGACCTGGAGATCCCGCCGTTCTACGGCCTGATGGACGTGGCGGGGACCCCGGAGTCCCGGGAGATCGTGCTCGCCCTGCTCAGGGACGTCCTGGACGCCGTCGAGGGCGTCACCCCCTGGGAGCCGCGCCGCCGCGCGGTCCTGGGCCTGCTCGACCGGCGCGCCGCCGACCCCGAGCTGCACCGCTTCGACCTGTCCGCCACACCGCGCGAGGTCCGCCGCGCCTGGGCGGCCGACATCACCGAGCACAGCTTCCCCGACATCCCCGAGTTCGCCCCGCCCGAGGTGTTCCTGAAATGGGCCTTCGACCGGTTCGCCGAGGCCCATGACCGTTTGGAGAACACCGCCCACGGCATGCCGGACGTCTACGACACACTCACCTACATGGCCCTGGGCCTGGAGCTGCCCGGCGTCCCCCCGGTCGCCTCGACCGTGATGGACCTCGACGAGTTCCGGTACCAGACGCGCCTGTTCGCCCGTGAGAAGGAAGGGTTCAACGCCGAGGTGTTCAAGCGCCGCGCCCGCGTCTGGCTCTGGGAGGCCGCCGCGGCCGGGGACTTCGACACCTGCCGGGCCTGGCTCGACTACGGCACCCGGTGCGCCGTGGCGCTCGCCTCCGGCGACGACGACCTGATGCGCAAGCCGAACGCCGGAACCCCGCTCCCGGTCTTCGGGTTCCAGTTCGACATGCACCGCTTCTGCGTGCGGCCGCGCACCGTGTTCTCCGTCCCCGAGGCGCCGGAGGGGGCGCAGGACGACGCCGAAACGGCGCAGGGGGCGGAGGCTGCGGACGGTCCGGAACCCACACCGCCCGCGCCCGCGGCGGAGACGGCCGAGGACGCGGGGGCGGAGGCCGGGGAGCGCGCAGGAGAGAGCACGGAGGCCGGGCAGGACCGGGACGAGGAGCCCACCCCCGAGAAGGCCGAGCCCGGCCGCCCGCGGCCCGCCCTCGAAGAACTCGACGCCCTCGTCGGCCTGGAGCGGGTCAAGGAGGAGCTGCGCCAGGTCCACTCCGAATCCGAGGCCGAGCGGACGCGCAGGCGCATGCCCCTGGCGTTCCCCAAGGCGCCCCGGAACATGGTCTTCACCGGCGGCCCCGGCACCGGGAAGTCGGCCGCCGCGCGCGTCCTCGCCGCCATCTGCGCCGAGACCGGCCGCCTGCGCTCCGGGCGGGTGGTCGAGACCGACCGCGCCGAGCTGATCGCCGACTACGCGGGCGGCGTGGCCTCCCAGGTCGCCCAGGTGGTCAAGGGCGCCCTGGGCGGCGTGCTGCTGATCGACGACGCCTCGGCGCTCACCGAGTCCGACGCCGCCCGCAGCCTGGGCTACGACGCGGTGAACGCCCTCATCCGGCAGATGGACGAGCACCACCAGGACCTCGTGGTGGTGCTCGCCGACACCGACGAGCGGATGGGCCGCTTCCTCGCCGCCAACCCCCGCCTGGCCGCCCGCTTCCCCCACCGCCTCTCCTTCCCCACGCCGTCCGGGCGGGACCTGGCGGGGATCGTGGAGGCCCTGGCCGCCCGCGGCGGGCTCAAACTGGAGCCGGAGGCCCTCGCCAAGGCCGAGCGCGTCCTGCGCCGCAGCGGCGGCGGGGCCGGGTCGGGCGGGGCCCACACGGTGCGCGCGCTGCTCGACCGCGCCCTGGCCCGGCAGGCCCGGCGGCTCGCGGACACCGGCTCGATGCCCTCGCCCGGCTTCCCCGGGCACCGCGACACCCGCCCCCTGTTCGTGCTGACCGCCGACGACATCCCCGACAAGGCGGGCATCGGCCTCGTGGGGAGCAGGCGCGGCGTCCCCGAGGGCACCGACCCGATGGCCGCCCTGGAGTCCCTGGTCGGCCTCGAATCGGTCAAGCGGGAGATCCGGCTGTACGCGGCCGAGGCGCACGCCGACCGGCTCCGGTCCGAGTCCGGGGCGGCCGTCGAGGCGCCCGCCCGGCACATGGTCTTCACCGGCAGCCCCGGCACCGCCAAGACGACCGTCGGCCGCATGCTCGGCGCGATCTACGCCGACCTGGGCCTGCTGGCCTCCGGGCACCTGGTGGAGGTGGGCCGGGCCGACCTGGTCGGCGAGTACATCGGGCAGACCGCGCCCAAGGTGGAGCAGGCGGTGCGCAGCGCCCTGGGCGGGGTGCTGTTCATCGACGAGGCCTACGCGCTCAGCCAGTCCGACTCGGGGAACGACTACGGCCCCGAGGCGGTCTCCACACTGCTGAAGCTGATGGAGGACCACCGGGAGGACCTGGTGGTGGTCGTCGCGGGCTACGAGAGGGAGATGGAGCGCTTCCTGGCCTCCAACCCCGGCGTGGCCTCCCGCTTCCCCCGGCACCTGGGCTTCCCCGACTACACCGACGAGGAGCTCACCGAGATCTTCGCGCACATGGCCTCCGAGGCGGGGTTCACCGTCGGCGAGGGCACCGGGGAGCGGGTCCGGCGGCTGCTGTCGGCCGCACCGCGCGACGGCGCGTTCGGCAACGCCCGCCTGGTGCGCAACCTGCTGGAGCGGGCCACCGCGCTGCAGGCCGAGCGGATCACCGACGGGGCCGAGCGCTCCGCCGGGGAGCTGCGCGAGCTGCTCCCGGCCGACATCCCCGCCACGACGGGCGCGCGCGTGGGCGCGGTGGCGCCCACCGACCCGCTCGCCCGCCTGGAGGAGCTGGTGGGCCAGGAGCCCGCCAAGCGGGAGTTGCGCACTCTGGACGCGCGGGCCCGGGTGGATCAGGCCCGGCGCCGGGCCGGGATCACCGCCCCCGGGGCCCTGGACCACATGGTGTTCCTCGGCAACCCGGGCACCGGCCGCACGACCGTGGCCGAGCTGGCCGGGGCGGTGTGCGCCCGGCGCGGCCTGCTGTCGTCGGGCCACGTGGCGCCGGTGGACCGGGAGGGCCTGGTCGGCACGCTGCCCGGCCAGAGTACGGCGCTGGTGGAGACCGCGGTGCGGGCCGCCGCCGGGGGCGTTCTGCTGATCGAGGACGCGCACACGGTGCTGCCGCGCCCCTCCTCCGGCGCCCCGGCCGAGGAGGCCGCCGAGGCGCTGGTGCGGCTGGTCCGCACCTACCGCAGCGACCTGCTGGTGGTGGCGTCCGGCGACCCGGAGGAGCTGCCCGCCCTGCTGGACGCGCGCCCCGGGCTGGGCGCGCTGTTCACCCGGCGGCTGCGCTTCCCCGACCTGGCGGTGGAGGAGCTGGTGGCGGTCTTCACGGACCGGGCCCACCGGTCCGGCTTCCGAGTGGAGGCGGGGGGCGCCCCGGNCCGCGCGGAGCCTGCTGGCGCGGGACCGGGCGGCCGGGGCCGCAGGGGGCGCGGCGGCGGCCGGAGGCAAGGCCGGACCGGCGAACGCGCGGCTGGCACAGGCGGTGTTCGAGGTGACCGCCCGCAACCAGGCGGCCCGCATCGCCGAGGAGGACCTGTCCGACCCCGACGTGCTGCGCGCGCTGACCGCCGAGGACGTGCCGACGGTGCTGCCGGACCGCGCGGCCGCCCGGCGGACGGGCATGTACCTCTGACGGCTTCCCCTGCCTGAAGGAGGGGGAGCCCGCGCCCGGCCCGACGGGTGGCGGCCCCTCTCAGGGGCTCCGTCCCACCGGACGGGAACGGACCCGTTCGCCGCCCGTGCGGGGCACCGTCTACGGGCGGCCCCGCACGGGCGGCTCGCGTCTCCGGGGCGCGGCGCCCGGCCCCTCAGCCGAACAGGTCGCCCATCAGCCCCGGGCGGCGCTGCACCAGCGTGTCGATCTGCTGCTTGACCTTCGCACCGACGTCACCGCCCTGGTGCGGGATGCGGAAGCCGCCGGTGCGGTCCGCCCCCTCGGTCAGCAGCCCCCCGCGCTTGTCGGCCTCGATGACCACGTGCACGCCCTCGGCGTCGGCGAGGAAGGAGATCTCCAGCTCCTTCATCTTGCCCGCGTACGCGCCCCTGGGCCGGAACTCGATCTCCTGGTAGAAGGGCAGCTCCTGCCGCCCGCCCTTGATACGGCCGCGCTCCACGTCGCTCCTGACGAGCGTGAATCCCAGCGTGTGGACCGCGTCGAGCACGGCCTGCTGGGCCGGGAGCGGGTGCACGAGCAGCGGGTCGAGGTCGGTCGCGTCGATCGCGCCGCCGATGTCCACGTGGGTGCGCAGGCCCAGCTCGGAGCCGGGCAGCGGGGAGCCCCAGGCGGCGGTGAGCGGCGCCTGCATGCTCAGCGGATAGGCGAAGGGGATGCGCCGCTGCTCACCGGGGGCGAGCACGAACGGGCCGCTCACCCCGACGGCGCCCGTGTCGACGGTGGCCTTGCGCTCGCCGTCCTCGGTCTCCACCTCGGCGCGGGTGCGCAGTTCGAGGTGGATGCCGTTGATGTGGGACTCGGTCTCCCCGCCCACGAGGTCGATGTGGCCCTGGACCTGCTCGCCGGGGCGGACATCGGGCCGCGCCAGCACGGTATCGATGGTGGGACCACCGATGCCGACGGAGGCCAGGAGACGTTTGAAGACCATGTTCGTCCTTCCGGATCGGCGGGGGTTCGCGTCCGTGGGACGCGCGGTCGGCATGCGGAGTTCCCCCACAGGCCGGTCCGGCCCGATGCGGCCGCGGATCGGGCGGGGGCGCGGCGCCCCGCCCGGCGCCGTTCCGTCCCCCGGCGTGCCCCTCGGGTGCGCCCCGCCGGTCAGAGCCAGCGGTCCCGCAGCAGCGTTTCGATCTGGTGCTGGACCTGCGGACGGTAGTCACCGACCTGGTGCGGGATCTGGAAGCCTCCCAGGCGGTCCACGCCCTCGCTCAGCAGGCTGCCGCGCTTGTCGGCCTCCAGCACCACCAGCACCCCCAAGGGGGCGGCGACGAACGCCAGCTCCAGTTCCTCCATCCGGCTCACGTAGTTCGGGCCGGGGCGGAACTCGAACTCCTGGTGGTAGGGCAGCTCGTGGCGCACGCCCGTGATGCTTCCGTGCTCCATGCCGGTCTCGATGAGCCCGAAGCCCAGTCCCGCCACCGCGTCGAGGACGGCCTGCTGGGCCGGGAGCGGGTGCACGGCCAGCGGGTCCAGGTCCGTGGCGGAGACGGAGCCGCCGATCTCGACGAACGTGCTCAGCCCCAGCTCGCTGCCGCGCAGGGGGTGCCCCCAGGCGAAGGTGAGCGGGGCCTGGATGCTCAGCGGGTAGGAGAACGGGATCCGGCGGTGCTCGCCGGGGGCGAGCATGAACGGGCCGCCCAGGTGGACGGTGCCGGCGTCCATGGGGGGCCGGTGCTCCCCGTCGTCCGCCTCGACGCGGGCGCGCGTTCCCAGGAAGATGCGGCCGATGTGGGCCGGAGCCGCGCCGCCCACCAGGTCGATATGACCGTGGACCTGTTCCCCGGGGCGCACGTGCGGGTTGGAGATGACGGTCTCGACGCGCGGGCCGCCGATGCCGGGGGAGGCGGGCAGGTACATGTAGGCCATGGGCGTCCTTTCGGGGAGTCTCCGGGAGGACGGGGATCGGTGCCGGTGCGACGCCCCGCCCGGGAACAGAGTCTCGCAGGGGCCGGATGCGGCCCCTGGGGAGAGTCGGCCGGCGTCAGGCGAGGGCGTCGTGCACGAGGGCGGAGATGCGCCGCGCGGTGTGCGGGTCGACGGGCCCGGCGGGCGGCAGGTCGAGGCGCAGCGCCTCCTTCCTGCCCGGGAGCATGCCGCTCCTGCGCGCATTGAGGTACACCCCGGTCCAGTCGGGGCCGGGCAGGAGGGTCAGCTCGACCCTCTTGGCCCGGATGGCGCACCCGGGTCCGGGCTCGAACGCCACGACCTGGTGGAACTCCAGCTCTTGGAGCCTGCCGTCCATGGTGCCGCGCGTGGTCTGGGCGCTGGTCGGGCGCAGCCCGAGGCCGTGGAGGGTGTCCAGGACCGCCTGCTGCACCGGCAGCGGATGAACGCGCAGGTCCGCCTTGGCGCTGGAGTCCCAGGCCCAGGCCAGCCGCGCACGGGCGGTGAGGCCGAACTCGGCGGCGCGCAGCGCCTCTCCCCAGGCGTGGGTCAGCGACGCCTGGAGAGGGACCGGATACGTGAAGGGGACGGTCCGCTCCTCTCTGGGGGCGAGTGTGAAGTCGCCGTCCACACCGACGGTGCCCCACACCTCGGTGGCGAGCCTCTTGCCGCCGTCCTCGTCCCACTTCAGGGCGCGGGTGACCAGCCGCAGGTCCACGACGGTGACACGGGCCTCGGCCTGCCCGCCCACGAGTTCGATGCGGCCGCGTGCGGGCCCGCCGGGGTAGACGTCGGGCGGGTCGGGCACGAGGGCGACCGTGACCGGGTCGACGATGCCCGCACGGGCCAGAACACGCTTGGCGACCATGGCCACCGGCCTTCCGGAGAGGGGATCACCGCGCCTTAGGACGCGGTCCGGCCCCGGAGAGTTCCGGTCGCCCCCGGGCACCCATGGGGACGTGACCGGACAGGGCCCCGTCCCGCCCGCCCAGGGCTGTCACGGCCGCCGGGGGCTCCGCCACTCCGGCGGACGCCGTCCCGCCTCCCGGCAGGCGGGACGGGGCCCACGTGTCAGGCGGACGCGCCCTCGGCGTCCAGGTCGCTCGCGAGCATCCTGGACAGCTCGTCGACGGCCGACTCCGCCCCCTCGCCCTCGGCGGCGAGGGTGACGGTGTCGCCGTGGCCGGCGCCCAGCGACATGACCGCCAGCAGGCTGCGGGCGTCGACGGGGGCGCCGCCCTCCTTGGCGATGGTCACGGGCAGGCCGGTGGCGGTGGCCGCCTGCACGAACAGGCTCGCCGGGCGGGCGTGCAGGCCGACGGCGGAGCCGATGGTGACGTCGGTGCTGGGCATGGGGGTCTCCTCCGGAAGATCGGTGATCAGGGACGGCAGGGGCAGGGTGGGGGTGGGGGACGCGCGGTCGGCGGCACCGGCCGGGTCAGGGGCCGGTGGGCGGCGGGATCCGGGTCGGAACGGCCGGGACCCTTCTCAGGCCGCGGCGGCCTGAGGGGTCTCCACGGCCGGAGCCTTCTCCTTGCGGCGGAGGCTCTTCAGTGCCAGGACGGCGCCCGCGGTCACGACCGTCCCGACGGCCAGCGCGGCCAGGAACAGCAGCGGGTGGCCGATCAGCGGCGTCACCCAGATGCCGCCGTGCGGCGCCCGCAGGGTGACGCCCAACCCGGCGGTCAGCGCGCCGGTCACGGCCGATCCGGCCATGATGGCGGGGATGACGCGCAGAGGGTCGGCGGCGGCGAAGGGGATGGCGCCCTCGGTGATGAAGGACGCCCCGAGCACCCAGGCCGCCTTGCCGTTCTCCCTCTCGGCCTGGGTGAACGCCTTCCGGCGCACCACCGTGGCCAGGGCCAGCCCGAGCGGCGGCGTCATCCCGGCGGCCATCACCGCGGCCATGACGGTGAACTCCACGTGCGCCCCCGAGGCGCCCGCGCCGACGGCGGTCAGTCCGGCCGTGGCGAAGGTGTAGGCGGTCTTGTTCAGCGGCCCGCCCATGTCGAAGGCCATCATGGCGCCGAGCAGCGCCCCCAGCAGGATGAGGCTGCCGCCGGTCAGCGAGCCGAGCCAGTCGGTCAACCCGCCCATGAGCGCCGCCAGCGGGCGCCCCAGCACGACGAACATCGCCAGCCCGGTGACGAACGACGCCACCAGCGGGGTGACCACGACCGGCATGATGCTGCGGATCGCGGAGGGCACCTTGAGCCGGGTCAGCCCCAGGGCGACGAATCCGGCGAGGAAGCCCGCCACCAGGCCGCCGAGGAACCCGGCGCCCACGGTCACCGCGGCCGCGCCGCCGAGGAAGCCGGGCACCAGCCCGGGGCGGTCGGCGATGGCGAAGGCGATGAACCCCGCCAGGACGGGCACCAGGAACCCGAACACCGCCGAGCCGGTGAGGAAGAGCAGCGCCCCCCACTCGGTCGCCGACAGCGGGTCGAAGCCCTCGACGACGTCGGCCGGCTGGGCGTCGGCGATCCCGTAGCCGCCGATCATGAAGGCCAGGGCGATGAGGATGCCCCCGGCCGCGACGAACGGGATCATGTACGACACGCCGGTCATCAGCCACTGGCGGATGCGGGTGCCGACCCCGGCCCCGGACTCGACCTTGGTGGCCGGTGCGGGGGCGGAGCCGCCCGCCGGGTCCGAGGCGCCCGCCGCGCCGGAGGCGGCCGCGGCGGGCGCGGCGGGCGCCTCGCGCGCGGCGGCGGCCGCGCGCTCCAGGACCGCGTCGGCGTCGCTGATCGGCGCCTTGACGCCGACGTCGACGAAGGGCTTGCCCGCGAACCGGTCCTTGTCGCGGACCTCCAGGTCGGCGGCGAAGACCACGGCGTCGGCGGCGGCGATGTCCTCTGCCGACAGCGGCGGGGAGCCCGCCGCGCCCTGGGTCTCCACCTGGATCTCGTGCCCGGCGCGGGCCGCGGCCTGCTCCAGGGCCTCGGCGGCCATGTAGGTGTGGGCGATGCCCGTGGGGCACGACGTGACGGCGACGAATCTCATGGCGCCGACACCTCCCTGTTCACGATCTCGGCCACCGCGGCGGCGTCCGGCGCGTCCAGCAGTGCGTCGCGGAACTCCGCGTGCATCAGGCGCCGGGCCAGGGAGGCGAGGATGGTCATGTGGGCCTCCCCGCCGCCCTCCGGGGCGGCGATGAGGAAGACGAGGACGGCGTCCCCGTCGGGCCCGCCCCAGTCGACGCCGCCGGGGACGGTGCCGACGGCCAGGGCGGGAGCGGTGACGTGGGCGGACCGGGCGTGCGGGAGGCCGACGCGGCCGGGCATGCCGGTGGGCATCTGGGCCTCGCGCGCGGCGACGTCGGCCAGGAAGCCCTCCAGGTCGGTGACGCGCCCGGCGGTGTGCAGGGCGGCGGCGAGTTCGCGCACCGCCTCGTCGCGGTCGGCGGGCCGCATGCCTGTGCGGACGGTGGCCTCGGTGGCGAGCGGCGGTGCGCCCTCGGGCGCGGCCGTCCCCGGTTCGGCGGCCCCGGACCCGGTGGCCCCGGGCGCGGCCGGGTCGGATGCGGCGGCCTCGGATGCAGGGGTGCGCCTGCGGAACAGCGCCATGGCTCACAGCTCCTTGATGAGCATGTCGGGTGCGGGATCGGGGACGACGTGCACCTGCTCCGGGTGCAGGTCGCCGGGTCCGGGGACGGTGCTTCCGGGCAGGGCCGCGGCGGCGCGGCCCCAGGCGACGGCGGGGGGCCG
>NZ_ANBH01000254.1:14140-37941 GCF_000341185.1 Nocardiopsis chromatogenes YIM 90109
GGAGGAGGACAGGTACCCGGCCAGGGCGCAGTCCCCGGCGCCGACGCTGCTGCGCGGGGCGAGCGCGGGGCCGCCCGCCCAGGCGGCGCCGCCGTGGTCCACCAGCAGGGCGCCGTGCCGCCCGAGGGTGAGCAGCACCGCGCCGTTGCCGGGGGCCAGGGCGCGGCGGGCGGCGGCCACCGCGTCGCCGACGGTGGACAGCTCCTCGCCGACCAGGTCGGCCAGCTCGGCCTCGTTGGGTTTGAGCAGGTCGACGCCGCCGCCCTCGACGGCGGCGCGCAGGGCGGGACCGGAGGTGTCCACCGCGACGGGGACGCCGTACCGGGCGGCGGAGCGGGCCAGCAGGGCGTACAGGGCGTCGGGGGCGCCCTCGGGGAGGCTCCCGGCCGCCACCAGCCAGCGGGGGCCGGCGGCCAGCAGCGCTTCGGCGGCGTCCGTCAGGGCGCCGGTCTCGGCGGGGGTGAGCGGCGCCCCGGGCATGTTGACCTTGGTGGTGGTCCCGGCGGCGTCGGTGAGGGTGACGTTGCTGCGGGTGGGGGCGGACACGCCGACCCGTTCGCAGGGGACGCCGTGCTCGGCCAGGAGCGCGGCGAGTTCGCGGCCGGGGGCGCCGCCGAGCGGGAGCAGGGCGGTGGTGGCCACGCCGTTGCGGTGCAGGGCGCGGGAGACGTTCACGCCCTTGCCGCCGGGGTCGGTGGCCCATCCGCGGGCGCGCAGCACCGCGCCGGGCACGAGCGCGTCGACCTCCAGCGTCCGGTCGACGCTGGGGTTGGCGGTGAAGGTGGTGATCATGCCAGCACCACCCGCGGCCCGGCGGCGCCCAGCTCGTCGGCCATGCGGGGGTCGAGGCCGGTGTCGGTGACCAGGCAGTCGACGTCGGCGAGGTCGGCGAAGCGGGCGAAGCGGTCGTCGCCCACCTTGGTGTGGTCGGCCAGCAGGACGACGCGGCGGGCGGCACGCACCATCCGGCGCTTGGCCTCGGCCTCGGCGGTGTCGGGGGTGGTCAGGCCGCGCTCGACGGAGACGCCGTTGGTGGCGATGAAGGCGGCGTCGACGTAGACCTCCTCCAGCACCCGCAGGGCCCACCCGCCCACGGCGGCCTGGGTGCGGGGGCGCACCCGGCCGCCGATGAGCAGGGGGGTGATGCCGGGGCGGCCCGAGACCAGCGCGGCGATGGGCAGCGAGTTGGTGACGACGGTGAGTTCGCGGCCCGGGGGGAGGCGCTCGGCCAGGCGGCGGGTGGTGGATCCGGCGTCCAGCAGCACGGTGCCCTCGTCGGGCAGCTCGGCGAGCGCGGCCTCGGCGATGCGGTCCTTCTCGGCGGCCATCAGCGTGTCGCGCTGGGGCAGGGCGGGCTCGAAGCCGATGCGCTCGATGGGGATGGCGCCGCCGTGCACCCGCCGGACGGCGCCGGAGCGCTCCAGGGCGGTCAGGTCGCGCCGCACCGTCTCGTGCGTGACGTCGAACTCCTCAGCGAGCGCGGCGACCTCCACCCGCCCGTCCTCCCGGGCCCACTCCAGGATCGCCCGGCGCCGCTCTTCCCCGTACATGTGGTTTCTCCTGTGTTTCTATGTGGTTATCTGTGAGTTTAAGCATGCCTCCCACATGAACACAAGGGCGACTTCACCGAGTGGCCCCCCATCACCGCAGGTGAAGAGCGCACAGAAGGAGCGGGGCGACCCCTGGGCCCGACCGGGGGCCGCCCCTCGGACCCGCCTGGGGATGGCGGCCCCTCGGGCCTGCCCGGAAGATGGCGCCCCCTCACGGCCCGGACCGGCACGGCAAGGAAGTGAGCGCGGCGACGATGCAGGTCGGCGGCCCATACGGCAGCATCGCCGGGCGACAGGCGTGCGGACGGTCGCCGTGGTTCGGCAACGACGGGACCAGCAGGTACCCCGCTTAAGGCTGCTTGCCGGGCGGCGGGCCGCCGGGGTGCAAGGGAGAAGGCGGCGACGACCAAGGCAGGTGACCCTTCCGGCAGCGCCGTCGGGTAGCGGGCGTGCGGATGGTCGCTGAACTTGGCAGCGACGGCCGAGCAGGTGCCCCGCTCACCGCCCCCGGCCGGGCGGCGGGTTGGCGGGGCGCAGGGTAGGGGGCGGCGGCGAAGGAGGTCGGCGGCCCTTCCGGCAGCGTTGCCGGGTGGCAGGCGTGTGCATGGCTGCTGTTCTTAGCGGCGACGGGGCCGGCCGGTGCCCCGCTCCGTGCTGCTTGCCGGGCGTCGGGCCGCCGAGTGCGAGGCAGAGGGCGGCGACGGGGTCAGCGAGGTGGTTCCCGGACCCTGTCTGCCGGGCGGCGGGCCCCTCGCGGTCCGGGACGGCGGCGCGGCGTGGTCCGGGAGGGCGGCGCGGCACCGGGGTTCGCGCTCTTCGCCCCCCCGGGGCGGCCCTCCGACCCGCACCGAGAACCTCCATGCGCCATGACCTGGGAGAACACTCCGCGTTAAGTGCGAGCGGGAGCGGGAAGCACGCCCAGCGACGCCCGCGGACGCCCCGGAGCGACGAACACCGCGATTCCAGAACAGGTTCTCGGAACGGAATGCCCCGTTCCTGCCCAATTGGGATGTTCGGCTCGGGCGCGGGGGCGGGCACGGGGCCCCCAGGCCCTTCCGCCGGGCTCCCGGTGCCCGCGCGGGGCCGATATCGGCTACACGCAGTGACACCGGGCCCGGCAAACGGCCCAGGTGTGCCGTTTAAGGCCCTGTCGCCCCCGAAACCCGTTCAGGTATCGCGATGAACGCACGCCCGCACCGCCCGCGATGCCGCCCCGGCCGTCGAACAGCGCGCGGGACGCGCCGCGACACCCCGAGAATCGGGCGAACCGGACACCGGGCCAGTAGCGGCGGCCCGGAACCCGCCTTCCGGGCCCTACTGACACCCCCCGGGGGGCATCCTGCGTCGCGGAACCGCCGCTTCCGGGGCGGCCGGGCGGCGATCCCACCGCACAGGAGCACCGGAGCCCCCGCCCACCCGGCCGCGCCGCCCCGCCCGGACCGCGAGGGGCCCGGCGCCCGGCAGGCAGGGCCCGGAAACCACCCCGTTCACNGCACCGGAGCCCCCGCCCACCCGGCCGCGCCGCCCCGCCCGGACCGCGAGGGGCCCGGCGCCCGGCAGGCAGGGCCCGGAAACCACCCCGTTCACACCGTCGCCGCCATCAACGGCGACCACGCACACGCCCGTTACCCGACAACGCTGCGCCGAGGGCCGCCGGCCTCCGTCGTCGCCGCCCTCCACCTCATGCTCCACCGGCCCGACCCCCGGCCAGAGCCGGTGAGCGGGGTACCTCCTGGGCCCGTCGCCGCCCAACACGGCGACCACTCACACGCCCGCCACCGGTTGTGCCGCCCCACGGGGCGCCGGTCTGGTCTCGGCGCCGTGCCTCGGGGACCCGAACCGAAAAGAGGGGTCTTCCGTGGAGCGGCGGAATCCCGGCGGTCCCTACAGGTGCTTGGCGAACCAGTGGTCCGCGTAGGGACCATCGTTGAAGGGGGCGATCTCCTGGTAGCCGTTGGCGGCGTACAGCCTCCTCGCCTCGACCAGGTCGCTTCGCGTGTCGAGCCGCACGAGAGTGGCGCCGCCATCCTTTGCCGCCCGTTCGGCCGCCTCCAGCAGCAGCGCCCCGCCGCCGAGGCCGCGCGCCCGGGGGTGGACGAACAGGCGCTTGATCTCCGCGACGGCGCCGCCGTCGAACCATTTCAGGCCCACGCAGCCCACAGGCCCCTCGGGGCCCCGCCCCTCCGCTCCCTCCGCGCCTTCTTCACCCTCTGCACCCACCGATTCCTCCGCGCCCACCGGGGCGCGGGCCACCAGGAACAGACCGCTCGGCGGGGCGAGAGCCCCGCTCGGCTCCTCCTTCATCGCCGCGTCGATGTCGGCCTCGGCCGCCGGGCGGCCGTAGTAGCGGGTGACGATGTCCCGGTAATACCCGCGCAGCACCTCCACCGCTTCCGGTCCGCTCACGTCCATGGGGGTGATCTCCCAGTTCATCCGCATCCCGCTCTCCCTTCCTCCGATACCGGCACCTAGAATCCATAGACGTTGGTGTCCTACATCACCCCGGCCCTGCCACCTCACCCTGCGACGCCTCCGACGCCCACGACGCTGGAAGACGGCCATGCCTCCGCTCCTCGCCCGGACCGACCACACCCAGTCGACCGCAACCCTGGTCGCGGCGCGGAGCGTGTCCGAGCGGCTCAAACACGGGCTCAACGGTCCCGGGAGCCGAGGGGCCGCCCGTCACCTTCGGCACCTGCTGGGCGCGCGCGGGCTGGCGCTCGCCGACCTGTCCGGGCAGCCGATCTGGTCCGGCCGCCGCGCCGAGCACGCCGAGACCGCGCCGCTGCTGGAGGCGGTGCTGCGCGGGGAGGCCTCCCGCGGCTCCCCTCCCCTGCAGGCCGCCCCACTGCACGCCGGGGACGACCTCGCCGGGGCCCTGCTGGTGCACGGCGACGTCAGTGCCCGCGCGGTCCGGGAGGCGGCGCTGCTCGTCGCCCGCGCGCTGGAGAGCGGGCGGCTGGAGGCCTCCGCGGAGCGCGCCGCCCAGGCCGAATTCCGCGCGCTGCGCGCCGAGATCTCCCCGCACTTCGTCTACAACGCGCTCACCGTGATCGCCTCCCTCGTCCGCTCCGACCCCGACCGCGCCCAGGAGCTCATGCTCGACTTCGCCGACTACACCCGATACAGCCTGGCCCGGCACGGCGACTACACCACCGTGTCGGAGGAGTTCCACGCCATCGAGACCTACCTGGCGCTGCAGCGCGCGCTGCTCGGCGACCGGCTGCGCGTGCAGGTGCGGGTGGCCCCCGAGGTCCTCGGCGTCGCCGTGCCCTACCTGGTGCTCCAGCCCTTGGTGGAGAACGCCGTGCGGCACGGTGTGGAGCCCGGCGGCGGCCCCGGCCTCGTGCAGGTGTCCGGGCTGGCCGAGGGCAACGACTGTGTGATCGGCGTGGAGGACGACGGCCCCGGAATGCCCCCTGAGCGCGCCCGCGAGGTGCTGTCCGGGGAGCGCGAGGACGGCGACGCCGTGGGCCTGTCCAACGTGGACCGCCGCCTGCGCCACGTCTACGGCCCCTGGTACGGCCTCGTCGTGGAGACCGAGGAGGGCGCCGGGACCCGGGTCGTGGTGCGCGTCCCCCGCTTCCAGCCGGGGGTGCTGCCGTGACGCCCGCACACCGCCCCACCGCCCGGCTGCGCGTCCTCGCCGTCGACGACGTGCGGCCCGCCCTGGAGGAGTTCGCCCGGCTGCTGGACGCCTCCCCCGACGTCGCCGAGACCGCCACCGCCGACGACCCCATCGGCGCGCTGAAGCAGATCCAGGCCGGGCGGTTCGACGCCGTCTTCCTGGACATCTCCATGCCCGGCCTGGACGGCCTGGAGCTGGGCTCGCTGCTGTCCCGGCTCAGCGAGCCGCCCGCGATCGTGTTCGTCACCGCCCACGAGCGGCACGCGGTCACCGCCTACGGCATCGGCGCCGTCGACTACCTCCTCAAGCCCGTGCGCGCCGAGCGGCTCGCCGCCGCCCTGGACAAGGTGGCCCGCACCGTGCGGAGCGCCCCCGGGGCGGCGGCGCCCGGCCCGGCCCCCCGCCCCGATCCCGACCCGCTTCCGGTGCTGCCGGTGGAGACCGCCGGGCGCACCCGGTACGTGCGCCGCACCGAGGTGTTCTACGCCGAGGCCAACGGCGACTACGTGCGGCTGCACACCCGCGGCGGCGCCCACCTGGTGCGGATGCCGCTGTCCCGGCTGGAGGAGTACTGGGGGCGGTGCGGGTTCAGCCGGGTGCACCGCGGCTTCCTGGTGGCCCTGGACGCGGTGCGCGAGCTGCACAGCGACACCGCGGGCCAGCTTTTGGCCCGCACCGAGGTGGGCGACGTGCCGGTCAGCCGCCGCCACGCCCGCGAGCTGCGGGAGCGGCTGCTGCAGGCGGCCCGCGGCGGACCGGGTGGGCCCACCTGATGGAGCGGCCCCGCCGGGTGGCGGTCACCAGCCCCCAGACCCGCCTCGCGCACGCCCGCGGCCGGGCCCGCGGCCGCTGGCGGGTGGCCCGCCTGGACCCGGCCGACGCCGAGCGCGCCGAACACCTGCTGCGCCGCCAGCGCCGCCAGGCGGTGGCCGCGCTGATGCTCACCGGCCTGGTCGTGGTCGGGCTGCCGGTGCTGCTGTGGGCGCGCCCCGGCCTGGACGCGGTGCACCTGCTGGGCGTGCCCGCCTCCTGGGTGGTCATCGGCGCGCTGCCGTACCCGGCGATGGCGGCCGTGGGCCTGTGGCAGCTGCTGCGCGCCGAGCGGATCGAGCGCGGACGCTGATGGTCGCCCTCGCCGCGCTGGTCCCCCTGCTGCTCGTCACCCTGGCCATCGGGCTGCGCGGGGTGGCCGCCATGCGCACCACCTCCGACTTCCTGGTCGCCTCCCGCCGGGTGTCGCCGCTGCTCAACTCGGCGGCGGTGTCGGGGGAGTACCTGTCGGCCGCCTCCTTCCTCGGGGTGGCCGGGCTGATGCTCAAGGACGGCGCCGGGGCCCTGTGGTACCCGGTCGGGTTCGCCGCCGGGTACCTGGCGATGCTGGTGCTGGTGGCCGCACCGATGCGCCGGTCGGGGGCGCTGACCGTGCCCGACTTCGCCGAGGCGCGGCTGGGCTCGCCCTGGCTGCGGCGGCTGGGCGCGGTGGTGGTGCTGGTGGTGGCCGGGCTGTACCTGGTGCCGCAGCTGCGCACCGCCGGTCTGGTGCTCAGCGCGGTCAGCCCCACCCCCTACTGGGTGGGTGTGGTGATCGCCGGTGCGGTGGTGGCCACCGCGCTGGCGCTGGGCGGCATGCGCGCCGCCACCTACGTGCAGGCCTTCCAGTTCTGCCTGAAGCTGGTGCTGTTCATCGTCCCCGCCCTGTGGCTGCTGGCGCTGGCCGGGCCGGACGTGCGCGCCCAGGCGGTGGAGCCGGGCGAGTACACCCGGTTCGAGCACGACACGTCGGTCTCCTTCCGCACCGGCGCGGTGCTGCGGGTGGAGGAGCCGGTGGTGATCACCGAGCGGGACGGCACCCGGTGGAAGGCGGACGTCGGCGAGCACCGGGTGGACGCGGGGCGCACGCTGGTGTTCGAGGAGGGCGGCCGGGTGCCGTCGGTGCTGGGCAGCGCCCCGCCGGGCGGGCCCGACTGGCACCGGCCGCTGCTGACCACCGACGGGGGCGGGTACCCGCTGCTGTCCACGGTGTCGGTGCTGACCGCCACCGTGCTGGGCACCATGGGGCTGCCGCACGTCATCATGCGCTTCCACACCAGCCCGGACGGGCGCTCGGCGCGCCGCACCGCCGCCATCACGGTGGCGCTGCTGGGGGTGTTCTACCTGTTCCCGGGGGTGTACGGGGCGCTGGCCCGGGTGCTGGTGCCGCACCTGTACCTGTCCGGGGCCACCGACACGGCGGTGGTGGCGCTGCCCGCCCAGGTGGACCAGGGGTGGCAGGGGACGCTGCTGACGGCGCTGCTGACCGCGGGGGCGTTCGCCGCGTTCCTGGCCACCTCGATGGGGCTGCTGCTGGTGGTGGCCGGGGCGGTCGCGCACGACCTGCTGCCCGGCGGGCTGCGGCGGCTGCGCGCGGCCGTGCTGGGGGCTGCGGCGGTGGCGGTGCCGCCCGCCCTGTTCGCGGCCGGGATCGACGCGGGCATCCTGGTCACCTGGGGTTTCACGGTGGCGGCCTCGACGTTCTGCCCGCTGCTGGTACTGGGCATCTGGTGGCGGCGGCTGACCCCGGCGGGGGCCCTGGCCGGGGTGGCGGCCGGGCTGGCGGCCTCGTCCGGGGCGATCGCGGTGGCCCTGTTCGGCCCGCAGGTGCCGGGGTGGGCGGGGGTGCTGGTGGCCCAGCCCGGGCTGTGGACGGTCCCGTTGGCGTTCGCGGTGATGGTGGCGGTGTCGCTGGCCGGGCGCCCCCCGGCGTGGGCGCGCACCGCGGTACTGCGGCTGCATCTGGACGACGACCACCGCGGCCCGTCCCTGCGCTGAGGCGCGCCCGACGCCTCGGCTCCGAGGCCCCGGCCGCGCCCGTCGAAGGGGTGTGACTCTCACGCCGCACACCGTGCGTCCTCGGCGATGATCTCGACGGAAGTGCCGTCAAAACCGCTGATTTGACAGCACCATCGCCGAGATCATCGCCGGGTCGAAGGGAAAGGACACCACCCCCGAGGACGTGACCGACCCCGGGGCGCGTCCATTGGAGTGGTGTGGTGCCCGTCCGACCGGGTCAGCTTGGTCGTTACGGCTCTCGGGGCGGCCTGGCACGGTTTCCAAGCCCTGACCGCCGCCCCGCACCTCGGCCGGGCCACCGCCGAAAGCCGCACCGCTCCGGCGGACGCCGTCGGAACCCGGCCCATCGCGGACACACTGCGTCCTCGATCGCCGATAGCGTCGCCGCCGACCCTGCCCGGTGGAGGGCGGACCGGCGGAATCGACCGGCGTGGAGGAGATTCATGGACGAGCAGAGGTCCGGTGCGGCACCCGCGGGGTACACCTCCGTCGCCCCCTGGGTCGTCACCGACGATACGGGGGCCTTCTTCACCTTCGTCGCCGAAGCGTTCGGCGGCGAGGAGATCGGACGGGTGCCGACCGAGGACGGCCGGATCGGCCACGGGGAGATCCGGGCGCTCGACGCGGGCGGCACCCTGGTCACCCCCGTGGACGACGACGCCTTCGGGCAGCGCGGCGGACGGGTCAAGGACCCCTTCGGCAACATCTGGTGGGTGACCGCCCACCTGGAGGACGTCACCGAGGCCGAGGTGTGGCGGCGCCTCGGGGAGCCCTCGTACGCCGCGGGCATGCGCGAGGCGCAGGAGACGCTGGACGCCGAGCTCAGCGGCCGGGCCGCCGGGCGGAGCAGCGCACCGGTGCGCACCGCCGGCTGACCGCGGGCCCGGTCCGGAGCGAGGGCCGGAGGGCGGACCCGGCGAGGTCGGGGACCGTACCGGTGGGGCCGAACGGTTCCGAGGGCCCACCGCTCGTCGCGCCCGGCCGACCGCTCGTCGACCGCTCGGCGCACGCGGGAGCGCTTCCGCCCCCGACAGGTTACGCGGCCCACCACCTGCTCCTTACTGTGGCGCGGAGCACATTCGCCCATCCCCTGGAGGTGCAGCGTGACCGGAACCGGCTATGAGCGCGACGTCGGAGGGACACCCGCCGACCAGTGGCGCGAGGTCCAGGCGGGGCCGGAGTTCACCGAGCTCCGGCGGCGGCTCCGGGTCTTCGTGTTCCCCCTGACGGCGTTCTTCCTCGCCTGGTACCTGCTGTACGTGCTGCTGGCGGTGTTCGCCCCCGGCTTCATGTCCACCCCGGTGGCCGGGAACGTCAACGTCGGCATCGTCTTCGGCCTGCTCCAGTTCGTGACGACGTTCGTGATCACCGGCCTGTACGCGAGCTACGCCAACCGGCGGCTGGACCCCATGGCCGACCGGCTGCGCGGACGGATCGAGGGCGGCCCCGGCGGCGGGCGGACCGACGGCGAGGGGGAGGACCGATGAGCGAGATCAACCCGGTGCTCAACATGAGCATCTTCGGCCTGTTCGTGGCGGTGACCCTGTTCATCGTCTTCCGGGCCAGCCGCAACACCAACACCGCCGCCGACTACTACGCCGCCGGGCGCTCCTTCACCGGCCCGCAGAACGGGTTCGCGATCGCCGGGGACTACCTGTCGGCCGCCTCGTTCCTGGGCATCTGCGGCGCCATCGCGATCAACGGCTACGACGGCTTCCTGTACTCCGTCGGCTTCCTGGTGGCCTGGCTGGTGGCGCTGCTGCTCGTGGCCGAGCTGCTGCGCAACACCGGCAAGTTCACCATGGGCGACGTGCTGGCCTTCCGGATGCGCCAGCGCCCGGTCCGGGCCGCCGCCGCGCTGGCCACCCTGGCGGTCTCCTTCTTCTACCTGCTGGCGCAGATGGCGGGCGGGGGCAGCCTGGTCAACCTGCTGATGGGCATCGAGGGCGAGGTCGGCCAGGCCATCGTGATCGCCGTGGTGGGCGTGGTGATGATCCTCTACGTCCTCATCGGCGGCATGAAGGGCACCACCTGGGTGCAGATCATCAAGGCGGGCCTGCTGATCGCGGGTGCGCTGGTGATGACGGTGTGGGTGCTCGGCCTGTACGGCTTCAACCTGTCCGAGCTGCTCGGGCGGGCGGCGGCGCAGCCCGACGGCGCGGGCCGGGACCTGCTGGCCCCCGGCGTCAAGTACGGCGAGAGCATCCTGACCCAGATGGACTTCATCTCCCTGGCGCTGGCCCTGGTGCTGGGCACCGCGGGTCTGCCGCACGTGCTGATGCGGTTCTACACCGTGCCCACCGCCAAGGAGGCCCGCCGCTCGGTCGTCTGGGCGATCTCCCTGATCGGCCTGTTCTACCTGTTCACCCTGGTGCTCGGGTACGGCGCGGGCGCGCTGGTGGGCCCCGAGGAGATCTCCTCGGCGCCGGGCGGGGCGAACGCGGCGGCGCCGCTGCTGGCGCTGGCGCTGGGCGGCCCGCTGCTGCTCGGGTTCATCGCCGCGGTGGCGTTCGCGACGATCCTCGCGGTCGTCGCCGGGCTGACCATCACCGCCTCGGCCTCCTTCGCGCACGACGTCTACGTCAACGTGATCCGCAAGGGCAAGGACTCCTCGGCGATCAACGAGGTGAAGGTGGCCCGGATCACGGCGCTGGTGATCGGCGCCTGCGCGATCGCCGGGGGCATCCTGGCCAAGAACCAGAACGTCGCGTTCCTGGTGGCCCTGGCGTTCGCGGTGGCGGCCTCGGCCAACCTGCCGACGATCCTGTACACGCTGTTCTGGAAGCGGTTCAACACCACCGGCGCGCTGTGGAGCATGTACGGCGGCCTGGCCGCCGCGATCCTGCTGATCGTCTTCTCCCCGGCGGTGTCCGGCAGCGAGACGGCGATGATCCCCGGCGCGGACTTCGCCTTCTTCCCGCTGAGCAACCCGGGCCTGGTGTCCATCCCGCTGTCGTTCCTGCTGGGCTGGCTGGGCACCATGCTGTCCAAGGAGAAGGCCGACCCGGACAAGCAGGCCGAGATGGAGGTCCGCTCGCTCACCGGCGCCGGGGCCGAGAAGGCCGTGGCGCACTGACCCGAAGACCAGCCACACCGAGGGGGAGGGCCGTGCGGTCCTCCCCCTCACCTCATTCCCCGTCGGCCGCCGAAGGGCGCGCGGACGGGTGTCGGCCGACCGGCGCGGTCCGGTCGGCCGACACCGGGGAGAGCGGGGCGCCGTCGCGGGCGGCGCCATGGCGGGCACGGCTCCGGCCCTGTGCACGGCGCGGAAGAGGACATACGGCACGGGGGTCCCCTCGTGCAGCGGGGATGGTGTCCGGGCGCGGAACGACACGTGTTTCCGGGCCCGCAGAAGGCCCAGGAAACTTGACAATTCGCCTCTGGTTCGCGAATGCTGCCGCACCACCCGCTCCCCCTTCTTTGGAGAACGCCATGGACGAGTTCCTCCTCGTGCTGACCGGTGGCGCCATAAGCCTCGCCAGCAGCGCGACCGTCACCTGGCTCCAGACCCGCCACGCCAACCGCGGTGAGTCCAGGGCCGTCGCCCGCGAATCCACCCGCCGCCTGACCGGCCTGTTCATCGCCGAACGCGACGCCGCCCTGATGGGCGAGGGCCCCTCGGCCGGGCTGGCCGAGGCCGAGACGCTGGCGGTGGCCCTGGCCGACCGCCGCACCCGCGAGCGCATCCGCGACGCGGTGCGGCTGCTGCGCGAACTCCACCTGACCGAGCTCCAGGAGCTCAGCGGCCAGCGCGCCGCGCCGGGGCGCCGGATGCTCTGCGACCACGCCCTGGAGGTGCTGGGCGCCCACTTCCGCGGCGAGAAGGTCCCGGCCGCCCCGCAGGCCATGCAGAAGATGCTGGACGTGGAGGACGAGGCGCTGAGCATCCGCTCCGGGTCCCTTCCGGGGCGCGCCGCCGACGGCGCCGCCGCGGTCTCGGCCGCGTCGGGCCCCCGCTCCGCCGAGCCCGCGGCGGAACCGGGCGGGTCCGCCGGCACCGGGGAGGAACCCTCCGCCGACTCCACCGCATCCACCTCGTCGGGGCCGTCGGACCCCTCGGGCCCGTCCGAGACGTCCGCCTCGTCCGCCCGCAAACCGGGCCGCCGCCCGCGCACCAAGGCCCGCACCAAGGACCCCGAGGACAGCGACTTCTGGAAGGAGTGATCCTTTCATCCCAGGACGGCCCACGGTTCGTTCTGGGACGATCATGGGAACGCCTGACACATCGGCCGCGTCTGACCGCTCAAAGGAACACAGAGGCGCCCCTTACCCGCCACGACCTTGCTCCGGCTGGTGGCAAGGGGCTCTGACCTGTCACGATGGGCGAACCCCGCCCGGCCATCGCGGAGATTCAGACACCGATGCTGCGCATCCACTTCACCGACGCGGACCTCGCCCGCACCAGTGTCGCGGCCGGCGCGGACCCCATGTGGGAACTCGTCCTCAGCCTTCACCGGCTGCAGAACCGCCGGGGCCGCACCCTCGTCGACTGCTGGTACGCCTCCGCCCGGGAACGCCTCGCCTCCACGGGCCTGACCCCCGACGTGAAGAACCGACTCATCCCCATCGCCCCGCAGTCGATGTACTTCCCCGACTTCCTCACCCCCGACGAGGGGCGGCACGGCTTCGAGGCCGCGGTGGAAGCGATCGAGGGGCTCCCCCGCAAGGAACTCGACGCCCAGCTCGGCATCGTGGCCACCATGGGCGACGGCCTGGGCGCGTGGGCGCGCTCGCTGGCCGACGGCGACCGGCGGGCCCGCCGGGAGCTCGCCGAGTCCCTCCGCGACTACCGCCGCGTCGCCCTGGAGCCGTTCTGGAACGACCTGCACGCCGACGTCGACGCCGACCGGGTGCGCCGCTCCCGGGACGTGCTCAACGGCGGGGTGCACGGCCTGCTGCACGGCTTCGAGCCGCTCATGCGCTGGGAGCAGCCGGTGCTCAGCGTCGTCTACCCCGGCGGCGAGGACATCGACCTGTACCTGCGCGGACGCGGCCTGCGGCTCATCCCGTCCTACTTCTGCTGGAAGTACCCGGTGGCGCTGGCCGACCCGGAGCTGCCGCCGGTGCTCGTCTACCCCATGCACAACGGCGTGTACCGCACCCGCAAGGAGAACCTGCTGTCCTCGGGGGAGGAGCGGATACTGGGGAACCTGCTGGGCGCCACCCGTGCGGCGGCGCTCACGGCGGTCGCCGACGGGGTGACCACCAACGAGCTGGCGGCGCGGCTGCACATCTCCCCCGCGGCGGCCAGCCACCACACCCGCGTGCTGCGCGAGTCGGGGCTCATCGTCAGCACCCGCGACCGCAACCACGTCCTGCACACCCTGACCACGGCCGGCGCCGAGCTCCTCGGGGCCGGACGGCGCGGGTGAGGCCCGTCGGATGTTCCGGCCGGGGGCACCCCCATCCCTGCCCCCGGCCGGGTCCGGCGAACACCTACGCCGTCCCGTGTGCCCGTCCTGCACGCGGTGCGGCGAGTCGGGTTCGGCGCGGTCACGCCCCACCCATGGTGCCGACCGCCCTCACCTCACCGCCACACCCTTCAACCACGCTCTAAAAGCGCAGGTCACAGCGTTTTCAACAGCGACAAAAGCGGCGTCGGGCACACATTCCGGGGCCGGATCGCGGAAAGGAACACCCTCAGGGGCCGCGCCCCGCCGGTCCATCCGGTGCGATGTAAGGGGGAACGCCGTGACCATCACCGGCATCATCAGCGCGATCGTCGTGGGACTGATCATCGGGGCCCTGGGCCGCCTGGTCGTCCCCGGAAAGCAGCACCTGTCCATCTGGCTGACCCTGCTGTTGGGCATCGTCGCCGCGTTCGTGGGCGGCTGGATCGCCTCGCTGTTCACGACGCTGTGGATCTTCGTCCTGGTCGTGCAGATCGTCGTGGCGGCCGCCCTGGTGTACCTGGCGGACGGGCTGTACGCACGCCGGGCGTGACGGCGGCCCGCTGGCCCGCGCGGGGCGCGCCCGGACCGGGCGCGCCCCGCGGACTTTCCACCGGGATTCCGCGCAACGATTCCGAATACGGGCATCCTCCACGCGCAATTCCGGCCGTCCATCTCATAGGATCGGCTCACCCGCGGAGGACGATCCCCACCGCCGCGCCATGGTCCGCCCGTGTCCTGTCGGCCCTCCCCCGCACTCGGCGGCGCGACCCGCACGGACCCCCGTCCAACGCTCACGTCGAGAAGATCCCCACCGATGCCCGATGACGCCACCCGCCCCGGCGAGGGCGAACCGTCCGCGGAGGCCACGGCGGGACGGCCGCCCGGCGAGCCGCCCCCTCCGGCCCCGGCCCGGGGGCGCCGCCGCAGGCGGCTCGCCCGCGCGCTCGGCTGGACCGCCGCCGCCCTCACCCTCGTACTGGCCGCAGGGGCCGCCACGGCCTACGGCTACTACCGCTCGCTCCGCTCCGACATGGTCCAGCACGACCTGGACGCCGCCCTCGACGGCGAGGAGCGCCCCGAGAAGATCGGGGACGACATCAACATCCTGTTCATCGGCTCCGACGACCGCGAGGACGGCAACGCCGCCTACGGCGGCAAGGACTTCGTCGGCGAGCGGTCCGACGCGCTGATGCTCGCGCACATCTCCCCGGACAGCCGGGTGACCGTGGTGAACTTCCCGCGCGACTCGCTGGTGCGCCTGCCCGAGTGCGCCCCCTACGGCGAGGCCGAGGGCACGCCCGGCTACTACGGGATGATCAACGCGGCGCTGTTCCACGGCGGGCCGCCGTGCGCGGTCAAGACCGTCGAGTCCCTGACCGACGTGCGCATCGACCACTTCGTGCACCTGAGCTTCGTGGGCTTCCGCGACATGGTCGACGCCGTCGGCGGGGTGCGGATGTGCATCCCCGAGCCGATGCACGACGAGCGCGCCCAACTCGACCTGGACGCCGGGGAGCAGACGCTGGACGGGGAGGAGTCGCTGGCGTTCGTGCGGGCCCGCTACGAGATCGGCAACGGCGGCGACATCGGCCGCATCGACCGCCAGCAGATGTTCCTGGGGGCGCTGGCCTCGGAGGTCACCGAGGGCGGGGTGCTGACCGACCCCGCGCGGCTGGACGGCCTGCTGCGCTCGGTCTCCGAGCACACCGCGACCGACAGGGACCTGAGCCTGGACAAGCTCGTCTCGCTGGCCTCCACGCTGGCCGACGCGGACATGGGCGAGATCGGCTTCTACACCGTGCCGTGGGCGCAGGCGCCCAGCGACCCGAACCGGGTCGTCTGGCGCGAGGAGGAGGCGGCCGCGCTGTTCGCCGCCATCAAGGAGGACCGCGACCCCGGGCAGGCGCCGGAGAGCGGACCGGGGGAGGAGGCCGACGGGGAGCCCGGCGGCGGCCCGTCGGACCCGCCCGAGGCCGAGCCGTCGCCCGCCCCGGGCGCCGAGCCCTCGTCCTCGGACGGCCGGGACGGCACCGGAGTGGTCCCGATGTCCGCCCTGTCCGACGACGGCGGCAGTGACACCGCCCCGGAGGACGGCCTCCAGGGCCGGGACGCCACCGCCGACCCCTGCCGGGACGGCCTCGGCCGAGGGACCGGCGACGACGAGCAGTGACCGCCGGGCGGCCGGAACCGGCCGCCCGCCACCCCCCGTTCGGCGGGGAGGACCCGGTTTTGGTGGAATGGGACCGGGAAATTTCCGCGCCTTTAGAACCGAATCCCCCGAAGCGGGATCAGAACGGGCACGGAGTGCGTGCCGCCCCTCGCGACGCACCCGCCCCTCCCCGCCCCGACGACCTGGAGGACCCCCAGTGACTCCCCGCCCCGTCCTGTTGTCCCCCCGCCGCCTGTCGGCGCTGGGCGCCGCGGCCGTCGTCCTCGCCGCGGCCGCCTGCACCTCCGGCGGCGACGAGGGCGACCTGACCGGCACCGCCGAGTCGGCCGAGCTGGCCATCGCCCCCGGGGACGGGGCCGAGACGGTCGCCCCCGACGCCCCCATCACCGTCAGCGCCGAGAACGGCGAGATCACCGACGTGGTGGTGGAGCAGGCCGACCCCGAGGGCGAAGGCGAGGCCGACACCTCGATGTCCGGGTCGCTGAACAAGAAGAAGAGCGAATGGAGCAGCGACTGGACGCTGACCCCCGGCTCGGACGTCACGGTGACGGCGGTGGCCGAGAACGCCGACGGCGAGGAGACCGAGGCGGTCAGCCGCTTCACGGTGGAGCCGGCGGTCGAGGGGCGGCGCCTGGAGGTCAAGACCGACACCCGTGAGCGGCAGCTGCTCGACGGGCAGACGGTCGGCGTCGGCATGCCCGTCGTCATCGACTTCGACATGCCGGTGGAGAACAAGGACCGGGTCGAGGCCGCCATGGACGTCGTCTCCGAGAAGCCGACCGAGGGCGCGTGGAACTGGTTCGGCGACAAGCGCGCGGTGTTCCGTCCCAAGGAGTACTGGGAGCCGCACCAGAAGGTCACCGTCGACCTGAACCTGGCGGGGGTACAGGCCTCCGACGGGGTCTACGGGGTGGAGAACGAGTCCATCGAGTTCGAGGTGGGCCGCGAGCAGCTCGTGGAGATCGACAACGACGAGCACCACATGACGGTGGAGCGCGACGGCGAGAAGCTCAAGGAGTTCCCGGTCAGCCTGGGCCAGAACACCCAGCACACCTACATCACCCGCAGCGGCGTGCACCTGGTGATGGAGAAGCACACGAACTACCGGATGAGCAACGACACGCTCGGCGTCT
Source organism: Nocardiopsis chromatogenes YIM 90109 (assembly GCF_000341185.1). GTDB lineage: Bacteria > Actinomycetota > Actinomycetes > Streptosporangiales > Streptosporangiaceae > Nocardiopsis_A > Nocardiopsis_A chromatogenes. The sequence continues at coordinate 30,844 of NZ_ANBH01000254.1, forward strand.
CCAAGGACGACCCGAACTACTACGAGGAGGTCGTGGACTTCGCGGTCCGCATCTCCGACTCGGGGGAGTTCCTGCACAGCGCCCCGTGGAACGGGATGCTGGGCGAGGCCAACACCAGCCACGGCTGCGTGAACATGGCGGTGTCGGACTCCCAGTGGATCTACGACGAGTCCCTGCCCGGCGACCCGGTCGACATCATCAACAGCGGCCGCGAGATGGAGGTCGACAACGGCTGGGGCTTCTGGGTCCGTGACTGGGACACCTGGCTGGAGGAGAGCGCGACGGGCGAGCCGACCGACACCGGGTCCTCCGGTACCCCCGGCTCCCCGCACGGCGAGCCGCACGAGGCCGGTGACGGGGACGGCGCGGACGACGCCTCCGGGGACGGCTCCGACGAGGCGTCCGGGCAGGACGCCGACGGGGGCGGGGCCTGACGGCCGCCGCCGACGCGGCACTCAGCGGGGCCTGAAGGGGCCCAGCCGGTCCGGACCGGCTGGGCCCCTCTTCTGTCCACCGGGGCGGGCCGCCCGTTTCGGTCACAGAATCCGGCGGAGTCGGCGAGTGACCGAAACCCCCGGCGGCCCCTGGTCAGTCTCGGGGAAGTCGGCCTGAAGAACGCGCATATAAGGCCGCCCCACGACCGTGGCGATCACACCGGCCTCGGTCGGACGGTAACGGCACCGCTCCAGCGGACACGACCGACCGACGATCGACATGGGTGTGCCCCCTTCCCGCCACGCCGTGGCCTCTGCGTGGTCGATCTGGGGAGAACCCCTACGAGCGCGCTTTCAGCGTCGTCGCCTCAAAGACCGACACGGGTCCCGGCGCGAGTCCAAGGGGGCGGGAGCGCATGAGAGGGCCGCGTCCGCTGGAGTGGTGGAACTTCTGTCCGGCCGGGTCGGCCCGCTGGTTACGGTTCCGGGGTGGACCGGGCCGCCTTCCAAGCCCTGACCGGCGGGCGGCCGGGGGCCGNNGTCGGCAAAAGTGCCACCACCCCAGCGGACACGGCCCATAAGAATGCCGCCCGCGGTCCCAGCGGACACCGCGGGCGGCATTAGGGGCCCTGAGCGGGCGACCAGGCTCCGGCAACTCCGTCCGGAGGGTCCCCACAACCCAGCCGGACGCCCCGCTCGCCGGGGCCGGTCGCGCACCGCCCAGGGCCGTCGTGCATCCCGCGGTGGACGGAGACACGCGGGACGCACGGCCTGGGGGGAACTAGCCCAGAGGCGCCTCCTGGGCCCCGCCGACGGCGGGCAGCTCAGGGCCGACCGACAGGCCGTCGGCCACGTCGGTGTTCAGGCCGTCGGAGGGCGCGCCCTCCGCGGGCAGGCCGCCGCCGACCCCGGGCAGCGCGCCCTCGGTCACGGCGTCCGTCGGCAGGCCCTCGGTCGGGAGGGACTCGGGGGCGGGCAGCTCGTCCGCCGACAGCTTGTCGGTGGGCAGGCCCGCGACCGTGTCGGCGACACCGTCCCGGTCGACCGTGACCGGCGGCTCCTCGGACATGGCGTCCAGCTCCTCGGCGGTGTTCGGCAGGACGGTGCCGACCGCGCCCTCGGCCTGGTCGGCGACGCCGCCCACCAGGTCGCCGGAGGCACCCTGCTCGGCCGAGGTCAGCTTGCGCGGGTCGTCCTGCTCGGCCACCACGACCATGTCGGAGACGGTGTCCGCGACCCCGCGCACCGCGGGCCCGGCGCCGGGGGCGGGGTTGCCCTTGGGGGTGCTGTTGACCGTCCCGTGCACGAGGCCGTTCAGGCTCTCCGCCGGGTGGCTCTCGACCGGGTTTCCGGCCAGCGGCGCGGACTGGTGGGCGCGCAGGGGCTTCAGCGCCCCGTTCCCGTTCAGCACGCGGTTCACGGTGCTGTGCGCCGTCCCGTTCAGCCCCGGGACCGGGTTCCCGGCCAGGGCGCCTCCGCCGATCGGAGCGCTCTGGCGCTGCGTGACCGTCGGGTTCTGGCCCAGGGCCTGGTCGACGGCGCCGTCCAGGGTGTTCATCCCCTGCTCCACCGCGCCGCCCGCGCCGGAGGCGTCGGACCCGGCGAGGACGAGGTTGCGGGTGTCGGGCGCGGGCGCGGTGCGCGCCATGTCGGGCACCTCGCCCGCGGCCAGCGGGGCGGTGACCGGCGCCAGTGCCGCGGAGGCCATCAGCGGCGCGGCGTCGGTCAGCGGGGTGAGCGCCTGCGGGGCGGCCACGGGGGCGGCCGACGCGGCACCCGCGCCGAGGGCGGCGAAGCCGGCGGCGCCCGCCGCCACCAGAACGGCCTTCGCCGAATTCCGAGCGAACTCGAACATGGGAAATCCTTCCCGGATCGTGTGGTCTGTCGCTGTACGTGGGGATCGCCGCCGTGCGCCCGGCCTCCGGCGCTGCGCGGCCACTCGGTGGGTGGGGTTGCGGGCTCCCCGTCCGCGGGCTCCCGCGCCTGGTGGGCGGGGATCCTGTGGGTCGGGGCCGTCCGGCGGGTCTGGCGGACCGCCGGCCGGCGTGAACCCTCCCGGCGGGAGGAGCTCACGTCGGCCCCCAGGGCTCTGCGGCGCTGGGCGGTCAGGCGGTGCGGTACCAGGCGGGTGCCGGGACGCCGCGTCCAGATCGGCCCGTGCTCTCACGGCACGGGGTGACGCGGCCCGTCAGGCGGAGGTGCTAGTCCGGGGAGACACCCGGCTCGTCGGCGGGGTCCTGGGGCACGACCGCGGCGGGGACGCCGGGGGTGCCGGGCAGGCCGGCCGAGAGGCGCGGCGCGACGGCCGCGGGGAGGTAGCCCGCGACGGCGGGCGGGGCGCCGCCGGACGCCGAGGCGCCGACGGCCAGGGGAGAGGCCTGGTGGGCGGCGGGAGCGCCGCGGTCGGCCTCGGTGGGGGCGGCGGGGACGTCGGTCTCCGCCGGGACGGCGTCCCCGGCCCGCACGGGGGCGGGGGAGCCGTAGTCGTGTTGGCAGCCGCGGGAGGCGGGGGCGTGCGCCGTTCCGGCGGCATCGTCCTCGTCGCGCCCGTCGGCGCGCTCGCGCTCGTCGCCGTCGGCGCGCTCGTCCCGGTCGCCACCGCGGCGCACGTCAGCGGCGTCCACGGCGTCCCGGGCCGCCCCGAGGGCCTTGCGCGGCACGTCGGCGGCGCCGAGGGCGGCGGCGCCGCGCTGGCCGAGCCCGTTCAGCAGGCGCCCGGCACCCGGAGCGGCCGCACCGCGGCCGCCCTTGTCGCCGTTGCCGTTTCCGTTGCCGACGGCCTTGTCCGGGCCTCCGGCCTTCGGGTGCTCGGGGCCCAGCCCCGCCACGTCGCCGACCGCCGAAACGGCCGCGTTCGCCGTGCCGGTGACCGACCCGCGCGGCTTGGCGCCCTTGCCGGTCTCGCCGCCCTTGGCGCCTTCACCGGCGCTCTCAGGCTTGCCGAAGTTCCCGGGCTTCCCGGAGCCGCCTGCGGCCTGCTTCGGGGCCTCCTGGGCGCCGCCGCCCTGCGGGGCGGGGTTCGACTGCGCGCTCTTCGGCGCGGGTGCCGTTGCGGCGGGCGCCTTCTGCCCGGAGGCCGCCGGTGCGGCCCCGGACTGCTGCGCCCGGCCTGCGGCCCCGTTACCGCCCGAAGGCTTCTGGGAGCCGTTCGCGCCCGAGCCGTTCCGGCCCTTCTCCCCTTGGCCGCCGCCCGGCTGGGCACCATTCCCGCCGGAGGGGCCGCCTGCGCCGGGAGCGGCAGGGGCGGACGCCTCGGCGCCGCCCGCACCGCCGACGGCCTTCGGGCCGCCCGCGCCGGGGCCGTCGTCGGCCGCGGCCGCGGCGGAACCCGCCAGCCACGCGGCCGCCACGAACCCGGCGACGCACAGGGTCCTCCGCGCGGTCCCCGCGGTTCCGGCGCGCACGGCGGCCAGCGCGCGCATCGCGCGTCCCGGCCTTTCCGTGCATCGCATCGCGGGTCCTCGATTCGGCGGAGGGAGGAATACGGTCGGAGAGCGTCGGGCCCGCGGGGGCGGCCCGAATTCTGAACGCGACCGTAGCATGAACCCCTATACGGACAACCCTGATCACTAATTTTTTCCGTCACGGGCCGCACCGGAACGGATCGCCTCCCCCGGCCGCGGGGACGCTCCGTCACGAATGCCGGTAATTTTCACGGTGGGAAGCGAGTCGCACCGATAGCGTGACGGTCGGAGGTAGGACCTGTGCCCGAACTCCCCGAAGCCACCCCGCGCCCGCGGACCAGCCTCGACGAGCTGCTGGCCGAGCTGAACACCCGGCTGCAGACGGAGCTGAGCAGCCGGGACCGCGTGCACTCGCTGCTGGAGGCCGTGCTGTCCATCGGCCGGGAGCTCGACCTGGGAACCGTGCTGCGGCGCCTCACCCAGGCCGCCGCCGACCTGGTGGACGCCCGCTACGCCGGGCTCGGCGTCATCGGGGAGGACGGCCGGTTCAGCGAGTTCATCCCGGTGGGCCTGACCGAGGAGCAGGCGGTCAGGGTGAGCCGGTTCCCGCACGGGGAGGGCCTGCTGGCGGTGCCCACCCGGGAGCGCCGCCCGCTCCGGCTGAGCGACCTGTCCCGCCACCCCGGGCGGCACGGGTTCCCCGACGGGCACCCGCCGATGCGCTCCTTCCTGGGCGTCCCGATCCAGGTGCGCGACGAGGTGTTCGGCAACCTCTACCTGACCGAGAAGCGCGGCGCCGGCCAGTTCGACGAGGACGACGAGGCCGTGGTGACGGCGCTGGCCACCGCCGCGGGTGTGGCCATCGAGAACGCTCGGCTGTACGAGGAGACCCGGCGGCGCGAACGGTGGCTGTCGGCCTCGACCGAGATCACCACCCGGCTGCTGTCCGGGGACGACCCGCACGACGTGCTGGGGCTGCTGGCCCGCAACGCCCGCGAGATGGCCGGGGCCGACATCGCCGTGGTGCTGCTGCCCGAGCCGCGCGGGCGGGAGCTGGTCGCGCAGATCGCCGACGGGCCGGTGGCGGGGGAGATCCTGGGCACCCCGCTGGCGGTGTCGCAGACCGCGTGCGGCGCGGTGTACCGGCACGGCGAGGCGGTCACCATCCCGGACCTGCGGCACGCCGACTGCCCGATGCTCACCCACCGCGGCTTCGGGCCGGGGCTGCTGGTGCCGCTGGGTACCCCGGACCGCACGCGCGGGGTGCTGCTGCTCGCCAAGAAGGGGGTCAGCTCCCCGTTCGGGGCCACCACCCGGCACATGATCGACGCGTTCGCCGGGCAGGCGGCGGTCGCCCTGGAGCTGGCCGAGGCCCGCCGGGACGCCGAGCGGCTGGTGGTGCTGGAGGACCGCGACCGCATCGCCAAGGACCTGCACGACGTGGTCATCCAGCGGATGTTCGCCTCGGCGATGACGCTGATGAGCACGCTGCGGCTGGTGGACGCCCCGCAGGCGCGGGACAGGATCCAGCACACCATCGACGACCTCGACGAGACGATCCGGGAGATCCGCTCCACGGTGTTCGCGCTGCAGACCCCGCCGACGCGCAGCGACTACTCGCTTCGCGGGCGGATCCTGGACGCCGCCGAGGGGGCGGCCCGCTCGCTGGGCTGCCAGCCGGGGGTGCGGCTGGAGGGGCCGATCGACGCGTCGGTGCCCGAACAGGTGGCCGAGCAGCTTCTGGCGGTGCTGGGCGAGGCGCTGTCCAACGTGGCCCGGCACGCGCACGCCACCGAGGTGCACGTGTCGGTGGACGTGGACACGCACGTCACCTTGCACGTGAGCGACAACGGCAAGGGCATCGAGCCGTGCGGGCGGCGCAGCGGCCTGCGCAACCTGGAGGAGCGCGCGCGGGACCTGGGCGGCACGTTCAGCGCCGAGCCCAGCCTGACCGGGGGCACTCTGCTGCGGTGGAGCGTCCCGCTACCGGGCCGGGCGGAGGAGGCGGGGGCCGCGGCTCAGCCGGACGTCAGGCAGAACACGTTGCCCTCGGGGTCGAGCATCCGCTGAAAGGAGCCCTGCGCGTCGGTGACGACGGGCCCCTCCACGGTGGCGCCCCGCTGCTGCGCGCCGCGCGCGGCGGCGGCGATGTCCTCGACCCGCACGTCCAGGTGGAACCGGAACCCGTCGGGGGCGGGCCCGGGGGCGGGCTGGAACGAGATCCGCGGGCGGTCGGGGGCGGCGGGCAGGTAGGACCACCCGTCCCCCCGGTCGACGGGGTCGGCCCCGAGGAGCCCGCCCCAGAACCGGGCCAGCTCGGCCGGGGCGGCGGCATTGACGACGATCTGGTCGAAGACGGCGGTCGGCATGCCGTGGAGACTACCGAAGCGGCTGCAGAGGCGGCAGGTCCGGCAGGTACCCCGCTTGCGGGCACCGGCCGGGCGGCGGGCCGCCGGGGCGTGAGGTGGAAGGCGGCGACGAGGAGAAGTCGGCGGCACTTCCGGAAGCGCTGTCGGCCGCCCGGCGCGTGGATGGTCACCCTGATCAGCAACGACGGCACAGCTGGTGCCCCGCTCCCCGGCCCCGGCCGTCATCCGGGCCGCCGGGGCACAAGGCGGAAAGCGGCGGCGAGGAGAGGTCGGCAGCACTTCCGGTAGCGCTGTCGGGTGGCGGGCGTGCGGGTGGTCGCCGGAGGAGCGGCGACGGGGCCGGCTGGTGCCCCGGCTGGTGCCCCGCTCAAGGCTGCTTGCCGGGCGCCGGGCCGCCGGAGTGCGAGGAGAAGCAGCGGCGACGGAGCGAGCCGGGCGGCGGGCCCCTCGCGGTCCGGGAAGGCGGCGCGGCACCGGGGTTCGCGCTCTTCCGCCCCCGTGGCGGCCGCCGGGTCGGCACGGTGAACCCCGCCAGACCTGTGACCTGGGTGGATACTCCGCGTTAGGTGCGGGCGGGGGCGGGAAACGCGCCCAGCGACACTCTTGGCGGCCCCGGGGCGACGAAGAGCGCGGTTCCAGAACAGGTTCTCGGAACGGTATGCCCTGTTCGTGCCTGATCGGGGTGTTCGACTCGGCCGTGGGGGCGGGCGCGGGGCCGCCCGGCCCCCTCCGCCGGGCTCCCGGGACCCGCGCGGGGCCGATATCGGCTACACGCCGTGACACTGGGCCCGGCAAACAGCCCCGGTGTGCCGTTTAAGGCCCTACCGGCACTGAAACCCGTTCACCTATCGCGATGAACGCACGCCCGCACCACCCGCCGGGCCGCCCCGG
>NZ_ANBH01000255.1 GCF_000341185.1 Nocardiopsis chromatogenes YIM 90109
GCACTCCCCGCGGGCATCCTGCGTCGTGGAACCGCCGCTTCCAGGGCGATCGGGTGTCGGTTCCGCCGCGCAGGACCACCGGACCCCTTTCCTGGCGCCCGCCATGTCCGCTTCTCGCTCCCCGGTGGCAGCGAGTGTGCAGTTCGGGCCACTCTGGCGCAGGTGGATTCAATGAGACGGTGTTGCACCCACCCCTTGAACCCAAGGCATCCGGTGTGCACAAAAGTGCACACCGGATGCCCGAACCGGCCCTCCCGCGCCCGGCAGGCCCCGGGACCCGGCCCCCAGTCCCCGCGCACCGACCCGGCGGCCGCCACGAACGCGGACGACCCCCCGCCCAACCCTGGCCGCGCCGCCACCCGGACCCAGAAAAGCCCGGTGGACGGCAAGCAGGGCCCGGGAACCGCCCGGCTCGCTCCGTCGCCGCTGCTTCTCCTCGCACTCCGCCGGCCCGCCGCCCGGCAAGCAGCCTTGAGCGGGACACCAACTCTTCCCGTCGCCGCTGGTCACGGCGCCCATCCGCACGCCCGCCACCCGACAGCGCTGCCGGAAGGGCCGCCGACCTCCTTCGTCGCTGCTGCTTTTTCCTGCGCTCCGGCGGCCTGGCACCCGGCTGGGGCCGGTGAGCGGGGTACCAGCCGAGCCTCCGCCCCGCCCGGACCGCGAGGAACCCGCCGCCCGGCAGGC
>NZ_ANBH01000256.1 GCF_000341185.1 Nocardiopsis chromatogenes YIM 90109
CGCTGCGGGGAGAGCCGCCGACCTTCGTCGTCGCCGCCCTCCACCCCGCACCCCGCCAACCCGCCGGACGGCCGGAGTCGGTGAGTGGTCACCGGCCCCGTCCGGGGCCACCGAGCGGGGGCCTGCTCCGCCGTCGCCGCCGGGCCACGGCGTGCGTCCGCATGCCCGACGGCGCCGCCGTGAGGACCGCCGACTCGTGGGAGCCCGTCTACGATCCGCCTACGAGGCGCCTCATGGACCGCGCTATGGCTCGAAGTGGGAGCGCCCCCGCGTCCGGAGTTCGGCGACCAGGACCGCCGCCTGGGTGCGGCGTTTGAGGTCGAGCTTGGACAGCAGGCTCGACACATAGTTCTTCACGGTCTTCTCCGCCAGGTACAGCCGCTCACCGATCTGGCGGTTCGTCAGGCCCTCGCCGATCAGGTCCAGGATCTGGCGCTCCTGGGGGCTCAGCTCCGACAGCGGGTCGGGGCGCGGCGGGTTGCTGCGCAGGCGCTCCATCACCCGCCCCGTGCTCCCCGGGTCCAGGAGCGAGCCGCCCGCCGCCACCGTGCGCACCGCGCCGACCAGGTCGGCGCCGTGGATCTGCTTGAGCACGTACCCGGCGGCGCCCGCCATCACCGCCTCGAAGAGGGCCTCGTCGTCGGCGAAGGAGGTCAGCATCAGGCAGGCGATCTCGGGGCGGTCCGACCGGATCTCCCGGCACACGCTCACCCCCGACCCGCCGGGCAGGCGCACGTCCAGCACGGCCACGTCCGGAGACGCCGCGGGGATGCGCGCGAGCGCCTGCTCGGCGGTCCCGGCCTCGCCGACCACCTTCATGTCCTCCTCGCCGTCCAGGAGCGCCGCCACGCCCCTGCGGACCACCTCGTGGTCGTCGACCAGGAAGACCTTGATCGTTTTCGTCGCGGCTCCCGGCGCCATGGGCTCCCCTCCCCGGAGCGCCCGGACCGTGCCGGGCGCGCGTCGCTGCGGATTCGACGGGAACGACGGTATTACCCCCTTCGTCCCGCGCGTCCGCCGAAGGCCATCAATAGGGGCGGCCCAAGGTCCCGAATCCCGCGTCTGCCGCAGATCAGGGCGGCCCTGTCGGGTCGGCGGGGCCGGTCCGGATCGTCCCGGACCGGGCGGCCGGTGCGCCGCTTCGCGGGGACCGCGGTCCCNNNGGCCCTCAGCCCACCAGCGACGGCCAGGGGCTCGCCTCCTCATAGGCCCGGGACGCGGCGAGCACCCGCCCGTCGGCGTGCCTGGGCCCCACGATCTGCAGCCCCACCGGGAGCCCGCCCTCGGTCAGCCCGCACGGGACGCTCGCCGCGGGCTGGGAGGTCATGTTGAACGGGTAGCTGAACCCGGCCCAGGACGTCCAGCGCGGGTCGGCGGAGCCCGGGGGCACCTCCAGCCCCGCCTCGAACGCGGCGATCGGCATGGCCGGGGTCAGCAGCAGGTCGTAGCGCTCGTGGAACAGCCCCATGGCCTCGCCCATGGACATCCGCACGGCGGTGGCGCGCAGGTAGTCCACGGCGCTGTAGCGGTGGCCCTCCCCGACGATCTCCAGCAGGCCCGGGTCGACGCGCCCCAGGTCCTCCTCGGCCACGCCCTCCATGGCCTTGGCCGCGCCGCTGTACCAGAGCACGTGGAACTCCTCGCGGCAGTCGGGGACCGGCGGGTCCTCCCGCTCCACGTGCGCGCCGAGCTCCTCGAACACCCCGGCCGCCCGCTCGCACAGCCGGGCCACCTCCGGATCCACGGCGATGCCCCACAGCGCGGGGCTGTAGGCCACGCGCAGGCCCCGCACGTCGGCGGCGGCCACCGCCTCGGCGAACGACTCGGCCGGGGGCGGCATGGCCCCCCAGTCCCGCGCGTCCGGGCGGCTGATCACGTCCATCATCAGCGCCGCGTCGGTGACGGTGCGGGTGATGGGCCCGGTGTGCGCGAGGCTGCCGAAGGCGCTGGCCGGGTAGTGCGGCACCCGGCCCCAGGTGGGCTTGAGGGCGTAGACCCCGGTGAAGGAGGCCGGGATGCGCACCGACCCGCCGCCGTCGGTCCCGGTCGCCATCGGCCCCATCCCGGCGGCGACCGCGGCCGCCGCCCCGCCGCTCGACCCGCCGGGGGTGCGCGACAGGTCCCACGGGTTGCGGGTGACGCCGGTGAGCGGGGAGTCGGTGACGCCCTTCCAGGCGATCTCGGGGGTGGTGGTCTTGCCGGTGAAGACCGCACCGGACTCGCGCAGCCGGGCCACCACGGGGGATTCGTCGTCGAAGGGGGCGTGCGCCCCGGCGACGTGGGAACCGCGCCGGGTGGGGTGCCCGCGCATCAGGTGCACGTCCTTGACCGCGACCGGGACCCCGTCCAGCGGCCCGGCCGGGGCCCCGCGCGCCCACCGCTCGGCCGACGCGCGCGCCTGCTCGCGGGCCTCGTCGGCGAAGACCGCGCAGAAGGCGTTGAGCGCCGCGTCCTCGCGGTCGATGCGCGCCAGCACCGACTCCAGCGCCTCCACCGGGGTGGGGCCGCCGCGGGCGTACCCCTCCAGCAGGTCGGCCGCCGTCAGATCGGCGGGGGCGTCCCTGTCCACCGCCTCCCCCTCGTGCCTGGTCGTCATGGTGACCCCTCCGTTTCCAGCCCGTCCGTCTCCGGACCGTCCGTCCCCAGGGCGTGTCCCGCGACACGCCCTACCCGCGCGGGTAGCCCCGCGCCTTGTCCACGAGGTTGCGCGGCTCCTCGCCGCGCAGGCGGCGGTCGAGGTTGTCCAGGAAGACCCGCACCAGCTCGTCCTTCCACCCCACGACGTCTCCCGACATGTGCGGCAGGACGACCGACTGGGGCAGGTCCCACAGCGGCGAGGAGTTCGGCAGCGGCTCGGTCTCGAAGACGTCGAGGGCCGCCCCCGCGATGGTCCCCTCGCGCAGCGCGCGCACCAGGTCCTCCTCGACGACGATGGGGCCGCGCGCCACGTTGATCAGCCGCGCGGTGGGCTTCATCCGGGCCAGCAGCCGGGCGTCGAACAGGCCGCGGGTGGCGTCGGTGAGCGGCGCGGCGACGACGGCGTAGTCCACGTCGGCGAGGGCGTCGCCGATTCCGCCGGGCGCGGCGGGGTCGGCGGAGACGACGGTGCCGAAGTCGGGGTCGCCGGTGCGGGGGGTGCGCCCGGCGCCCGTGACCTCCAGCCCGGCGGCGGTCAGCAGGCGGGCGATGGCGCGGCCGATGGGGCCGGTTCCCACGACCATCGCGGTGCGGCCCTGGACGCGCTCGCTCTCGCGCCACTTCCAGGTGTGGGAGCGCTGCAGGTCGCGGCTGCCGTGCAGGTCCTTGGCGAAGGACAGGACGAGGCCGAGCACGGTCTCGGCGATGGGCCCCTCGAAGACGCCGCGGGAGTTGGTCACCACCACGTCGCTGTCCACCAGTCCGGGGAACATCAGGTTGTCCACGCCGGTGGTGGCGGCGTGCACCCACTCCAGGGAGTCTGCGGCGTCCCAGGCGGCCGTCAGGGCCTCGGTGAACAGGTCCCACACCAGCAGGACCCGCGCCCCGGGCAGGGCTTCGGGGAGCTGCTCGGCGGTGGCGTAGCGGACCTCGGAGAGGCCGGGGTGGCGGTCGATGCGCTCGCGGCCGGGGGGCAGTTCCCCGCCGTGCAGGACGACGAGGGCGGGCGCGGAGGGGTCGGCGGTCGTCACGGGGGCGGCTCCGGAATCAACAATCGTGCTCGTGTCGCTGCTCCCCTACCCGTCCGCGCCGGTGGGCGATCACGGGTGCCGCGAAGCCTTTGAAACGCTAGGGACCGCCCCTACGATTGTCAACAATCGACCGCCCCGCGCACCAGGTGACCGGAAGGTGACCCACCGTACCGGGGTGGCCGTTGATCCTTCAGGGACCGCGATCGTATGATTGTCGACAATCAGCGGATGATGTACCTCTGTGCGGGCGAGGACACCCCGTGAGACACGGGCGCCCGCACACGCACCAGGGCTGCGGGCCGCGTCACGGGCGGCCACCAGCACCGCGCCGCACCCACCGCGACGAAAGGCCGATGCCACGATGCCCCGGTACATGTCCATCACTCTGGAGAAGCGCGGCGTGGAGTGCGTCGCCGAGCTCTACGACAAGGACGCCCCCCGGACCTGCGAGGCCGTCTGGAACGCCCTGCCCCAGGGCGGCGAGGCCTACCACGCCAAGTACGCCCGCAACGAGGTGTACACGATGGTGCCGCGCTTCGCCGAGGAGGAGCCCGGCCAGGAGAACCCCACCGTCACGCCCATCCCCGGCGACGTCGTCTACTTCTCCTTCAACGGCGGGATGCTCGACCGCCGCTTCAAGGAGGAGAAGGGCATCGACGGCCTCCCCGGCGTGATCGACCTGGCGATCTTCTACGGACGCAACAACCTGCTGCTCAACGGGGACGTCGGCTGGGTCCCCGGCAACGTGTTCGCGGGCATCGTCGAGGGCCTGGACCGGATGGCCGAGGCCTGCAACGACGTGTGGCGCTCGGGCGGCGCCGGTGAGCGGCTGGTCTACCGGCGCCTGGAGCGCTGATCCGGTACCGCCCGCGGACCGCACCACGAATGAGAACCCACGACCCCAGGATCAGAACGCGAAGAAGGAGGTGAGTGACCAATGCGGACCGAACACGGAACCACCGGCCCGGCCTGCGGAGGAGGGCCCGGGGTGTCGGCGCCCCGGACCCGCGGCCCCGAGGCCGAGCGGGACGCGTCGCTGTCGCTGCTGGGCGAGCGCGGCCTGCTCCCCGACCAGGAGACGGCGACCGGACTGGTGGAGATCTCGGCGGTGGCCGAGACCCCGTCGCAGTCGGGCGTGGGCGTGATCGCGCCCTATGACTTCGCGCTCGACCGCGAGCTGTGGCGCTGGGCGCCCGACGACGTCTCCCTGTACGTCACCCGGCTGCCGTTCGTGCCCGTGCCGGTGACCGTCGACCAGGCCTCGGCCCTCAGCGACGGCGACGGCGCGGCGCGCGCCACCCGCGACCTGCTGGCGCCCGAGCCCCTGGTCGTGGGGTACGCGTGCGCCTCGGGCAGCTTCGTGCACGGGGCCGAGGGCCAGCGGCGGCTGCAGCAGGCCATCCTGGACGCCGGCGCCCCCGCGGCGGTCACCACCTCCGGCGCGCTCATCGAGGCGCTGGAGGCGGTCGGCACCCGCCGGATCGCCGTGGTCACCCCCTACGTGGACAGCGTCACCGAGCGCCTGGTGACCTACCTCGGCGAGCACGGCACCGACGTGGTCAACGCGGTGGGCCTGGGCCTGCTGGACCACATCTGGAAGGTCTCCTACGCCGAGGTGGTCGAGGCGGTGCGCGGCGCCGACCGGCCCGAGGCCGAGGCGGTCTTCATCAGCTGCACCAACGTGCTCACCTACGACATCATCGCGCCGCTGGAACGCATGCTCGGCAAGCCGGTGCTGGCGGCCAACCAGGTCACCATGTGGGCCGCCCTGAAGGCGGTCGGCCGGCACCCGGTGGGCGCCGGGCAGCACCTCGTGGAGGCGACGGCCCCGGCCGGGGCGCGGGCGCACGGGGGCCGGGGCGGCGACGAGGGAGACGACACGGAGAGGCGGTCGGCACGGGCATGACCATCGCGGGATTCCTGTACCCAGGGCACAGCGCCGAGGACGACTACCCGGTCTTCGCCGAGCTCCTCGGCCCGGGGACGGAGCTTCGGGTGGTGCACACGCTCATGCGCGAGGACGCGCACCGGGTGGACGCGCTGCTCGACGTCGGCGGGGACGACGTGCTCGGCGAGGGGGCGCGCGAGCTGCGCGCCCTGGGCGTCGACGCGGCGGTGTGGGCGTGCACCAGCGGAAGCTTCGTCTTCGGCTGGGAGGGCGCGACCGAGCAGGCCGAGGCCGTGGGCCGGGAGGCCGGGTGCCCCTCGTCCAGCACGTCGTTCGCGTTCGTGAACGCGGTGCGCGCCCTGGGGCTGAGCCGGGTCGCCGTCGCGGCGACCTACCCCGGCGACGTCGCCGGGCGCTTCGCCGAGTTCCTCGGCCGCGCCGGGATCGAGGTGGCGGCCTGGGCGGGCCGGGGCATCGTCACCGCGGCCGAGGTGGGCACCCTGCCCCCGGACGAGGTGCTGGAGTTCGCCGCGGCGGGCGACCACCCGGACGCCGAGGCGGTGCTGGTGCCCGACACGGCGCTGCACACCGCCGGTGTGCTGGACGCCCTGGAGGAGCGGCTGGGCAAGACCGTGCTCACCGCCAACCAGGTGAGCGTGTGGGAAGGGCTGCGCCTGGCCGGGGACACCGCCCCGCGCGAGGGGCTGGGCACCCTGTTCCGGACGGGATCGGCCGAAGCGGCCGCGCAGCGGACATAAGGTGCGACGCACGGAAGACGTGCGCGTGCGGCCGCCCGGGCGGGCGGCCGCACGCCCAGAGTGAGGTGAACACATGTCATGACCTCCCCAGGACGACTCCATCCCGTACCGAGGAGATCGACCTCGGAGCTGATCGCCGACCAGCTCCGGGAGGCGATCATGTACGGCTCCCTGTCCCCCGGCGACCAGCTGGGCGAGACCGACCTGGCCTCCCGGCTGGGCGTCAGCCGCGGCCCGCTCCGCGAGGCCATGCAGCGCCTGGTGCAGGAGGGGCTGCTGCGCAGTGAGCGGCACCGGGGCCTGTTCGTGCGCGAGCTGACCGCCGACGACGTCCACGACGTCTACGTGGCCCGGCTGGCGGTCGAGCGGACCTCGTGCGCCCTGATCATGCGCGGCAACCGGGGCGAGGCGCTGGCCCGGCTCACGGCGGCGCTGGCGGCGCTGGAGGAGGCCGCCGCCACCGGCGACCGGGGCGCGATGAGCGACGCCGACCAGGCCTTCCACCAGGCGCTCGTGAGCTGCTCGGGCAACTCCCGGCTGGAGCGGATGGCGCAGACGCTGCTGGTGGAGACCCGCATGTGCCTGACGGTGATGCAGCGCAGCTACCCGGAGCCGGACGAGCTGGTCGAAGAGCACCGCAAGCTGCTGGACGCCATCTCCGACGGCGACGAGGAGCTGCTGCTGGAGCTGATCTCGGCGCACATGATGGACACCGTCGAGCGGGTCAACGGGGGTTCCTGACGCGGTCGGGGGGCGGCCCCGGCCCGCCCCCTCCGGTGCGCGCGCCCCGGCCGTGTCGGCCCCCTGCCGGGGCCGGTGCGCCGTCAGCGCACCGCCGACGGCGCACCGGCCCCGGCGCCGTCCGGCTCCGGGGCGGCCCGGCGGGCCCGACGGCCGGTGCTCTGCCCGCCGACCTTGAACAGGATCAGCTCGAAGGTGGCGGCGAGCAGGCAGATCCGCAGCAGGTCCTGGACCAGGCGGGTGGCCACCGACACGGGCTCCAGCCACGGCCACCACAGGAGCCATTCGTCCGGCCCGAAGACCAGGTAGAAGCCGCGCTCCATCCATTCGGTGCCCAGCATGACGAGGACGTAGTACAGCGAGAAGGACAGGTAGAAGACCGGGCTGACGCTGAGGATGAACTTGAAGGCGTTGATGAAGGGGATGTACTTGTCCCCGGCGTCCTTGCGCATCCAGCTCCGGACCGCGGCGACCGGCCCCTTGGCGCCGGTCAGCGCGCGTTCCAGCCGGGCGGTGCGGCCACTGCCGTTGAACAGCCCGCTGTAGCGGTCCATCTGGGCGCCGAAGACGACCGCGGTGATGGTCAGCCACACCAGCGGCTGGAGGAAGCCGTCCTTGAAGATCGACCACGTGGTGTCGACCGAGCGGGTGATCCGCAGCACGGTGTCCTGCAGGTCGACACCGACCTGCGCCGACGCCCAGTTGATCACGCCGTCGATCTCGTCCTGCACCACGACCCAGGCGGCGCGGCTCTTGGCCCACTTCCAGAACTCCGTGAACGCCGACACCAGCGTGAAGGTGCCCATGAACATCCAGGTGGCCTCGAACAGCGCGGTGCCCAGGCCCAGGATCTTGCCGTCGTTCTTCTTGTAGAAGTGCTCGCACAGCGCCCGGAGCCCGAACGCGGCGGCCGCGATGGCCAGCATGGGCGCGGAGTGGTCGAGCGTGCCGAGGTCGAGCAGCGTGTCCAGGCCCTCCTCGTTCACCGCGGCCACGGTGAGCTTGCGGTACTCCTCGGCGTAGAGGTCCCAGGCGCTGTAGAAGATCAGGAACGGCAGGATCGCCATCGCGATGGCGTCCACGAGGGTGCGCTCGGCGAGGGCGACGCCGCCGCGCCGGGCCGTGTCGCGCAGGGCCCCCGACCGCACCCGCCGGTACTCGGCGTCCACCGTGGGCAGCGCGGGGCGCAGCAGGTGGAACATGACGATGTAGGTGGCGAGCTGGACCAGCAGGAGCACGCCCAGCGCCAGGTAGCCCAGCAGCGGTTCGAAGGCCGCCGCCTTGGCCATGCCGCGCAGCAGCAGGCGGTAGGAGATGTCCCCGGCCAGCCAGACGCACAGCAACGGTGCCCAGTAGCGCCTCAGGAGGTCGAGGGTGTCCAAGGGCAGTCGCGCGGCGAAGGGGGCCCGGGTTCTCATGGCCGGTGAATCTTATCCGGGCCGGGTGACAGACCGGCCAACGGAGGTGGCGCTGTCCGGAGTCGGCCGCGCGGGACCGGCCGTGTGCGGTAGGAACAGGGGGACGGCGTTGACGGCGAAGGGGGAGCGCGGATGACCTCAGGGGCCAAGGGCGACGGCAACGGCTGGGTCACGCTGGCGGACGGTACACACAGGTGGGGGCGGTACGGGGCGGCGGGGCTGCTGCTGCACGCCCCCGGCCCACACGGCGGCCGGTGTGTCCTGCTCCAGCACCGGGCCGCCTGGACCCACCAGGGCGACACCTGGGGCCTGCCCGGCGGCGCTGTGGACAGCTGGGAGGGGCCGGTGGCCGCGGCGCTGCGCGAGTTCGGCGAGGAGGTCGCCGGTGATCCGGGCGCGTTCGAGGTGACCGGGGTGTACCGGGCCGGGGACCGGGTCTGGCACTACGACTCGGTGCTCGCCGCCGCCCCCGAGGCCGCCGAGTTCGCGCCCGGCAACGCCGAGAGCGAGGCGGTGCGCTGGGTGCCGCTGGACGAGGTGCCGGGCCTGCCGCTGGTGCCCGCGTTCGCCGACGCCTGGCCGCTGCTGCGGTCGGCGCTGGGGGCCCGGCTCGACCTCGTCGTAGAGGCGGGCCCGGTGCTGGAGCGGGCGGGGGAGGCCGCCTCCCCGGAGCGGACCTCGGCCCTGCGGGACGCGCTGGCCGGGCTGGCCCGCGGCGGCGTCCCCGCCGGTGACCTGCCTCCCGGCCTGGGGCTGCCGCCGCTGCACACCTGGTTCCCGCGGGTCCGGCTGGTGACCCCGGTGCCGGTGGCCCCGGTGCCCGGGGTCGAGGTGGTCGCGGACGCCGGCCCGGACCACCGGGGATCGGTCCTCACCGTCACCGCCGACCGGGGGCCCGGCACCGTGCCTCCGGCGTGGCTGCTGGAGCGTGCGGGCACGGGCGCGGCGGACCCGGTCCCCGGGTCAGACCATGAAGTGGCCCTCTGAGACGGTGACGGCCGACCCGCCGATGCGCACCCGCCCCGGGGCCTCCGGCGGCAGCTCGACCGAGAGCCGCCCGGTGCGTGCGGAGCACTGGAGCGCCTCGAAGGCGGCGCCCCCGAGCCGCTCGGCCCAGTAGGGGGCGAGCACGGTGTGGGCGCTGCCGGTGACCGGGTCCTCGTCGACCCCGACGCCGGGGGCGAAGAAGCGGGACACGAAGGCGTACGGGCGGCCCTCGTCCGCGCGGGCGGTGGCGATGACGCCGCGCTCGGCGTAGCCGCCGAGCCGCGCGGGGACCGGATCCAGGGCGCGCACGGCCGACTCGTCGTCCAGCTCGACGAGGAGGTCGCCCGTCCCCGCGGTCCCGGCGCGCACGATGCCGGCGCCGAGGGCCTCGGCGAGGCCGTCGGGGACCGGGGCCTCCTGCGGCGGGTTGGCGGGGAAGTCCATCCACAGCCGCCCGTCGCGCCGCTCGACGGTGAGGACGCCGTTCCACCGGGTGGAGAAGCGGATGGGGCCCACGGCCCCGTCCTCGACCAGGGCGTGCGCGGCGGCGAGGGTGGCGTGGCCGCACAGCGCCTCCTCCACGACGGGGGTGAACCAGCGCAGCCCGTAGTCGGCCGCGGGGCCGCCGTCGGGGATGAGGAAGGCCGTCTCGGAGAGGTTGAACTCGGCGGCCACCCGCTGGGCCCACCGGTCGTCGTAGGGGCCGTCCAGCACGAGCACGGCGGCCGGGTTGCCCGAGAACGGGCGGTCGGTGAAGGCGTCCACGACGCGGAAACGGGTCATGGACGGCAAGCTAACAGCGACGCGCCGACCGGGGCCCAGGGCGGGGGGCGGTGGCGTCCGCTGGAGCGGTGGAGCTTCTGCCGACCGAGACCGCCTTCGACGCCCCCTGGCCGCCCGCCGAAGAGCGGGGCGCGGGTCAGGGCTTCGAGGGCGGCCCGGTACGCCCCAGGGCGGGAACCGTCGGCCCGGACCGTCGCCACGGCGCCCACCGGGTCGGCCGCGGCCACCGGCCGCCCGCGCCGAGGGGCCGCGACGCCCGCGATCCCCTCCGCGGCGGGCACTCCGGAGGGGGGCCGTTCGTTGCCCACCTGAAGACGGCCGTGGCCGGGCGCGGTGGATACGTGCGGAGACGGCGGCTCAGGGGTAAGTCAGGGGTGGGCCCTGATGGCCGCAGGGCCGTTCCCGGGCATGCTGGAGTGCAGACGTAGCGGTACGGCGGTCCACCGCCGAGCGAGGAGCTGTCATGACGCTGGAGCGCGGCAACGCATTCACTCCCGTCGCCTCGGCGACGATGATCTGGCCCTGGGGATGGGCCCTCGGAGCCGGAGCGGCCACCGGGGCCGTCTCGTTCCTGCTCAACATGTCGATCGGGTCGGGCCTGACCACCGGGATCTTCTTCTTCGCCCTCGTCGGCGGGGCCGTGGCCCTGATCGGGAGCAAGGGCGACCGCCGGGCGCGCCGGTGGGCCGGGCAGTACCCGTGGAAGTTCGCCGGGGCGCCCGCCCTGGCGGGCGGCATCGGTGTCGCGCTGGTCACCCTGCTGACCGGTGGCGGCCTGATCGGCGGGGTCTTCGCAGGTCTGGGCACCGTCGCCCTGCTGTGGGTCATCCTCGGCCTGATCGGCACCGTCGCCGGGGGCGGGAACCGGTAGCCGCCGGTTCGGGGCCGGGGCGCACGGGCGCCCCGGCCCCCGCGCGTGTCCGCCCGCCGTTTCCCACACCCTGTGGACGGCCGCACCCCACGCGCCCCCACCGCCGGTAACCTCGATGGAGGCCGCTGAGAGGAGCCTCTTGACCACCGACACCGAGGACGCCCGACGCAAGATGGTCGAGCGGGTCCGCAGCCTGCTGCGCAAGGCAGAGGACCCGTCGGTGACCGACGCCGAGAGCCAGGCCTTCACCGCCAAGGCCGCCGAGCTGATGACCCGGCACGCCATCGCCGAGGCCGAGGCCCGCGCCCAGCGCGGCGAGGACGCCGAGTCGGTCTCCCGCCTCGACTTCCCCGTCTCCGGCTCCGGGGGGCACGGCAAGGCCCGGGTCAAGGCGCTGGCCAAGATCGCCGCCGCGTTCGGCTGCCAGTCGGCCGTGCGGGGCAACACCTCCGCCAACACCGAGCGGACCCTGATCGTCGTGGGCACCGAGTCCGCCCTGGACTCGCTGCGGGTGCTGCTGCCCTCCATCACCCTGCAGATGGAGGCCTCGGCCCGGTTCACCGCCCGCAACCACATCGCCGACCTGCGCGAGCTGCGCAACCTGGACCGGTCGGCGCTGGCCACCGAGCGCAGCCGGTTCTACCGCTCGTTCGTCCGCGCCTACGGGCACGCGGTGGCCGAGCGCATCCGCGAGTTCCGCGCGCGGCTGCAGGAGGAGTCGGAGGCCGGGGGCGGCTCGGGGTCCGGTTCGGCGGACGGCGAGCCGATCGGCGCCGAACTGGTCCTGCGCTCCGACGTGGACCGGGTCAAGGAGGACTTCCAGAAGCGCTTCCCCGACCTCAAGCAGCCCCGGCCGGAGCGCACCCACCACAAGGCCGGGTACCGCGCCGGATACCTGCGGGGCCGCAGCGCCCAGCTGGGGATGGAGACCGCGGTCGGGGGCGGGTCCACCTCGTCGCTGCCGGAAGGCGAGTGACGGCGGCCCCCTGAGCCGCGCCCGGAACTCCGCTCCGGACCGCGTCCGGGCGGCGGGTCGACGGGACGCGAGGCGCGGCGCCCGGCGATCCTGCGTGGCGGAATCGCCACCTGAACGCCTTCACAGTGGCGATTCCGCCACGCAGGACGCCCGTCGGGGTTCGCGGGGCGCCTAGATCTTTGATGGGAAGTTTCTGAACCTGCTGCGAGCACGGCGAGGGGCGCCCGCGGTCGGTGTGAGCGGGCCGGGTGCGCCAGAGCATCGGGGCGGGTGGTCTGGACGCTGAAGGGGCCATTGGGGCCGGGGGTGTGCCGGAGGGGCCGCGCGCTTGAGGCCACGATCCGGCGCGCCCGGCTGATCGGGGCCCCGCTCAAGCGGCCGGTGATCTTCGACCACTGATCGGGACACACATTTCCCATCAACGATCCCGGGCGTGTTGATTGGATCATGATCTGCTGCGCGGCGCCCGGGCGCGTCCCTCGCCGCGTTCTCATCGGTCGACGGCACGCCCAGGCCGACTCCTCCTGCTTTTCGGGAACACAGCGGCCTTGCGATGGACATGAGGCCGCTCGCGACATCCATGATCCGATCAACACGCCCTAGCCGAGCCGCTGCCCGCCCGGTTCTCCCCGTTGTCGCCGAGCCCACCGACCACCGCACGCCGAGCGGCCGACAGCGCTGCCGGAAGGGGCGCGAGCCTTCGTCGCCGCCGGGACCGACGGGGCCGCCGCACACCGCGGTCCCCACGCCGGGTTTTCCACAGGGGTGGGGATTTCTGTGGACAAGGTCGCGCTCATCCCCCGATCAGGGTCGAGATGGAGACCCCTAACCACACATCGTTGTGGATAAACCGCCCTTCGTGTCCGGTTCGGGCCACTCCCGGTGGCCGCGTCCGCCTCCGACTCGGGGCGATGGCGCCCCCTCCCCAGCCTCCCCCTTCCGCGTGCGGGCCGACGGCGCCCCGGCCCCGGCGGGGCGATCCCAGGCGTGGCGAAGGTGATTCAGGTCACTGCGTTGGGAAGGTGGTCTGTACACGAACGGACCCAAGGAGAGTCACCCTCGATGAACACGGCCACGCTCCTCAAACCGTTCCGCGGCCACAAGACGGCGCTGCTCACCACCTACCGGTCCGACGGTGTCACCGGCGTGGACACCCCGGTGAGCATCGTCATCGACGGCGCGCGGATCATCTTCCGCACCTGGGAGGACTCCGGCAAGGCCAAGCGGCTGCGCAACAACCCCGTCGCCGACCTGCGCCCCTGCAGCTTCCGCGGAGAGCCCCGCGGACTGCCCGTCCGCGGACGGGTCCGCCTGCTCGACGACGCCGAGTCCCGGCACGCGGCCCTCCTCCTGGGCCGTCGCCACCCGATGCTGCAGCGCTGGGCGGTGCCCGCCACCCACCGGCTGCTGCGCTACCGCACGCTCCACTACGAACTCGTCCCCTTCGACCGCGAGGAGATCGCCAGCAACGAGGGATGCCCCGACTGACCCCGCCCGGTGCGGCCTCCCCCCGCGGCGCCGAGCCGCAGCGCCGCCCCCGCAGGGCGGCCCGGCGCCCTCAGGACAGGCGCAGCGGCATCACCAGGTAGCGGAACTCCGGCTCGTCGCCTTCGGCCTCGGGGGCGTCGGAGACCACCGCGGGTTTGGTGGGCTGCGTCATGTCCAGGCGCGCCCGCTCGGTGGACACCCCGGCCAGGCCGTCCAGCAGGTAGCCGGGGGCGAACGCGATGCGCATCGGCTCGCCGTCGTAGTCCACCGCGATCACCTCGGCGGCCTGGGCGTCCTCGCCCGAACCGGCCTCCAGGACCGCCTCGCCCGCGGCGCCGCCGGAGCCCGGGGTGAAGGAGATCCGCACCGGGGTGCTGCGGTCGGCCACCAGCGCCACCCGCTTGACCGCCTCGGTGAACGCCGCGGGCGACACCTCGGCCCGGGCCGCGGCCTCGGCCGGGAAGCGCTTCTCGTAGGGGATGAAGTCGCTGTCGATCAGGCGGGTGGTGCTGCTCCGGCCGCCGCTCGCGAAGCCGATCATGCCCCCGCCGCCCGATGCCCCGGCGCCGCCGGACGCCCCCGACAGGAACACCTCCACGTTGGCCGACGGGTCCAAGGTGCGGGCCAGGTCGCTCAGGGTGCGCGCGGGCACCAGCGCCGACCCGGCGGCTCCCGGATGTTCGGGGCTCCACCACATCCGGCGCACGGCGATCCGGTACCGGTCGGTGGCGGCCAGCGCCAGGGACTCGGCGCCGAAGTCCAGGTGCACCCCGGTGAGCATGGGCAGCGTGTCGTCCCGGCTGGCGGCCGGGACCACCTGGCGCACCGCGCCCGCGAACGCCTCGCCGGGCAGCGACCCGGCCGCGGGCGGCAGGTCCGGGAGCAGCGGGTGGTCCTCCAGGGGCAGGGTGACCAGGGTGAAGCGGGCCGGACCGCAGGTGAGCAGCACTCGGCCGCCGTCGGCCTCGACCTGCACGGGATGGGCGGGAAGGCTGCGCGCGATCTCGGCCAGCAGGCGGCCGGAGACCAGCACCGCCCCGGCCTCCTCGACCTCGGCGTCCACGCGCGCGCGGGCCGAGACCTCGTAGTCGAACCCGGACAGCCGCAGCCCGCCGTCGGCGGCCTCCATGCGCATGCCCGCCAGAACCGGCATGGCCGGGCGCAGCGGAAGTGCCCGGGCGGTCCAGGCGACGGCCTCGGCGAACACGTCTCGGTCGGCTCGGATCCTCACCCGGAAAACCTCCTGGAACTCGCCGCCCGGCCCCTGCGGGCCGGGACTGCCGTCACCGTACTCGGCGAGGGCGACAGTTCCCCGGAGGCCGCGGCCGCCGGGGCCGGTCGCCGGGGCCGGTCGCCGGAGAGGAGGTGCCCGCACGGGCGGCGTCCGCTCAAGACGTCCGCTCAAGCGGGGCCCCTGTCAGAGCGCCGCAGGAGGGATGGGCCCGCTCCGGACGACGTGCCCGCCACGGTGGCCCCGGGCCGACGAGGGCACGGCGCGGGAGGCGACCCGGTCGGGGCGCCGCCGGGCCCCGACCGCCGTCCCCAGGCCTCAGTCCCTGCGCTTGGGCTTCAGGGTCCACACCACGGTCACGTGCCCGGTCACCGTGCCGTCCTCGGTGCGCAGCTCCACCTCCACCGGGAACTCCGGGCGCTTCCCGGCGTCCAGTTCGGCGACGATCTCCTCGCGGGGACGCCCCAGCCTCGCCTCGGCCACCATGTCGCCCATCGCGACCTTCTCGAAGGTCTGGGTGACGGTGGTGGGCAGCGGCACGGCCCGGTCGAGCTGGTCGGAGAAGGTACTCAGGATGATGGACCCGGAGGCCGACTCGGCCAGGGTGAACATCGCACCGGCGTGCGGGCCGCCGATGTGGTTGTGGTGCGCGGGCTCGTCGGGCAGCCGCATGACGGAGCGGCCCGGCTCCAGTTCCTCGAAGCGCAGCCCCAGGGTGCGCGCGAAGGGGACGGTGGCCAGGAAGCCGGCCTTGAGCGTCTCCGCCGTCTCGGCGTCGTTCGATGTCATAGGTCCAAATGTTACTCACGAGTAATGCCCGGGGCCAGGGGGTACCGCGTGGATTATGACCGTAGCGAGCGGCGTCCGGGCACGGTCACCGCGATGCCGCCGTATTCCCTGCGAGCAGGGGGGGGAGTCAGCCTGGGCGTGCCCGCGGCTGATCCGAACGCGGCGAGGGGCGTGTTCGGGCGCCGTGCCGGGTGCACCGCCGGGGCCCTTGGGCCGGGGTGTGCCGGAGGGGCTGTGCGCCCTACGCCGCGATCCGGCACGACCGGCCGGTCGGCGCCCCGGCCAAGCGGCTGCCGGTGGCCGACGACCATTGACCGGGGCCCACGCTCCCCATCAACGATCCAGCCCCCGTCGCCCGTCCCCGCCGCGACCCGGCACCCCGCCTGCGCCCCGCCTCGGCCCACGGCCCCCATAATGTCGGTGCCGCACGCCGATGCGGCCCGGGCGGCACCGGCCCGGGGCGCTCACAGGGGGGATCACCACCATGCACCTGGCCGCGGGCGAAAGCGTGCCCGACTACCTGATGCCGCTGGCCGTACTGGTGTGCGCGGCGGCGGTCATCGGCTACATCTCCACGCGGCTGCGCATCGTGCCCATCGTGGGGTTCCTGCTGGCCGGGGTGCTGATCGGACCGCACCAGCTCGGCCTCGTACAGAGCACGCAGGTCGTCGAGGACGCCGCCGACATCGGGGTCATCCTCCTGCTGTTCACGATCGGCATCGAATTCTCCCTGGAGCGGCTCGCGGCCATCAAGCGCCACGTACTCGTCGGCGGCGGCCTGCAGGTCACCCTGGCGGTCGCGGTCACCGCCGGGACCACGGCGCTCTTCGGCGCCGACTGGCGGGCCGCCCTGTTCACCGGGCTGCTCGTCTCGCTCTCCTCCACGGCGATCGTGCTGAAGCTGCTGGCCTCGCGCGGGGACACCACCCGCCCGGTCGGCCAGGCCGGGGTGGCGGTGCTGATCTTCCAGGACCTGGCCGTGGTGCTGATGGTGCTGTTCCTGCCCCTGCTGACCGGCGAGGGCGGCGGCCCGGGGGAGATCGCCCGGGCGCTGGGCACCGCGGCCGCCGTGCTGGCGGGGGGGCTGGTGGNGGTCGCCCGCAAGGTGATGCCGCCGCTGCTGGAGGCGGTCGCCCGCGCCTGCTCGCCGGAGGTCTTCCTGCTCACCGTGGTGGCGCTGGGGATCGGCACCGCCTTCGTCACCTCGCTCGCCGGGGTGAGCGTGGCGCTGGGGGCGTTCCTGGCCGGGCTGGTGGTCAGCGAGTCCCGGCACGGCCAGCACGCCCTGGGCGAGGTGCTGCCGCTGCAGATCGTCTTCAGCGCGCTGTTCTTCGTCTCCATCGGGATGCTGCTGGACCTGGGCGCGCTGGCGGAGCTGTGGTGGCTGATCGGCCTGATCGCCCTGGGCGTGGTCGCGGTCAAGGCGGTCACCGGCGCCGCCGCGCTGGCGGCGCTGCGCCTGGGGGCGCCCACCGCGGTGGCGGGCGGGCTGATGCTCGCCCAGATCGGCGAGTTCTCCTTCGTGCTGCAGCGGGCCGGGCACGACGGCGGTCTGGACTTCGGCGCCCTGGGGGACCGGGGCGAGCAGGTGCTGATCTCGGTGACGGTGCTGCTGATGGTGGCGACCCCGGCGCTGGCCTCGCTCGGCGACCGGCTGGGCCGGGTGCTGGGCCCGCGCCGATCGGCGGCCCCCGCGCCCGCCGCCGGGAAGAAGGACCCCGCGGCCTGCTCCGCGAAGGACCCGGTGCTGATCTCGGGGTGGGGCCCAGTCGCCCGGGAGGTCGCCGCGACGCTGCGGGCCCACGGGGTCCCGGTGTCGGTGACCACGCTGGGGCCGGACCTGGCGGCCGAGGCCGAGGCGGCCGGGTACCGGGTGGTGCGCGGCGACCCGGTCAAGCGCAACGTGCTGGAGCAGGCCGGGCTGCGCTCCGCACGGCTGGTGCTGATCTGCGAGAACACCGGGGAGGAGACGGCCGCCATCGCCTCGGTGATCGCCCGCGCGGCGCCGGACGTGCCGATCGCGGTCTGCCCGGTCGACGGCCCGGACCCCCGCGAGCTGGTCCGTGCCGGCGTGGACCGGGTGCTGGACGGCCCCGCGTCGGCGGCCGACCGGGTGTGCGCGGCGGTGGTGGAGCGCCTCGGCCTGCCGTCGGCCGCACCGGGGGACCACCCGCGCACCGACACCCCGGTGGACTTCCGCCCCGACCCGTCGAGCGCCTGCCCGCACGCCGAGGGCGTGCGGCCGGTCCTGCCCCGCTCGTCGGGGTGCACCGACTGCCTGCGCGAGGGCCGGAGGGACTGGGTGCACCTGCGCACCTGCCTGTCCTGCGGGAACGTGGGCTGCTGCGACTCCTCCCCCGCCCGCCACGCCTCCGCGCACGCCGCCTCCCGCGACCACCCGATCGCCGCCTCCGCCGAACCGGGCGAGGGCTGGGCCTGGTGCTTCGAGGACGGAAGGACGCTGGAGGCCGCGGACTGACCCCGCCGCCGGGCCGGGGCGGCGGACGCACGGCGGCGCCCGCACGATTGAATATGATCATCATTTTCAATCTCTTTGCGGAAGGACCCCCATGGACACACCGTCCGGCCCGCCCCCGGCGCGCGCCCCGCTTCCGGTGACCGTGCTCTCCGGCTTCCTCGGAGCCGGGAAGACCACCCTGCTCAACCATGTGCTGGCGAACCGCTCCGGCATGCGCGTCGCCGTCATCGTCAACGACATGAGCGAGGTCGCCATCGACGGCGGCCTGGTGCGCGAAGGCGGGGCGCTGTCCCGTACCGAGGAGCGCCTGGTGGAGATGAGCAACGGCTGCATCTGCTGCACGCTCCGCGACGACCTGCTGGTAGAGGTCGCCCGCCTGGCCCGCGAGGGGCGCTTCGACTACCTGCTCATCGAGTCCAGCGGCATCTCCGAGCCGATGCCCGTCGCCGCCACCTTCGCCTTCCCCGCCGAAGACGGCTCGGTGCTGCAGGACATCGCCCGACTGGACACCATGGTCTCGCTGGTCGACGCGGGCGCCTTCCTCCGTGAGCTGGAGCGCGGCGACGACCTCGCCGAACGCGGCCTGGACGCCTACGAGGACGACGAGCGCACCGTCAGCGACCTGCTCGTGGACCAGGTGGAGTTCGCCGACGTGCTGGTGCTCAACAAGCTCGACCTCGTCTCGGAGGAGCAGGCGGACCGGGTGGAGGCCGCGGTGCGCCGCCTCAACCCCCTCGCCCGCCTGGTCCGCGCCGAGCGGGGGCGGGTCGCCCTCGGCGAGGTCCTCGGCACCGGGCTGTTCGACCTGGAACGGGCCTCCCAGGCCCCCGGGTGGGTCGCCGAGCTGAACGGCGACCATGTGCCCGAGACCGAGGAGTACGGCATATCCAGCATCGTCTTCCGGGCCGACCGCCCGTTCCACCCGGGCCGCCTGTGGGCCCTGGCCGCCGAGCGCCTGGACACCGGGGAGTTCGGCACCGTGCTGCGCTCCAAGGGGTTCTTCACCCTCGCCTCCCGGCCCGGCGTGGGCGGGTTGTGGTCACAGGCCGGGCCCGTTCTCCACACCGAGCCCCTCGGCGCCGAACCGGCGCCGGAAGGCGGGCTCGGGGACGGCCTCGGGGTCGGCCTCCGGGACGGGCGTGCAGGCGCGCAGGAGAGCGCCGCCCGAGGCGCGGCCCAGGAGCTGGTCTTCATCGGACAGGGCCTCAAGGGGAGCGCGCTCCGGGCGGCACTGGGAGAGTGCCTTCTAGGCCCGGGCGAGCGCGCGCTTTCCGCGGAGGCCTTTGAAGACCCGTTCCCCGAATGGGACCTGCACGTCCACGGGGACCACGCGCACGCCCACGGACTCCCCGGCGCCCGCGGCCACGAAGGCGCGGAGCGTGAGCTAGCATGAGCGCGGAGAGCGGGCCGCCCACGAGGTGGAGCACCCCGGGGGTCGGCGACCGCGCTCACGGAGGGTTCGCATAGCGGCCTAGTGCAGTGCTCTTGAAAAGCGCCAAGCCCTTGACCGGGCTTCGTGGGTTCGAATCCCACACCCTCCGCGCATCGGGCCCGCCCCGCAGGGGCGGGCCTTTCTTACTCCGGGCGGCGCCGCGCCCGGCTTCCGCCCCCCTGGAAACCGAACGGCGTTCCCCCACTCGCCCCCCTTCCACCCCTCTTCCACCGAAAGCATCGGCCCCCTGGACATCCCAGCGGATTTCCGCAGGTCCACAGCATTTTTTGGGCCGACAATTCACCGGTGTACCGTAAATGGCTCCGACCGAAACGTGAGACCTCTCACGGGCACTGCCAGATGGGCGAAGGACGCCAAGGCCTTGTGTTTCCCATCCGGGGAAATCAGGATGATCTCCCGGTAGGGCCTGAAGACCCTGGATCCCCTGGGGCTCAGGCCCTCCCGCTGTGCGCACCCCCGACGCACCATCGATCCACGCATGAGGAGACCCCCTTGGTCGAACCGTTCACCACGGAACGGCATGAGCGTCTGCGAAAAGAGGTCAGAGCATTCGCGGAAGCCGAAGTGGCCCCCCTTGTCCCGGAGATGGAGGCCTCCCGAACCGTCCAATATGAACTGTCGCGAAAGATCGCCGAACAAGGCTGGATCGGCGTGACCATCGATACCGGCCACGGCGGAATGGGGCTGGGGCACCTGGCCAAAACCGTGATCATCGAGGAGCTCTCGCGCGTGAGCGGCGCGATGGGCGCCATGGTCCAGGCCTCCCAGCTCGGCGTCGCCAAGATCGTGAACTTCGGCGACGAGGACCAGAAGCGGGCCTGGCTGCCGGCGATCGCCGCGGGCGGCTGCCTGCCCACCATCGCCGTCACCGAGCCCGAGTCCGGCGGCCACGTGCTGGGCATGGGCACCACCGCCGTCCGCGACGGCGACGACTACATCCTCAACGGCCGCAAGGTGTTCGTCGGCAACAGCCACGTCGGCGACCTGCACGGGGTCGTGGTGCGCACCGGCCCCGGCTCCAAGGGCCTGTCCGCGTTCCTGGTCGAGGCCGACCGGCCCGGCTTCTCCCTCGGCGAGCACGTCCCCTCCATGGGGCTGCACGGCTTCAGCTTCGGCGAGCTGGTCTTCGAGGACTGCCGGGTCCCCGCCGCCAACCGGCTCGGCGAGGAGGGGGACGGCCTGCCGGTCGCCTACTCCTCCAGCGTCCTCTACGGCCGCGCCAACCTCGCCGCCGTCTCCCTCGGCATCCACCGGGCCATCGTCGACGAGACCCTGGCCTATGCCTCCGAGCGGGAGCGCTACGGCAGGCCGCTGGCCGAACTGCCCAACATCAAGATCAAGCTGGGGCGGATGCGGTCCCGGCTGATGACCGCGCGCATCGCGCTCTACCACGCGGTCCACCTGCTCGACCACGGGATGCCCTGCGACGCCGAGCTGATGAACGCCAAGCTCGTCAATGTCGAGTCGTCCCTGGACACCGCCCGCGACGCCATGGAGGTGCACGCCGCCTGCGGGCTCTTCACCGACCGCCCGCTGGAGCGGTACCTGCGCGACGCCCAGCACATCTTCGCCCCGGCCGGGACCTCGGACATCCAGCTCCTGCGGCTGGCCGAGTTCGGCCTCGGCACCGCCAAGGGGCAGTGGTCGGAGAAGCTGGCCGCACCCTTCGCCCCGGAGTACGCCGCCCCCTGAGCACCGGGCGCCCCCGCCGCGGTCGGCACGGCGAGGGCGGACGGGACCGGCCGACGACAGAGGAGCGCGGTGCCCCGCACCGCGCTCCTCGCGTGTATCCAGTGGCCGGTAGACGACCGCCGCGGCGGCTCCCGGCGTCCGCGCCTACTCGGCGGCGCCCTGCCGGACCTCCTCGCGCCGGTGGACCATGTCCATCAGCTCGGCGGCGCGCTCCTTGATCAGCTCCAGGCCGGGGCGCCCCCACGGCCGCGCCTCCCGGTCGACCACGCAGATCGTGCCGAGCGTGGTGCCGTCGCGGTCGATCAGCGGCGCGCCCATGTAGGACCGGATGCCGATCTCGTCGACCACCGGGTTCCCGGCGAAGCGCGGGTAGTCGCACACGTCGTCCAGCACCAGCGGCAGGCGGCGGGCCACCACGTGCGGGCAGTAGCCGTGGTCGCGCTCCATCACCCGGTCGGGGGTGTCGGCGGCGCTGGACTCGGTGCTGAGCACCGACCCGCCCTGGGCGCTGTCGGAGACGTACAGGCCGGCGAAGTACTGGTGGTCCTCCTTGATGAAGTTGACCATGGCGAACTGGGCTCCGGCCGCCTGGGCCAGGTCGCGGGCGAAGGCGTCGAACTCGGTGTCGGGCCCGGCGCCCAGGCCCAGCTCGTCCAGGCGCGCCACCCGTTCGGCGGCCTCCTGGTCCTCGGGGACGATGATGTGTCCTTCGGGTACGTCGGTCACGGGGGACTCCGTTCGGCAGGGTTTCGCGGTGCTGACCGGTCCCGGCCGGTGCCGGGCCGTACTGGGCGGTGTCGGGCCGTGCTGGGGCGTGCCGGGCCGCGGTTGCTAGGGCGAGGCGGGGACGGCGATCAGGTGCCGGACGAGGGCGATGAGCGTCTCGGTGGCCGAGCGGGCCACGCGGGCGTCGCACGTCAGCACCGGGGTCCCCGCGCCCAGTTTGAGCGCCGAGCGCACCTCCTCTGCGGTGTAGCGGTAGGCGCCGTCGAACTCGTTGACCGCCACCAGGAACGGGATGCGGCGGTGCTCGAAGAAGTCGACCGCCGAGAAGCAGTCCTGCAGGCGCCGCGGGTCGGCCAGCACGACCGCGCCCAGCGCACCGTTGGACAGCTCCTCCCACATGAACCAGAACCGGTCCTGGCCGGGGGTGCCGAACAGGTACAGCACGTGTGAGGGGTCCATGGTGATGCGGCCGAAGTCGAACGCCACGGTGGTGGTCGTCTTGTCCTCGACCCCGTGCAGGTCGTCGTGGCCCGCGCTGGCCGCGGTGATGAGCTCCTCGGTGCTGAGCGGCTCGATCTCGCTGGCGGAGCCGATGAAGGTGGTCTTTCCGACCCCGAAGCCGCCCGCGACCAGGACCTTGACGGCGGTCGGGAACGGGTCAGAGCCGTCGCTGTAGGCCATCGAGCAGGATCTCCAGTAGGCGTCTGTCGGAGGGGTCGGCGGCCGGGCGCGGCGCCTGGGCGGCCACCGCCCCGGCGTCGACCAGGTCGGACAGCAGGACCTTGGTGACCGCGGCGGGCAGCCGCAGGTGCGCGGCCACCTCGGCCACCGACGTCGGGCCCTTGCACAGCCGCAGGGTGCGGGCGTACTCGGGGGTCAGGTCGGACTGGCCCACCCGGCCGGTGGAGGCCACCAGCGACATCAGGTCCAGCCTGCGGGTGGGGGCGGTGCGGCCGTTGCTCACCGTGTAGGGGCGCACCAGGCGCCCCGCGTCCTCGTCGATGAGGGGCTCGTCGTCAGCGGCCATGTCCGCCCGCGCCGTCGGGGGCCGACCGGGCCGGGGTGGCCAGGAAGGGCCGCACGCTCTTGATGAGCTGGGACATCTCGTAGCCGAGGACACCGGCGTCGGCCTCCCGGCCGGCCAGCACCGCCAGCACCGAGCCGTACCCGGCGGAGGCGACGAACAGCAGCGAGGTGTCCAGCTCGACGACGACCTGGCGGACCGCGTCGCCGTCGCCGAACCGCACCCCGGTCCCGCGGGCCAGGGAGAACAGGCCGGAGGCGATGGCCGAGAGCTGGTCGGCGCCTTCGCGGTCCAGGCCGTGCGCGGCCTTGGTGAGGCCGTCCGAGGACAGCAGGACGGAGCTGCGGGTGTGCGGGACGCGCTGGACCAGGCCGCTCAGCAGCCAGGCGAGGTCCGAATCCGGACCCGGGGGCGCAGGGCTCACCATCGTGTGGGACTCACTTTCAAGAGGGACGGGGCACTCGAAAGATCGGACGGGCGTGCGGGGGCCCGCAGGACGGCCGCGGACCGGGAACACGCCTCAGGGGGCGGGGGTGCCGTCACCGCCCTCCTGCTCTGCGCGGCGGATCCCCCCCTGGTAGGCGGCCATGAGTCCGAGCGTCGGGGCGTCCTCGCCGGGGGCGCTCGGGGCGGCGTCGGAGGAGCGGCGCAGTTCGGGGGCGAGGTTCTCCTGGACCTGGCGTTCGGGGAGCGGGGGCCGCGCGGCGTTGTCCTGCGGAACCGCGGGGCCGACGGGGGGTTGGCCGCCCGGCGCGGGCGCCGGGGCCGCGGGCGCCTGGGGGGCGTGCTCCCCGGGGTTCCCGGACGGGGGCGGAGTGGGCCGGGCGACACCCGCGCGCTCGAAGGCCGACGAGATCGCCGACGGCTGCGCCGAGGGCATCGGCCCCGGGGCGGCGGGGACCGGCGCGGGGTCCGGCCCCGGGGACGGGTTCGGGGACGGGCCCGGCGGCACGGAGTCGGCAGGGTTCGGCACGGAGGGGACCTCCCCGTGAGGTGTGGACCGGTCGGCCGACGCCCCGGGGACGCGCTGCCCGCCGGTCGCCGCCGCCTCCTGGACGGGCCTGCGCCGCGGCCGCTCCTCGGCCGCTCCCAGCAGGGCGGACGGGAGCACGACCACGGCCAGGGTCCCGCCGTAGACGCTGGACTGGAGCTGCACCCGGGCGCCGTGCTTGCGGGCCAGGGTGGCCACGACGAACAGCCCGATGCGGCCGTCCCGCAGCAGCTCGCCGATGTCGACCCGGTCGGGCTCGGCGAGCAGCTCGTTCATCCGCCGCCGCTCCTCGGGGGGAACGCCCAGACCGCGGTCCTCCACCTCGACCGCGATGCCCGCGCCGACCTCCTCGGTGCGCAGCAGCACCCGGGTGCGCGGCGGGGAGAACTTGGTGGCGTTCTCCACCAGTTCGGCGATGAGGTGGATGACGTCGACGACGGCGCCGCCGGCCAGGGTGCCGCCGGAGGGCGGGACCACCTTGACCCGGGAATAGTCCTCGACCTCGGCCACCGCCGAGCGCAGCACCTCGTAGAGGTTGACCGGGCGGCTCCAGCGCCGCCGGGAGGAGGTGCCGCCGAGCACGGCCAGGCTCTCGGACTGGCGGCGCATGCGGGTGGCGAGGTGGTCGATGGTGAACAGGCCCTTGAGCAGGTCCGGGTCCTCGACCTGGGCCTCCAGCTCGTCGAGGAGGCCGATCTGGCGGTGCACCAGGGACTGCATCCGGCGGGCGACGTTGACGAAGACCTCGACCTGCTGCCCGGTGCCCAGGTTCGGGGTGGGCACGCTGTAGGGGGACGGGGCGCGGTGGCCCTGCGCGTCCGGCGCCGCCTCGGTGCGGACGGCGGGGGACGGGGCCGCGGGCCGCTCCGGACCCGCCTGCCCGGCCGCCTCCGCGCCGCCCTGCCGGGCGAGGTGGGCCCGGTGGGCGCGGACGGCGGCGTTCCAGGCGGCGGTCAGGGCCGCGCGCTGCTCGTGGGCCAGGAGGGTGAAGGCGTCGCCCCCGGCGGGCAGGCTGGGCTCGGCGACCGGCCGCACGTCCTCGCCGCGCTCGATGCGCGCGGACAGGTGCAGCAGGGCGCCGCGGGTGCGCTCGCTGCGGCGGCGGAGGGCGTCCGCGGCGCGCTCCACCCTGGTGGTGGCGCGCTCGGCCAGCAGGACCGCCCCGGCCATGACGAGGGCGGCGCAGGCACCGGCGGCGATGAGCACCACGGCCGAGGTCATGTCCGTGGGGGACGCGGTGAGCAGGGCCGCGACGGCGACGGCCGCGACGGCGGCGACCAGCAGGGCGGGGAGCAGGGAGATCCACACGTGGACCGAGCGGACCCCGCTCAGGCCGGCGTCGGGGTCGTCGCCCAGCACCGGTGGTTCCCCGGGGACGCCCGCGACGGTCGGGGGAGTTTCAGACATCGCAGTCCTCGGTCGCATGGGGGCGAATCGGCAACAGAGATCACGATACGACCTCTCCGGTCGTGCTGTGGACAATATTCATTGCGTCCAAGCGCAATTCACACGCCGTTGGCCGAGATGCGAAAACCCCTGCGGCTGCGCGCCTCCCGTGACCGGGACCGATACCGGAAGGACACGGCGACACGGGTTCTGGGCCCCCTTTTCAGAGCACCCCCGCGACCATTCCACCCGTCAGTCCGAAACCAGACACCAAGCGACATACCAGGCAAAAGAATCCACTCATGAGTGACCCATACCACTCCGCCCGGCGACCGAAGGAGACCCCGCCGGGCCCCGAGCCCACGGCCACCGAAGCGACACCCCCAGACCAGGGACGGGAGGCCCACGACAACGCCGCCGAGTAGCGGACACCCGAGACGACAGGTGGACGCGGGCCGCGTGCGCTGGGATGGCGTCCGCTGGAGCGATGGGACCCTTCGCGGCCACGAGCCCCCCAGCGGCGTTGTCGGCCCTCGGGCGTGTGCGTGGTCGCCGCGATCGGCGGCGACGGGAAGAGTTGGTGCGCCACTCGCGGTCCCCGGCCGGGCGGCGGGCCGGGGGCGGTGAGCGGGGCACCTGCCGACCCCGTCGTTCCGAAACACGGCGACCATCCGCACGCCCGCCACCCGACAGCGCACCGCCCGGGCCTCCTCTCGGGTGGCCCAGGCGGTACTCGGCGACGGGGTCAGCGCGGCCAGGCGAAGGCCTCGCCGACAGTGGCGGGGNTCCCCGGGGCCAGGCGGTCCAGGTCGACCTCGGCGCCCTCCTCCAGGTGGGGGTCCCACGGGACCCGGACCACGGAACGGCACCGGCTGGCGAAGTGCTGTTCCAGGCGGTCGAGGTCGACGCTGCTCTTACCGCTCGTACGCACCATCGACAGCACGACCACCGCGCCGCGCACCAGGTACCCGTACTCGTGCGCCTCCAGCCAGTCCAGGGTGGCGCTGGCGCTCCGCGCCCCGTCCACCGACGGGGAGCTGACCAGGACCACCTGGTCGGCCAGGCCCAGCACGCCCCGCATCGCCGAGTGCAGCAGGCCGGTGCCGCAGTCGGTGATGCAGATGGAGTAGTAGTGCTCCAGCAGCCGCGAGACCTCGCGGTAGTCGTTCTCGCTGAACGCCTCGGAGACGGCCGGGTCCCGGTCGGACGCCAGGATCTCCAGCCGGCTCAGCGCCTGCGAGGTGAACCCGCGGATGTCGGCGTACCGGGTGATGGTGTGCCGTTCGTTGAGCAGGTCCCGGATGGTCGCCGCCGTCTCCAGGCGCACCTTGTCCGACAGCGTGCCCCGGTCCGGGTTGGCGTCGACCGCGAGGATGCGGTCCCCGCGCAGGGAGGCCAGCATCGACCCCAGGGCCACCGTCGTGGTGGTCTTGCCGACGCCGCCCTTGAGGCTGAGAACGGCCACCCGGTGGTGTCCCCCGGCCACGTGCGTACGTGAACGCGCCACCAGCTCGTTGCGGCGCTTCTCGTCCGCCGACTCGCCGGGGTTGACCAGACCGAACGAGGCGGCGTGCACGGCGCGGCGCCACCCGCCGCCGGGCTTGCGCTTGCGGGGCCCACCGCGCACCAGCGACTCGGCGTCGAGCTCCTCGGCACTCGTGGCCTGCTGCTGCCCGACGACCTCGGGGTAGGCGGAGTAGCCCTGCCGCGGCTGCTGGTAGGGCTGCTGGGCACCGGTCGCGGGGCCGTACGGCTGCTGCGGTTGCGGCGGCGGCTGCACCGGCGCGCCCCACTGCCCTTGGGAGGGGGCGCCCCACTGCCCTTGCTGCGCGGGGTCCTGCGCGGGCTGGGGCCCTGTGCCGTAGGCGCCCACCGGAGGCTGGCCCTGGTCGGCAGGGGCGTAGGGGGCGGCCTGCTGCCCACCCCACTGGGGAGGCTGCCCCTGGCCGCTCGCGCGCTGCTGCGGGTGGCCCTGGTCGAGCGTCCCCTCGGCACCAGGGGCATACGCCCCACCGCCCTGCAGAGCACCCTGCGGACCCGTGCCAAAGGCGCCCACAGGCGGCTGCCCCTGATCACCAGCGGCGTACGGGTCAGCCTGCTGCCCATCCCACTGCGAAGACCGCCCCTCATAGGCATCGGCCACCGCATAACCCTCATCAGAAGAGGCAAGAGCCGCCCCCTCCTGCATCACAGGCTGCGGACCCGTGCCGAAGGCCCCCGCAGGCGGCTGGCCGTCCCACTGGCCGGGCTGATCCGCTCTCTCCGGGCCGACCTCCTGGATCGGTGCCTGGGGGCCGGTGCCGAAAGCCACCGTCTGCGGCTCGGCCTGGACGGCGTACTCCTCGCCGCCATCGGGCGCGAAGACCGTCGGCCCGTCCCCTTCCCACTCGTGAGAAGGTTGCGGCGCCTCACCGAAATACCCCTGGTCAGGACCGGCAGCCGACGCCCCCTGCTCTCCGTCGTCGGCGAACACCGGACCGGCGGCAGGAACGTCGGAGAACTCCTCCGCCGCCTGCCCCTGAACGGGCCCTTCCGACTCCTCCGGCGGGGCCTGCGGTCCCGGCACCTGGTAGACGGGCTGTGCACCGGTCTCGGACACCGGCACGACCGGCTCGACCCCGGAACCCCCCTCCGCCGAAGCCGGGTCCTGGGGCACGAAGGCCCCCGACTCAGGCTGGGCGGCCGACGGGAACTCGCTCCAGTCGTCCTCCGGCAGCGGCGCGGCATCGGGCAGCGGCGCCTCCCCGCCCTCGGCCTCCGCGCCGTCCGTCGCGTCCGCCCCTGCGGGATCGGCGAAATCGGCGACACCGTCCTGCTGCACGGGGGCTTCGGCGCCTGCCTCCGGTGCGTCCCACTGCTCCACGCCCTCGGAGTCCACGGCCTCCGGGGCAGGGCCCTCCTGGCCCACGGCCACGGGAGGGGCGGCCGCGGCCAGCGGAGGAAGCTGCTCCGGCTCGGGGACGTCGTCCCCGGCGCGCCGCTCGACCGCGGGCACGCCTTCGGCGCCCGCGGCGCCATCGGGCGCGGGCGCAGGTGCAGCGGTGCCATCGGGGTCAGGCGCGGGCGCGGGGTGGACGTCGTCGGCAGGCGGCGCCGTCTCCGCAGGCGGAGCCGCCGGGACGGCCTGCGCCTGGTGCGGCGCCGGGGGCTGCTGGGCCTGCGGCCCACCCGGACCGGGCTGAGGGCCAGGGGGCATCGGCGGCCGCCTCGGCGGACCCGGCTGCACCGGCCCGCCCTGCGGGGGCCGAGCCCCCTGCGGACCCGGCGGACCGTACGGACCCGGGTGTCGCTGCGGACCGCCAGGACCGGGCTGTGGACCGCCGGGGCCGGGCTGCGGGCCCGGCTGCGCAGGGCGCTGCTGCGCCCCTTGCTGCCCGTGTGGCCCTTGCGGACCGTTCGGCCCCTGCGGGCCGTTCGGGCCGGGGGGAGCAGGCCTGGGCGGACGGCCCTGCTGTTCCGGTGCGCCCTGCTGTGCACCGCCACGCGGTGCCCCGCCGGTGGGCGGGCCGGGCGGGCCCTGGGGCCCCTGCGGACCGGGCGGCCCCTGGGGCCCCTGCAACGTGGGCAGGACCACGGGAGGCCCCGGGTTCGGGGGGCCCTGG
The DNA here is from genome assembly GCF_000341185.1 of Nocardiopsis chromatogenes YIM 90109. Taxonomy (GTDB): domain Bacteria; phylum Actinomycetota; class Actinomycetes; order Streptosporangiales; family Streptosporangiaceae; genus Nocardiopsis_A; species Nocardiopsis_A chromatogenes. The sequence continues at coordinate 28,952 of NZ_ANBH01000256.1, forward strand.
TACGGACCGTTGTACGGGGCTCCGTCCGCGGGCGGCGCGGGGCTCGCGTACGGAGCAGGCGGCTCCTGCGGAGGGTGCGGAGCCTGGGGAGCCTGCGGGGCTTGGGGAGGCTGCGGCTCCTGCGGGCTCTGCGGGGCCTCACCCGTAGGGGGACCCGGCGGCCCCTGGGGCCCCTGCGGGCCGGGCGGGCCCTGAGGCCCCTGGATGGTGGGGAGGACGACGACGGAAGGCGGCGCCCCGTACGGCGGCTGGGGCGGCTGCGCCCCGTTGGGGCCGGGAGCGACCGGCCCCTGAGGCTGGTCGTTCTGGACGTACTGCCACTGGGACCCAGGCTGCTGGTCGGCGGGTGCCTGATAGGGCGCGTTCTGCGGTACGGGCTGGGTATAGGGCGCCGGAAACGCCTGCTGCGGCCCCGGAGCACCACCGTTGTACGGAGCCCCGGGAGCCCCACCCTGGGCGGCGCCCTGGTGAGGGGCGGGATACTGCCCCGGCGCCTGTCCGCCCGGGGGGTGGACGACCTGCGTCTCGGAAGGCTGCTGCGCAGCCTCGCCCCCGCCCTCGGCGGCCTCGCCCCGCCTGGCCTGGTACTCGGGCAGGGCCTCCCACGGCAGCGCCGGTCCGCGCCGCGCCCCCTCCTCGGCGTGGGCGTCCCCTGCGTCCGCTCCCCCGGCGTCGGTCGGCTCCGGCTCGGGGTCGGGCTCGTGGTACAGGGGGTAGCCCTGCGACGCCTCCTGGTTCTCCGGGCCGGTGGGGACGGCGTAAGGCGGAGGCGGAGGCACTCTGCCGTCCAGGGCGTAAGGCGGGGGCGGGGCGCTCCCGCCGCCGGCGTCGACATCGTCCCCCGGCACGGCGGCCGCCCCATGGTCACGCCCGTCCTCCGGCGGACGCGGAGTGTGGGGCTCCGGACCGTCGTGATCTCTCTGTGCCACGGAGGTTCTCCTCAAGAAGCGAATCAGGGCGTGAACGTGCAAGCCGGGGCCGAGACCCGGAGGGGTCAGGGGAGGCGGGGGGTCCGGGCACCCAGCGTCGTCGGTTTTCTCACCTCAGTCAACAAAGATAAAACCCAGCGCCGAAGGCGTGACGCGCGGGCCGAGCCGCACTCATCTTCCCCTGTACGACAGGGGTTCCGGCCATCACGGTTCGCTCCGTCGGTCATCTTCCTCCCGGCCGTGTACGGCCCCGTGGTGGACCTTGCCTCACCTCCCCGTCCGTCTTCCGCCCCCTGCCGTCGCGCACCTCGCCCACCGGCACGCACACCGTTCACCCCTCGCCCCGTGCACCCCTCGCGGACCCTCCGTGAAGGCCCGCCTCGCCCTCCTCTCCCGTCGCTTCGGCACCCCTGTCGCGACGCCGCCCCCGGGGGCGACGCCCCCGGGCGCCTCCTCTCCTCCTCTCCTTCGGACGCGTCCCCGCCCCCTCCGGCTCCCGGCGCGGCGCGCACCCGAAGTGGTCGGAAGATCACGCACTCCCCCGGTGTCGTCCGCGCCCCCGCTCTGGGTAGCTTTCATGGCATGCACGCGATCGAGATCCTTGAGCCGGGCTCACCGGACGTCCTCGCCTGGAACGAGGTCCCCGACCCCGTCCCGGGTCCCGGGGAGGTCCTCGTCGACGTCGCGGCGACCGCGGTCAACCGGGCCGACGTCAACCAGCGCCAGGGCAGCTACCCGCCGCCCCCCGGCGCCCCCGTCTACCCGGGCCTGGAGTGCTCCGGGCACATCGCCGCCCTGGGCCCCGGCACCGAGGGGTCCGGGTGGTCCGTCGGCGACCCGGTGTGCGCGCTGCTCGCCGGGGGCGGCTACGCCGAGCGCGTCGCGGTCCCCGTCGGCCAGCTCCTGCCCGTCCCGGCCGGGCTCGGCCTGGTCGAGGCCGCCGCGCTCCCCGAGGCCGCGGCCACCGTCTGGTCCAACGTCTTCATGGTGGGCGGCCTCGCGGCCGGGCAGACCCTGCTGGTCCACGGCGGCGCCAGCGGCATCGGCACCTTCGCGATCCAGCTCGCCCGCGCCCGCGGCGCCCGCGTGCTCGTCACCGCCGGGGGCGGGGAGAAGGCGAAGCGCTGCCGGGAGCTGGGCGCCGACGCCGCCATCGACTACCGCTCCGAGGACTTCCCGTCCCGCGTCAAGGAGGAGACCGGCGGCGCCGGGGCCGACGTCGTGCTGGACATCATGGGCGCCTCCTACCTCGACCCGAACCTGCGCTCGCTCAACGTGGGCGGGCGGCTGGTGGTCATCGGCCTGATGGGCGGCCGCAAGGCCGAGCTCGACCTGGGCCGGATGCTGGTGAAGCGCCAGTCGGTGCACGCGACCACGCTGCGCTCCCGCCCCGTGGAGGAGAAGGCGGGTATCGTCGCGGGCGTGGCCGAACACGTGTGGCCGCTGGTGGAACGGGGCGAGGTCCGCCCGGTCGTGGACCGGACGCTGCCGCTCACCCAGGCGGCCGAGGCGCACCGGGCCATGGAGTCCGGCGCCCACGTCGGCAAGATCGTGCTCACCGCCGACCGGCGGGACGGCTCCTGAGGACCGCCCCGGAGGGCGGGGCCCCACGTACGACCATCCGCGAGTAAGGGTTGCCATGAACAACGGATTCAGCGAAGAAGAGCAGCCGCAAGTGCTCATCGTCGGCCCCGGCGGCCACGACGGCGCCGACGGCGGGGAGTCCGAGGAGGGCGAGGGGCAGCGGCCGCTCAGCGAGATGGTGGAGCAGCCGGCGAAGGTCATGCGGATCGGCAGCATGATCCGCCAGCTCCTCGAAGAGGTGAAGGCCGCCCCGCTGGACGAGGCCAGCCGCGCGCGCCTGCGGGAGATCCACACCAACTCGATAAAGGAGCTGGAGGACGGACTCGCGCCGGAGCTGGTGGAGGAGCTGGAGCGGCTGACGCTGCCCTTCACCGACGGCAACACGCCGAGCGAGCCGGAGCTGCGCATCGCCCAGGCCCAGCTCGTGGGCTGGCTGGAGGGCCTGTTCCACGGGATCCAGACCACGCTGTTCGCCCAGCAGATGGCGGCCCGCGCCCAGCTGGAGAACATGCGCAAGGCGCTGCCGCAGGGCCAGGAGCCGCAGCAGGGCCGCCCCGGCCCGGGATCGGGCCCGTACCTGTAGCGGTACCCGGCTGGAGCGGCACCGGCGGGCGCCGTCCGCGTGCGGCCGAGTGCGCCCGCGTACCGCCGCGGGGCGAAGGGGCACCGCCGAGAGGCGCCGCCGCTGAGAACGGTGAAGGGGGCCGGTCCCGGGACCGGCCCCCTTTCGCGTGCTTCGTGTGCGCGGGACGCCCGCCCGCGGCCGCCGCCTCAGCCCTTGACGGGCTCCAGCACGTCCAGGCCGACGTAGGGGCGCAGCGCCTCGGGCACCACGACCGACCCGTCGGCGCGCTGGTGGTTCTCCAGGATCGCGACGATCCACCGGGTGGTCGCCAGCGTCCCGTTGAGCGTCGCGGCGAACCGCGGCTTGCCGTCGGCGTCCCGGTAGCGGATGTCGAGCCGCCGCGCCTGGAACTCGGTGCAGTTGGAGGTGGAGGTCAGCTCCCGGTACCGCCCCTGGGTGGGGATCCACGCCTCGCAGTCGTACTTGCGGGCCGCGCTCGTGCCCAGGTCGGCCCCGGCGATGTCCACCACCCGGTAGGGCAGCTCCAGCTTGTCGAGCATCTCCCGCTCCCAGGCGAGCAGCCGCAGGTGCTCCTCGTGGGCGTCCTCGGGCCGGGCGTAGACGAACATCTCGACCTTGTTGAACTGGTGCACCCGGATGATGCCGCGGGTGTCCTTGCCGTAGGACCCGGCCTCGCGGCGGAAGCAGGACGACCACCCGGCGTAGCGCAGCGGGAAGGTGTCGGCCTCCAGGATCTCCCCGGCGTGGTACCCGGCCAGCGGCACCTCCGAGGTGCCCACCAGGTACTGGCCGTCCTCGGCCAGGTGGTACACCTCGTCGGAGTGCGCCCCCAGGAAGCCGGTGCCCTCCATGGTCTCGGGCTTGACCAGCACCGGCGGCACCATGGGGGTGAACCCGGCTGCGATCGCCTGCTGCAGGGCCATGTTGAGCAGCCCCAGCTCCAGGCGGGCGCCGGGGCCGGTGAGGAAGTAGAAGCGGGCGCCGGAGACCTTGGCGCCCCGCTCGGTGTCGATGGCGCCGAGCATCTCGCCCAGCTCCAGGTGGTCGCGCGGGGCGAAGTCGAACGCGCGCGGCGTTCCGACCTCCTCCATCACCACGAAGTCGTCGACGCCGCCCGCGGGCGCGCCCTCCTCCACGATGTTGGGGACCCCGGCCAGTGCCTGCTCCAACTCGCCGGAGAGCCGCCCGGCCTCGGCCTCGGCCTCCTTGACGTCCGCGGCCAGCCCCTTGGCCTTGGCCAGCAGCTCCTCGCGCTCCTCGGGGGAGGCCTTGGAGACGGACTTGCCGACACTCTTCTGCTCGGCCCGCAGGGTCTCGAAGCGGGACAGCGCCGAGCGGTGGGCGGAGTCCAGCTCCAGCACGCGGTCGACGACGGCGTCGTCTTCCCCGCGGGCCCGCTGCGAGGCGCGGAGGCGGTCAGGGTCGTCTCGAAGAGCGCGGAGGTCGATCACGTGTGCAGGGTACCGCCCCTGCGGGAGCGCCGCCCGCGCGCGGCGGGAGAATCACCGGATGAACCTCGACCACTGGCCCCTCTACGGGCTGCGGCTCGCCACGCCCCGGCTGGAGCTGCGGCTGCCGGACCTGAAGGAGTTGGACGCGCTCGGCTCCGTGGCGGCGGCCGGGGTGCACGCCCCCGACCGGATGCCGTTCCTCATCCCGTGGACCGACGCGCCGCCCGATGAGCGCGCCCGCAGCGTGCTCACCCATTTCTGGAAGACGCAGTCCGAGTGGCGCCCCGGCGCCTGGGCGCTGCAGCTCACCGCCTTCCTCGACGGGGCGCCGGTGGGCATCCAGGAAGTGTCCGCCACGGATTTCGCGGTGACGCGCGAGGTGTCCACCGGCTCCTGGCTGGGCCTGCCCTACCAGGGCCGTGGCCTGGGCACCGAGATGCGCGCGGCCGTACTGCACCTCGCCTTCGCCGGGCTGGGGGCGGATTCGGCGCGCACCTCCGTGCTGGACGGCAACACCGCGTCCCGGAAGGTCACCGAGAGGCTCGGCTACCGGCCCGACGGTTCGGTGCGCGTGGCCGTGCGCGGAGAGCCCCGCACCGACCACCGCTTCGTGCTGGACCGGGCCGACTGGGAGCGCAACCGCCCGGTGGAGGTGCGCACCGAGGGGGTCGAAAGGTGCGCCGCGATGTTCGGCGCGGAAAAATTGCGCGGAACCGCGTCATAGGTCCGGGGTCGCGGGGTCTCTACAGGTGACGGCGGGCCCGGACCGCCGCGCCAGTCAAGGAGGAGGGACCCGATGACCCTGACCTGGCCGATGAAGCCCCTCGGCGCCATGACGGCGGCCGAGCTTCTGGCGGCGCTGGAGCAGCTCGACGCGGTGGCCCCCGATGACGAGGCCCTGGAGGCCGCCGTGCGCGCAGAGCTGATGCGCGCGATGAACACCGGGCGCACTGAGCGCATTGAACGCGCGGTCGGGCTTCAGGCCTGATCGCGGGCGCGGGCGCCGGGGGTCCCCGGGGCGGCTGTGCGCAGGGGAAGGCGCAGCCGGCCGCCGGAGGGGGACGGGGACCCCGGTGGCCGCGCACCCATGCCCGCGCGGGCCGGGGCGCCGTCTCTCAGACCCGGCCCGCGCGGATGTCCTCCAGCCACCGGGCGGCCTCCTGGAAGTCGGCCTCGGTGGTGCGCGCGGGCAGGAACGGGGTCAGGTCGGCGGTCTCGTCGGCGCGCGGGTAGCTGCCGAGGAAGCGCACGTCGGTGCAGATGCGGCGCAGCCCCATCAGGGCCTCGCCGACCGCGGCGTCGGCGACGTGCCCGTCGGCGTCGACGCAGAAGCAGTACCGGCCGAGCCCGTCGCCGGTGGGGCGGGACTCCAGGCGGGTGAGGTTGACCCCGCGCACCGCGAACTGGTCGAGCAGCTCGGCGAGCGCGCCGGGGCGGTCGTCGGACAGGAACGCCACCAGCGAGGTGCGGTCGGCGCCGGTGGGGGCGGGCGGCGGGCCGGGCCGGGAGAGCTGGACGAACCGGGTGGCCGCCTCCGCGCGGTCGCCGATGCCCGAGGCCAGCGCGGCCAGTCCGTAGCGCTCCCCGGCGATGCGGGCGCAGATCGCCGCGTCGTAGGGCGATCCGGGCTCGGCCACGGACTGGGCCGCGGCGGCGGTGGAGGAGACGGTGTGCAACTCGGCGTCGGGCAGGTGGCGGGAGAGCCAGCGGCGGCACTGGGCCAGCGCGTGCGGGTGGGTGGCGACCCGCTTGACGTCGCCGACCGCCGCGCCGTCCCGGGCGAACAGGGTGAACTCCACCGGGACCGCGGCCTCGGCGGTGATGAGCAGCGGGTCGCCGTTGATCAGCTCGGCCATGGTGGTGGGCACCCCGCCCTCCACCGAGTTCTCCAGCGGCACCACCCCGGCGTCGGCCTCGCCGCGGCGCACGGCGCCGAACACGGCGTCCACCCCGGCGCAGGGCATCAGCTGGGCGTCGGCGGCCTCGGGCCGCAGGGTGCGCAGGGCGGCTTCGGTGAAGGTGCCCTCGGGGCCGAGGTAGGCGTAGCGGTTCGGCATATGTCGCAGGTTACCCCGGGGGCGGGGGTGCGCCCGCGGCGCGCGCGCCGGGCACCAGCGGGCGGACGGCGCCGCCCTCCCCGGGGGCGGGGAAGGACCCGGCGGACTCGGTCTGCTGCCCCATGCGGGCGGCGCGGATGGCCCGGTACTCCTCGGGGGAGAGCTCTTCGGCGGCGCGGCCGCCCTGCACCGCCTTGGCGTAGGTGCGCGACTCGGTGCGCCCGTTGATGGAGGTGACGACGATGCCGTCGCCGGCGGCGTTGAGCAGGGCCAGGGAGAACGAGCGGGCGCCGGACATCTCCTCCAGCGCGTCGTAGCGGACCACGCCGACGTCCCGGACGGCCCGGACGTCGACACCGCTGCCTTCGGGGAGCAGGCGGTGCACCAGGGCGCGGCAGTCGTCGGCGGCCCTGCGGGTGCGCCAGAGCGCGTACCCGCCGACCGCCAGGCCGCCCAGGCCCGCCAGAACGCCGACCGCGGCGAGGATCGAAGTCAACACGGTGCGAGCGTACCGCTACACGCGGATCTCGGAAGGTGACTACCGGTAATCTCTACGGCGACTTTGCTGGATTTTTCGCGAAACGGACCTTATGGCCCGCGTGGCGTCGCGTCCGGCCCGGCGCGCCCTCCGGGCCAGCGCCGGGCCCAGCTCCCGCGCGGCCAGGGCCCGCCCCACGTCGGTGAACTGGCGCGCCCGGTGCACCTGGGCGCGCAGGTCGGTGCCGGTGGCGCGGTGCTCCAGCGGCACCTCCACCTCCACCACGCGCAGGCCGGCGTGCAGCACGTCGATGGTCAGGCCGGTCTCCACCCCGAAGCCGTGTGCCAGCGGCAGCGCGGACTCGAACGCGGCACGGGTCAGGCAGCGCTGGCCGTTCAGCGGCTGTTCGGGCTCCCACCCGGTGGCGCGGCGGATGCCGTCGCGGGCCAGGCGCACCACGAAGCCGTGGCCGCCCAGGCGCATGCGGGTGGCGGGGAACAGGGCCACGGCCATGTCGGCGTCGCCGCGTTCGACGGGGGCGATCAGCGGGGCGGCGCCGACCGCGCTGGCGCCCAGGTCGGCGTCGAGGAAGAGCAGGTGGCGGTGGCGGGGCGGGGCGCCCCCCGNCCGCACCCCCTCGGCGCCGCTCTCCATGGCGGCGCCCTTGCCCCGGTTGCGGGCGTGGCGCAGCACCCGCGCCCCGGCCGCCAGGGCGGCCTCGGCGGTGCCGTCGGCGGATCCGTCGTCCACGACGACGACCAGGTCCACGCCGGGCAGCCCGCGCACCGCGTGCACGGTGGCACCGATGCGCTCGGCCTCGTCCTTGGCGGGGATCACGGCCGCGACACCCGGCCGGTGCTCGGCACTGCCCATCGGCGCCTCCGGAAGGTGCGGGCCTGGCGGGACTCTCGGCGCCCGGATCCGCACCGGCGCTCGGCGCGCCGGTCCGGCCGGGAGCGGCGGTGCGCTAGGGCGTGGTCGTGGGGGCCTGGTCCGGCACGCCGGTGGAGTCGGCGACGGTGAAGACCCCGTCGAGGCCGGTGACCTCCAGGATCTTGGTGACCGCCGGGCGGGGCGCGGCGAGCACCAGGTCACCGCCCTGCTCGCGGGAGCGCTTCATGGCCGACAGCAGCACGTTCATGCCCGTGGAGTCGCAGAACTCCACCCCGGACATCTCCACCACCAGGCGTCGTGCCCCGTCGTCGAGCGCGTCGACGAGGGCGCTGTGCAATTGCGGTGCCGTGTACAGGTCGACCTCACCGCGAACGGTTACCACCGCGTGATCCGCGTGAGACTGACTCGATATCTTCAACTCCACAGTCGTGACTGTAGCGGCACGGCGCGGAGCTGGCCACCTGGTGACCGGTGTTTCGCCTCATCACCCGGACATCACGCGCGTTCGGGAGGATACGAACGCCGGGACCGCGCCGTCCTCCCCCTCGCCCAGCTCCAGGACCGCCCACACGGTGGTGACCGAGCCGTCCACCTCGGTGCCCCAGCGGCGGGCGAGGTGCTCGACGATGCCCAGCCCCCGGCCGCCGAGCGCGGAGGGCGAGGGGCGCGCGATCCGCGGCAGCGTGGGCGCGCCGCCGTCGCGGACGCGGATCTCCAGGCGGACCCGTCCCGAGGCGGCGGTCTCCACGTCCCAGCCGACCTGGACCGACTCGGGCGGAAAGGGCGGGGGCAGCGGGGAGGCGTGCCGCAGGGCGTTGCTCAGCAGCTCGCTCAGCACCAGCGCGGCGTCGTTGACGCGGGGGGCGTCCAGGCCGCCCTCTTCGAGCTCGGTGCAGAGCCGCTGCCGCGCGCTGGTGACACTCGACGGCGCGTACGGCACGAGTACCGCCCTCGCCATGTCGTCCTCCCGTATCTCGCCCCGCACACCGGCGGCACAGCAGCCGTCCATTTCGCGCCCCGTCTCCCGAAAAACTCGGTCCGTCTTTCGCCGGTTATCGGCAAAGCATCGGCTTTGACGCCCGCCAGGGCCGAAATGCCCCGTTCACGGGGCGGGGAAACACCTCAGCGCCCCTGGTCCGGGCCTTCGTCCGGGTCTGGCCGCGCACCCTCCGGGACCGAAACCCCGCCCTCCCCGGCGCCCCCGGCCTCCGCACCGCCCCGACGGGGCGCCGAATGTAATGTCAGTCTCATCCGCGTCCCAACGGTGCGTGCGGACGCGGTCACGTCCCCGCCCTGCGCGCGGGCCAGGCGGCGCACGATGTACAGCCCCAGCCCGATCCCGCCGAACCGGCGCCGGTCCCCCGCCTCGCCCTGGACGAACCGGCCGAAGATCCGCTCCTCGTCCCCGGGGGCGATGCCCACCCCCTCGTCCTCGACGTCCACCACCAGGCGGCCGCCGTCGACCCCGGCGCGCAGCCGCACCCGGCCGCCGTCGGGCGAGTACTTGAAGGCGTTCTCCAGCAGCTGGCCCAGGATGACGTCGGTGGCCACCGGGTCGCCCAGCGCGGCGGGCAGCGGCTCGGGCGCCTCCAGGCACAGGGTGTGCCGCGGGGAGAAGGAGGAGAAGGCCCCGGCCGCCTCCTCCAGCAGCCGCCGCAGGTCGAACGCCTCGGCCCCGACCCGCAGGTCACCCCCGGCGGCCGAGCCCAGCAGCAGGTTCTCCACCAGCTTGGCCAGCACCGAGGAGCGCTCGGCGATGGTGCGCACCGCGTCCTTGCGGGCCGCGTCGTCGAGCTGCTCCCAGCGCCGCACCAGCGTCCCGGCGAACCCCTGCACCACGGTGACCGGGGTGCGCAGTTCGTGCCCGGCGGTGGCCATGAAGAGGTCCTTCTCCTCCTCCAGCTCCTTGGCCTGGGTGACGTCCCGAAAGTCGACCACGCGCTCCTCGGTGCCGGAGATTCCGGTCACCAGGATCTCCACCCAGCGACCCCCCGGAAGCCGGTGCCGCACCGAGGCGCCCTCCCCCTCGGGCAGCGGGAAGGGCGGGCGGCACCCGGCCGCCTGCGCCGCGGGGACCCCGGTGAGCTCGGCGGCGGCCCGGTTCCACTTGCGCACCCGGCCCTGGCCGTCGAGCACCGCGATGCCGTCGGCGCTGGACTCGACCACCGCGTGCTCCTTGGCGCGGCGGCGCGCCATCTCCTGGTAGGCCATGGCGTTGCCCAGGGCCACCCCGGCGTGCGCGGCGAGCAGCTCCAGCAGTTCCAGCTCCACGTGGCCCACCCTGCGCCCGCTGTACAGGGCGTACAGGGCGCCGTAGGGCCGCCCCTGCACGGAGGAGACCCCCAGCGCGATGGTGTGCAGGCCGTCCAGGTCGGCCCAGATGAGGTCGTCGAGGCTGCGGGTGTCGTCGGTGGCGAGCAGCACCGAGCGGCCGCTGCGCAGCAGCTCCCCGAACAGGCTCGTCTCCAGCGGCGCGGTGTACCCCAACAGGCGCTCCGACAGCCCGCTCAGGCTGACCAGGCGCAGCCGGTCGCCCTCGATCAGCGCGAAGCCCCCGGCGTCGGCGCCGGTCAGCTCGGCGAGGCTGCGGGCGATCCGGTCCAGCACCGCCCCCAGGTCCAGGTCGGCGTTGATGTCGGCGGCCACGTCGGTCAGCCGCCGCACCAGCCGGGCCCGCTCGGCCGCGTGCGAGCGCAGCTCCCCGTGGTCGGCGTCCCGGCGGAACACCTGCAGCCACCCGGCGGGGCTCCCGTCGGCGGCGTGCAGCGGGCCGGTGTCCACCCGCACGTCCACCGCGGTTCCGTCGCGGCGCAGCCGCCGGGTGAGCACGGAGACCGGCTCCCCGGCGCGGGCCCGCTCCAGCACCGCGCGCTCCTCGGCGAGCAGCTCGCCGGGGACGATCGGGGCGGGGCGGCCCAGGGTCTCGGCGGCCGACCAGCCGAACAGCCGCTCGGCCGCCGCGTTCCACGCCGCCACGTGCATCCGCGCGTCGACGGCGACGATCGCGTCCGGACAGGACGCCAGGACCGCGTCGGCGCTCACGTCCGGGCCATCGGGGATCACCCGGCCATAGTGCCACCGCGCGGCCCGCGGATCACGCGGGTCAGACCACCTGGGGGTCGGCGCCGCCGTCGGCCTCCATCGGGCGGCCCGCCAGCGCCCAGGCCTGCATGCCCCCGGCGACGTTGGCCGCCTGCCACCCGGCCTCGTTGAGCGCCTGCACCGCCTGGGCCGAGCGGCCCCCGACCCGGCAGACCACGTACACCTGGCGGTCCCGGGGCACCTCCCCCGCGCGCGCGGCGAGCTCGCTCAGCGGAATGTGCACCGCCTGCGGCGCACGGCCCGCCCGCCACTCGTCCTGCTCCCGCACGTCCAGCAGGTACCCGTCCTCGGGAACCGTGCCGACCTCGACCACGGGAACGCTCTGCTCGAACACCAGGGACTACCCCTCATCACGACGTCGGTTGGCCGGGGCCGCCGGGGGATCGCACGGCGGTGGGAACCGCCCGCGGGCGCCCCGCGTCCAAAGGGTATGCGCACGCATTCCCTCGCGACCGCGCTGGTCCGCTCAGGCGCGCTCGCGGCCGTGATCGCCACGGCCGCCGCGTGCGGAGGGACCACGGTCACCACACCGGAAGACGAATCCGGCTCCGGAGGACAGGACTCCGCGGCCGCCCCGACGACCGAACTGACCATCGAGATCACCTACGCCGACGACCCGCCCGCCGAGGGCGGCACCGAGCCCAAGGACTGGACCCTCACCTGCGGCCCCGCCGGCGGCGACCACCCCGACCCCGAGGCGGCCTGCGCCGACCTGGACGAGGCCGGCGCCGAAGGCTTCGAGGAGGTCCCCGAGGACCAGGCCTGCACCTACGAGATGGGCGGCCCCGAGATCGCCGAGGTGGAGGGCCACGTGGGCGGGACCGACGTGTCCACCGAGTTCAACAAGTCCGGCGGCTGCGAGATCGCCCGCTACGAGGAGATGGGGGCCGTGCTGACCCCCTGACCGGTCCGGCCGCCCCGTACCGGGGCCGCTTCCGGCCGCACCCCCATCGCGGCGGGCGCCCTGCGCACCGGCCCGGCTCCGGACACACGAACGAGGGCCCCGCTCGCCGGATCTCTCCGGCAGCGGGGCCCTCTTCTGTGGGCGAGGAGGGATTTGAACCCTCACGTCCTTTCGGACACACGGACCTGAACCGTGCGCGTCTACCGTTCCGCCACCCGCCCGAGTGACATATACATGGGGTGTCCCCTTGCTGCGGCGACCCGGACCTCCGCGGTCCTTCCCGGCGCCGTCCGCTTGGCGACAGGAAAAAGACTAGCACGGCCCAAGGACCGCTCCGCACACGTTTTCCGCGGGGCCCACACGCCGCCCCGAGTACGCACACCCCTCGGAAGGCGGTGCGGCCGACGCACGTGAAACAGTGGACGCGGTTACCCGGTTACGATCGTTCTAGACCGGAGTGGAGTAAGGGAGGTACCTCGTGGGAGTGCTCCAACGCTTCGAGCGGCGCCTTGAGGGCATGATCGAAGGCACCTTCGCGCGGGCCTTCAAGTCCAAGCTCGAACCCGTCGAGATCGCCAGCGCCGTGCAGCGGGAGATGGACGAGCGGGCGGCCATCGTCGCCCAGGGGCGCACCCTGGTCCCCAACGACTTCATCGTCGAGCTGTCCGCGGGCGACAGCGAGCAGATGGACGCCATGGCCGACAGCATCGGCCAGGAGCTCGCCAAGCTGGCCCGGGACTATGCCACCGAGCAGGGCTACTCCTTCGTCGGACCGGTGCGCGTGCACTTCACCTCCGACGCCGAGCTGCAGACGGGCCGCTTCCGCATCCGCTCGGGCGTGGTGCGCGGCTCCACAGTGGAGAGCGGCGAGATCCGCCGCCCCGTGGGCGACCCGCCGCGCGGCGCCGAGTCCGCCCCGGGCAAGCCCCGGCTGCTCATCTCCCCCGGCGGCGCCGCCACCGAGGGCACCACCGCCGGGCAGGGGATGCAGCAGTCCTTCGAGCTCACCACTCCGGTTACCCTCCTGGGCCGGGGGACCGACTGCGACCTGCGGCTGGTGGACAACGGCGTCTCCCGGCACCACGCGGAGATCCGCCTGGAGGACGACGAGGCCGTGCTGGTCGACCTCGGCTCCACCAACGGCACCTTCGTCAACGGACAGCAGGTGCGCCGGGTCGGGCTGGTCGACGGGACCCGCATCAGCCTCGGCCGCACCACCATGACCTTCCGCCGCGACTGACCCCGGCGCCGCGGCCGGACGCGGCGCCCCGGAGGCGCCGCGCGATCCGGCCCGGAAAAAGGGCGAACCGAACGCGCCCCCGCTGCGTCTGTAAGGGGGCGGAGCCCGCCGGGGACGGTCCGGACGGCCGCCACCGCGGAGAGCAGAAGAGAGGGAACCGACCAGGAGCTTCCGGGTCCGTTGGGTTTTTCCGACACGATCTCCTAGGGTTCGGGCCGAGAGAACGCGGCGGCGCCTGCGCCGCCCGCCAGAGCACGACAGGGGCTGAAGAGCAGTTCGATGTCCGACTTGACCCTCATGCTGATCAAGGTCGCCTACCTGGCGGTGCTTTGGCTGTTCGTCATCTTCGCCGTCGGCGTCATCCGCACCGACCTCATCGGATCCCCCTCCAAGTCCAAACGGCGCCCCCGTCCCTCCCCCTCCGGTCAGGACGGCGGCGCCCCCCGGCGGCCCGCCGCCCCCAAGGCCCCGCGCGGGCGGCGCAACGAGCCGCGCACCCTCGTGGTCACCAAGGGCCCACTGGCCGGGAACTCCCTCCCCCTCGGCCCCCACCCGATCCTCATCGGCCGCGCCAACGACGCCACGCTCGTCATCAACGACGACTACGCCTCCGGCCGGCACGCGCGGATCTACTCCGAGAACGGCCGCTGGTTCGTCGAGGACCTGGGCTCGACGAACGGAACCTACCTCGGCCAGCAGAGGCTGACCCGCCCCCAGCCCGTCTCGGTGGGGCAACCCATCCGCATCGGCAAAACGGTCCTGGAACTGCGCAAATGACAATCGCTCTCCGATACGCGGCGTACTCCGACGTGGGATGCCTGCGTGAAGGCAACGAGGACTCCGCCTACGCCGGTCCCTACCTCCTCGCGGTCGCCGACGGGATGGGCGGGCACGCCGGAGGCGAGATCGCCAGCGCCATCGCGATCTCGGCTCTGATGCCGCTCGACGACGACGTCCCCTCCACCGAGAACATGACGGACGCGCTGCAGCACGCCGTCGAGGCCGCCAACACCACGCTGGCCCAGCGGGTGCGGGAGGAGCCGCGGCTGGAGAACATGGGCACCACGCTGACCGCGATGCTGTGGTCGGGCGCCCGGGTGGCCATGATCCACATCGGTGACTCGCGGGCCTACCTGCTGCGCGACGGCGAGTTCGGGCAGATCACCCACGACCACACCCTGGTGCAGACCCTCGTCGACGAGGGCAAGATCACCGAGGAGGAGGTCGCCACCCACCCGCAGCGCTCGCTGCTGCTGCGCGCCCTGGACGGCCGCTCCCAGGTCGACCCGGACATCGCGATCAGCGAGGCCCGCCCCGGCGACCGCTACCTGCTGTGCTCCGACGGGCTGTCCGGCGTGGTCAGCGCCGCCACGATAAAGGAGACGCTGCAGGCCGAGCGGAGCCCGGACGCGGCCGCCCGTCGCCTGATCGACCTGGCCAACCGGGGCGGCGGACCGGACAACATCACCGCCGTGGTCGCCGACGTCATCGACAGCGCCACCGACCCGCACGGGCCCACCCAGGCCCCGTCCGTGGTCGGCGCCGCCGACCAGCGCCGCGAGCCCGCCATGACCCCGGACACCCCCGCGGGCCGCGCCCAGGGGCTCAACCGGGCGGCGGGCGACACAGCCGAGATGTCGCGCCCCCCGGGGATCGCCCCCGCGGACCCCGGCGACGAGGACGAGGCCGCCCCGCGCACCAAGCGCTGGTGGCCCATGATCACCGTGTTCGTGGTCGTGGCCGCCCTGGTCGCGGGCGCCGGGTGGTACTTCGGTTCCTCCTACGTCAACGGCCGCTACTTCATCGGCGAGTCCCAAGCGGGCGGCACCGTCGCGCTGTACCAGGGCATCAACACCGACATCGCCGGATACAGCCTGGCCGAGGAGGTCGAGGACACCGGCATCGCGCTGGACACCCTGCCCGACACCGAGCGGGGCGCCGTCGAGCGCACCATCGAGTTCACCGACCGCGCCGAGGCCGACGACCGCCTGGCCGACCTGCGCACCGCCGCCGACGAGGAGGCCGACTCCGACCAGGGCGCCGAGGCCGGGTCCGACGCCGGTACCGGAACGGACCCCGGCGCGGAGGCCGACACGGGCTCCGGCGCCGGCCAGGGCGCCGGTACCGGCGGCGCGGAGCAGGGCCCCTCCGGGGAGTCACGATGAGCACCGCGACCAACAGCCAGGCGCTGCCGCCGGTCAAACGGCGCAACGCCGAGCTGGCGATGACGCTGGCGGCCATCGGCCTGACCATGTTCGCCCTGATCGAGATCGGTCTGACCCGCAACGGCGAGATGCCGCCCCAGCTCTTCCTCTACGGCGGGGTGTTCGGCGGGCTGGCCGTTCTGGCGCACGTGTTCATCCGGTTCTTCGCGCCGTGGTCCGACCCGCTGCTGCTGCCGCTGGCCACCCTGCTCAACGGCCTCGGCATCGGGATGCTGTGGCGCCTGGACCAGGGGGGCATCGACCGGGCCGGTCCGATGAGCCAGCTCATCCTGACCGCGGCCAGCATGGCGGTCTTCGCCGCCATCGTCTTCTTCCTGAAAGAGCCCCGGACCCTCCAGCGCTACCCCTACATCATCGGGCTCGGCGCCGTGGTCCTGCTCCTGCTCCCGCTCCTGCCCGGCATCGGCATGACGGTCAACGGCGCCCGGCAGTGGCTCAACCTGGGTTTCACGACCATCCAGCCCTCGGAGTTCGCCAAGATCGCCCTGGTGATCTTCCTGTCCGGCTACATGGTCAGCAAGCGCGACGTGCTCTCGCTGGCCAGCAAGCAGATCAAGGTCGGCCGGTTCAAGATCCTGGACCTGCCGCGCATGCGCGACATGGCGCCGATGGCCGCCATGTGGGGCTTCTGCATCATCGTCCTGGTCATCCTGATGAACGACCTGGGCACCTCGCTGCTGCTGTTCGGCACCTTCCTGGCGATGATCTACGTGGCCACGCACCGGTCCTCCTGGATCGTCATCGGGCTGACCGCCTTCTTCGGCGCCTGCGTCGCGCTCTACCCGTTCGTGTCCCACTTCAAGGTCCGCATGGTGACCTGGCTGGACGCGTTCGCCCCCGATGTGTACTGCGTGGACGGCGTCCCGGACGACGCCTGGTGCCGCCTCAACGGCGACAGCCAGCAGCTCGTCCGCGGCATCTTCGCCCTTGCCGAAGGCGGCGTCACCGGCTCCGGCTTCGGCGGCGGCGACGTCGGCTACATCATCGAGGTGCAGAACGACTTCATCTTCGCCGCGTTCGCCGAGGAGCTGGGGCTGACCGGCATCATGGTCATGCTGCTGGCCCTCGTGCTGATGGTGGAGCGGGGGATGCGCATCGCGCTGGCCTCCAAGGAGCTGTTCATCAAGATGTTCGCCTCGGGCATCTCCTTCCTGATCGGCTTCCAGACCTTCGTCGTCATCGGCGGCGTCACCCGGGTCATCCCGATGACCGGTGCGACCATCCCCTTCGTCGCCAAGGGCGGATCAGCGCTGCTGTCCAGTTGGATCATGCTGGCCCTGCTGATGCGCATGAGCAACAACGCCCGCAAGCCCGCCCCCCAGGCCATCCAGGACGAGGGCGCCACCCAGGTGATCCAACGATGAACACGCCCATCCGCAGGCTCGCGTTCTTCAGCATGGCGCTGTTCGGCGTCCTGCTGCTCAACGTCACCTGGATCCAGGCGTTCCAGGCCGAGTCGCTGCGCGAGCACCCCTACAACGCCCGGCAGTACGCCGAGGTCCTGACCCTGCCGCGCGGCCCGATCGTCATCGGCGGCGAGGAGGTCGCCTTCTCCGAACCGGTCGGCGGCGACAGCGAGAGCTACCAGCGCGAGTACCCCTCGGGCGGGCTCTACGCGCACGCCGTGGGCACCTTCCCCATCCGCGGCGAAGGGGTCGAGAAGACGGAGAACTCCCTGCTGGACGGCTCCGACGAGCGGCTGGCCGTGCGGAACTTCATGGACACCATCACCGGCGCCGAGCACCAGGGCGCCAGCGTCGAGATGACCATCGACCCCGCCGCGCAGCAGGCCGCCATGGACGGCCTGGAGGCGCTGGGCAAGAACGGGGCGGCGGTCGCGCTCGACCCCTCGACCGGCGCGATCCTGGCGCTGTACTCCAACCCGACGTTCGACCCCAACCCCGTCAGCAGCGTCACCGACCCGCAGGACGCCCAGGACGCGTGGACCGAACTCACCGAGGACGAGCAGAAGCCGCTGCTCAACCGCGCCCTGCAGGAGCGCTACCCGCCGGGCTCGACCTTCAAGGTGGTCACCGCGGCCGCCGCGCTGGAGAACGGGGCCGAGCCCGACTCGACCATGGACGCACCGGCCAGTATCAACCTCGGCGCGCCGCTGCCCAACGCCTGGGGCGGGCCGTGCAATGGCGGTGAGCCCGACCCCCTGGCCCACTCCATCGAGCAGTCCTGCAACACCTCGATGGCCAACTGGGCCCTCGAGCTCGGCGACGACAAGATGACCGAGCAGGCCGAGAGGTTCGGGTTCAACCAGGGCGAGCTGACCACCCCGGTCCCGGCCCTGGAGAGCCTGTACCCCAACCCCTCCGGCGACCGGAACCTCCTCGGCCGCTCCGGGATCGGTCAGGGCAACGTCGAGGCGACCCCCCTGCAGATGGCGATGGTCGCCTCCGGGATCGCCAATGACGGCGACATCATGCAGCCCTACCTGGTGGAATCGGTCAAGGACTCCGACCTGTCCACCATCGAGGGCCACACCCCCGAGAAGTTCTCCACCGCGGTCAGCGGACAGACCGCCGACCAGCTCAAGGACATGATGATCCTGGTGACCGAAGGGCCGGACGCCTCCGGTCCCAAGGGCGCCATCGCCGGAATGCAGGTGGCCGGCAAGACCGGTACCGCCGAGACCGGCAGCGGCCCCACGCACAACTGGTTCATCTCCTTCGCGCCCGCAGACGACCCCCAGGTGGCGGTCGCCGTCGTCGTCGAGCACGGCGGCTCCAGCGGTGGAGAAGCCGCGGCCCCCATCGCCAAGGGCATCATGGAAGCTGTGATCGACGAGTGAGCGACAACGACCCCGGCGGCGCCTCCGACGACCCCACGGGCCTGTCGGGGGCCGTCCTCAGCGGCCGCTACCAGCTCGATGAGCAGATCGGCTCCGGCGGCATGGGCACGGTCTGGCGTGCCACCGACACGCTGCTGAACCGCCCCGTCGCGGTCAAGCTCCTGCACCCGGCGCAGATGGCCGAGCCCACCTCCCGGGAGCGCTTCCGCACCGAGGGGCGGATCACCGCCGGCCTGTCGCACCCGGGCATCGCCCAGGTCTACGACTACGGCGAGCAGGACGACCGGGCGTACCTGATCATGGAACTGGTGCCCGGGGAGCCGCTCTCCTCCATCCTCAAGCGCAACGAGGGGCTGGAGCCCGGGGTCACCCTGGACATCCTGTCCCAGTCGGCGGCCGCGCTGGCCGCCGCGCACGCCCGCGGCGTGGTGCACCGCGACATCAAGCCCGGCAACCTTCTGGTCACCGACGACGGCACGGTCAAGCTCACCGACTTCGGCATCGCCCGCGGCGACCAGTCGGTGACGCTCACCCAGACCGGCATGGTCATGGGCACCGCCCAGTACATCTCCCCCGAGCAGGCCTCCGGCCGCCCGGCCACGCACGCCTCGGACATCTACGCGCTCGGCGTGGTCGCCTACGAGTGCCTGGCCGGGCAGCCGCCGTTCACCGCGGACAGCCCGCTGGCGCTGGCGCTGGCGCACACCCGCGAACCGCCGCCGCCGCTGCCCGAGCACCTGCCCGGCCCGCTGACCGACCTGGTGGAGGCGCTGCTGGCCAAGGACCCGGCCGAGCGGCCGGAGTCGGCGGGCGAGGTGGCCCGCGCCGCCCAGGCGCTCCGCCACGGGGCGCCGGACCTGGGGGCCACCACCGCGATGGACCTGACCGACCCCACCCGCACCGTGGTGGCCGACCCGGCCGCCCGGCGCACCACCTCGGGGTCCTGGTCCGCGGACCGGGGCACCGCCTCGGATAGGGTGGCCCGCGGATCCGGCGGACCGCGCAGCAGGCTCCCGCTGGTGATCGCGGCCGTGGTCGCCGCGGTGGCGGTGGTGGTCGGGGTGGCCTTCGCCGGCGCCCTGTGGAACGGGGACGGCCAGGAGGGGCGCAACGTCGGCAACACCCGCGACGCCTCGCCGTCGGCGACGCCCAGCGCCTCGCAGGAGCAGACACAGCAGGAACAACAGGACACACCCGGCGACGCGACCGGTACCGACGGGGACGGCACCGGCGCCTACCCTCCGCCCGAGACCGGCGGCCAGACTCAGCCCTCCCAGGGGCCGCAGCCCACCGACGACGCGGGGACCACGCCGCCTCCGGCCACCGACGACCCCGGAGACGGCTCCGAGCCCGGCGACGGGGGTGACACTCCCCCGCCCGACGACGGCGCCGATACCGGCGGCGGGGACGAGGAGCCCGGCGGGGGCGGCGATACCGGCGACGGCGGGGACACCGGCGAGACCCCCTGACCCGACGACCAGCCGAGAATGTACCGACGGGGCGCCCGGCCACCGCGACGACATAAGGAACTGTTCAGCACATGTCACAGCCACGGCTCTTCGGCGGACGCTACGAGCTCGACGCCCTGATCGGGCGCGGCGGCATGGCGGAGGTCCATCGCGCACGCGACCTGCGCCTGGACCGGCTGGTGGCGGTGAAGACGCTCCGCGCCGACTTGGCGCGCGACCACACGTTCCAGGAGCGGTTCCGCCGCGAGGCGCAGTCGGCCGCGTCGCTGAACCACCCGTCGATCATCGCGGTCTACGACACCGGTGAGGACATGGTGGACGGCGTCCCGCTGCCGTTCATCGTGATGGAGTACGTCGACGGGCGCACCCTGAAGGAGATCCTCGACGACGGCCGCAAACTGCTTCCGGAGCGGTGCGCCGAGATCACCGGGGGCATCCTGCGGGCGCTGGAGTACAGCCACCGCAACGGCATCGTGCACCGGGACATCAAGCCCGCCAACGTGATGCTCACCAAGCAGGCCGAGGTCAAGGTGATGGACTTCGGCATCGCCCGGGCGATGAACGACAACCAGGCCACCATGACCCAGGCCTCCCAGGTCATCGGCACGGCCCAGTACCTGTCGCCGGAGCAGGCCCGCGGCGAGCGGGTGGACGCCCGCAGCGACATCTACTCCACCGGGTGCGTGCTCTACGAGCTGCTCACCGGCGGCCCGCCGTTCACCGGCGACTCCCCGGTCTCCATCGCCTACCAGCACGTGCGCGAGGACCCGGTGCCGCCGGCCGACGTCGACCCGGAGATCCCGGAGTGGCTGGACGCCGTGGTGCTGCGCTCCATGGCCAAGGACCGGGACGAGCGCTACCAGAGCGCCGAGGAGATGCGCCAGGACCTGGAGCGGGGTCTGCAGGGCATGCAGCCCGCGCCCAGCACCATGGCCATGGGCGCGGCCGGGTCCACCACGGCGCTGCCGCCGGTGGAGGAGGACCGCGGCGGCTACGACCGCTACGACGACGACTACGACGACCGCGACGGCAAGGGCGGCAAGGCGGCCCTGTGGGTGCTGCTGGTGCTCGCGCTGCTGGCGGCGGGGGCGCTGGTCGGCTTCCTGGTCTTCATGAGCCAGGGCGACGACGGCGGGGGCGGCGGCGATGCGCCCGAGCCGATCAGCGTGCCCGACGTGGCGGGCCAGTCGTTCGACGACGCCGAACAGGCGCTCCGCGACGAGGGGGTCACCGGCGACATCGCGCAGGAGGCCGAGCCCA
>NZ_ANBH01000257.1 GCF_000341185.1 Nocardiopsis chromatogenes YIM 90109
GGCATAGTTGCACTCACCAGTTGACACCACCGCGTCCTGGGCGCGTGAGCCCATCGTGATCGGATCTCCATGGCACTCGACGCAGATGACGACCCCGGTCGTGCTCGGCCCGGACAATGTCGCGACCATCACCGACCCCGATCAGGCGGCAGGGGACGTGATGCTGGCAGTGTTCTCCGCGCTCGTTCACCGGAAGGGCCCGAATCGGGATGGCATACTGAAAGCGCTGGCTGAGGCGCTGGACACGATTGAAGTGGCGACCGCGAAGTACATCGCCGAGTTCACGGAGACCGGCCTCGATGCAGGCCCGGCGCGAGAGTTCTGGAGGGAACTGATGGCCGGAGCGACCTACCACTACCCGTCCCAGATGCGGCTGCAAGGCCGTCAGGAAGGCCATGCGGAGATGGCGGCCAACTCGGTCTTCACTGTGTTGAAGCGGCGGGGGATCCCGGTGTCCGAGGAGGTCCGGGAGAGGATTTCGGGCTGTCGTGACGAGGCCGTCCTCAGCAGCCTGGTGGACCGGGCCTTCGACGTGCGGTCCGCCGATGAGCTTCTTGAGGGCCTCGGTGAGTAGTGCTCACCCTTTGGAGCTGAACTGATGGCCGGAGCGACCTACCACTACCCGTCCCAGATGCGGCTGCAAGGTCGTGAGGAGGGCCGTGTGGAGATGGCGGCGCACGCGGTCCTCACGGTTCTGGAGGGGCGGCGGCTCCCTGTGTCCGAGGTGGTGCGGGAGCGCATTCTCGCCTGTACGGATCAGGACGTCCTCGACGCCCTCCTCCGGCGGGCGGGGGTCGTCGCATCGGCTGAGGAGCTTTTGAACGACCTTCCGAAGGACGGTTCCTCGGTGGAGTGATCCGCGCTTCGGGGCGGGGACGCGCCCCCGCCCCGGGGCGCCTACAGCCTCCCCTGGGCCTTCATGGCGATGTAGGCGTCGGCCAGGGCCGGGGCGATCGTGTCGGGCGGGGCGTCCACGACCTCCACGCCGCGCTTCCGCAGCTCGGCCGTCACGCGCCTGCGGTCGGCCATGGTCCTGCGCGCCGCCGCCGACCGGTACACCGCCCGGGCGTCCCCGCGCTCGGCGGCCATCGACTCCACCGCCGGGTCGGACACCGCCGCCAGCATCACCGTGTGGCGCGACGTCAGGGCCGGGAGCATCGGCAGCAGCCCCTCCTCCAGGGCCGAGGCGTTCAGGTCGGTCAGCAGCACCACCAGCCGCCGCGAGCGCCCCTGGCCGCCCAGCACCGCCGAGGCCATGGCGGCCGGGTCCGACTCCACCAGCTCCGCCTCCAGCGGGGCCATCGCCTGCACCATCGACGGCACCGACGTCCCCCGCCCCCGGGTGCGCACCTGGGCCCGCACCCGGCGGTCGAACGCCAGCAGGTCCACCCGGTCGCCCGCCTTGGCGGCCAGCGCCGCCAGCAGCAGCGCCGCGTCCATCGAATGGTCCAGCCGGGGCACGTCGCCCACCCGTCCGGCCGAGGTCCGGCCGGTGTCCAGCACCAGCAGGATGCGCCGGTCCCGCTCGGGCCGCCAGGTGCGCACCACCACCGACTCACGGCGGGGCGGCGNGCCAGTCGATGGAGCGCACGTCGTCCCCGGGCACGTACTCGCGCAGCGAGTCGAACTCGCTGCCCTGCCCGCGCACCAGGGCGCTGGTGCGCCCGTCCAGCTCGCGCAGGCGGGCCAGCTTGCCCGGCAGGTGGCGGCGGCTGTGGAACGGCGGCAGCGCGCGCAGCGACCACGGCACCGTGTGCGTGGCCTGCCGCGCCGCCAGCCCCAGCGGGCCCAGGCAGCGCACCGTCACCCCCGCCGACGCGTGGTCGCCGCGCCGCTGCGGCTCCAGAACGGTCTCCAGGCGGCGCCGCTCGCCGCCCGGCACCCGCAACCGGTGCCGGGACGGGCGCGCCCCCGTGCTCGGCGGCCAGGCGTCGCGCAGTACCCCGCGCAGCGCCCGTCCGGACGGGTTGGCCACCACCAGCTCCACCCGCGCCGTCTCGCCCAGCCGGACCGACGTGTCGCCGGACCGCTCCAGGCGCACCCGGCGCGCGCTGGGGGCCAGCGCCGCGTCGGTGCCGATGAGCACGGCGACCAGCGCCACCGACGCCCACGCCGCCCACGCGGCGAGCGCACCGGCGGCCAGTACCACCGGAACGGCGGCGAAGGCGAGCGCCACCGCGCGCCCCGTGACCGCCATCACCGGGGGACCGGGACCGCGGACAGCACGCCGTCGAGCACCCCGTCGGCGGTCGCGCCCTCCAGCTCGGCCTCCGGGCGCAGCGCCACCCGGTGCCGCAGCGTCGCCCGTGCCAGCGCCTTCACATCGTCCGGCGTCACGTAGTCCCGCCCGGACAGCCAGGCCCACGCCCGCGAGGTGCGCAGCAGCGCGGTCGCCCCGCGCGGGGACGCGCCCAGCTGCAGCGACGGGGACTGCCGGGTGGCCCGGCACAGGTCCACGATGTAGCCCAGCACCTCCTGGGAGACGCGCACCGACGCCGCGGCCGTGCGCGCCGCGGCCAGCTCGGACGGTCCGGCGACCGGCCGCACCCCGGCCGCGTCCAGGTCGGACGGGTCGAACCCGGCGGCGTGCCGGGCCAGCACCCCCACCTCGTCGTCCCGCTCGGGCAGCGGCACCACCAGCTTGAGCAGGAACCGGTCGAGCTGGGCCTCGGGCAGCGGGTAGGTGCCCTCGTACTCCACCGGGTTCTGGGTGGCGGCCACCAGGAACGGGTCGGGCAGCGGCGCCGGGTCCCCCGCCACCGTCACCTGCCGCTCCTCCATGGCCTCCAGCAGCGCCGCCTGTGTCTTGGGCGGGGTGCGGTTGATCTCGTCGGCCAGGAACAGGTTGGTGAACACCGGTCCGCGGTGGAACTCGAACTGGGCGGTGCGGGCGTCGTAGACCATCGACCCGGTGACGTCGCCGGGCATCAGGTCCGGGGTGAACTGGGTGCGCTTGTGGTCCAGGTCCAGCGCCGCGGACAGGGCGCGCACCAGCAGCGTCTTGGCGACGCCCGGGACGCCCTCCATCAGCACGTGGCCCCGGCACAGCAGGGCCACGACCAGGCCGGTCACCGTCTCGTCCTGGCCGACCACGGCCTTGGCGACCTCGTGGCGCACGGCGCCCAGGGCCTGCCGCGCGTGCTCTGCGCTGGGCGCGCCCTGCGGGGTGAAGGCGGTCATGCTTCCCTCTCTCGGTGATCGAGGCTCGGTGGGTCAGGGCGTGGCGCCCGCGGCCCGGGGCGGGCCGCTCAGGCGCCGGGGGAGAGCCGCCGCTCCAGGCGGTCGAGGTCGTCGGCCAGGGCCGCCAGCGCCGCGTCGTCGGCCGGGGCCCCGCCCTCCGGGGCACCGTACAGCAGCAGCCGCACCCGGGCCGGGTCGTCCCCGGTGCGCCGGGCGACCGCCGCGGCGACCGCGTCGGCGTCCGCGTCGGCCGTGAGCCCGACGGCGGTGCGCAGCCGCTCGGCGGTGTCCGCGCGCAGCGCCGCGGCCGCCCGGTCCCGGGCCCGCCGCGCGGCGTACAGCCGCGCCCGCCCCTCGGTGGTCTCGGCGGCGCGGACGACGACCGGCAGGCGCTCGGTGACGAGCGGCCCCAGGCGGCGTCCGCGCCACAGCGCCAGCAGCCCCAGAGCGGCGCCCAGCGGCACCAGCGACCAGCGCAGCGACAGCGGGAGCAGGTCCCACAGGGTGCTCTGGCCGCCCTGCGTCGGCACGTCGGGCAGGAACCACACGACGTCCCGCCCGGCGGCCAGGTTGAGCATCAGGGCGGCGTTGCCCTCCCGCCCCAGGCGCTCGTTGGTCAGCGGCGCGGTGTCGCCCAGAACGGTGGTGGCGGCGCCGTCCGGGCGTTCGGCGACGACGAGGCCGTCCCCGCCGTCGACCGGATAGCAGCCGGTGCCGCCGCCGCTGTAGGACTCGGCGCCGAGGTCGGCGGCCCCGGCCGCGCGCGCGGCGGGCAGTGCGCATTCGGGCTCGGGGACGGCCCCGTCACCGCGCCCGGCCACCTCGACGGCGGGGGCGAGGATGCGCAGGGCGGGTCCGGTGGGCCGCACGGCCAGCACGTCGGCGTCGGAGGCGGCCAGCCGCTCCAGCTCGTCCCGGGTCAGCCTGTGGCTCGCGGACAGCACCACCAGCGCGTCACCGGAGGCGGCGTCGAGGGCCGAGCCGCTGTCGCGGGCCACGGTCACCTCGCCGCCCTGCTCCTCCAGGATGGTCACCAGCGCGCGCGAGCCCTCCGGGGTGGACGCCTCGGGCTCCAGCGAACCGGTGCGCTCGGGGCGCGCCCCCAGGGACACGATGAAGGAGAGCAGAACGAGCACCGCCGCGACGGCGATGGGCCCGCGGGCGCCCGCCTGCGATGGGGGAGCGGTCGTCACCGGGCGTCCTCCCGGGGGCGCGCGGCGGACAGCGTCTCGTCGAGTTCGCGCAGCGTGCGGTAGCCGTCGGGGGTGGCGGGGCGGTCGCCGTAGGCGCAGTCGTTGAACACCGCCGCGGCCGCCTCCAGCGCGCCCTTCTGGGCGGGCATCGCCTCGCCCGCGTCGGCGGCCAGCTCGGTGGCGGTCCGCCCGGGGCGCGGCGGCACCACGCCGCGCTCCTCCAGCTCCAGGGCGATGGCGCGCAGCCGCTCGCGGACCGCCGCCGAGTAGTCGCCGCCCGCGGCGTGCCGCTCGGCTGCGGCGCGGTGGTCGGCGGGGGTCGCCGGAGCGCGGTCGCCGAAGAGGGCCTGCGCGGTGCGCGCGTTGCGGGACGGCCGGGCGTAGACGATGACCGCGATGACGACGAGCACCAGCAGCGCCAGCAGCGGCCCCAGGGTCCACCAGCCGCCGGGCAGGTTGCCCGAGACGCCTCGGAGGAACTCGTTCACCAGGTCCGACAGGGCGCTGAAGACGCGCTGGAGCCACCCCGGCTCGGCATTGCCGTAGGCGGGGTCGGACAGCTCCTCACCGGCGATGCGGGCGCCCTCCTCGCGGGTCACCACGGCGCGGCCCCCGGGGCCCCGGCGGCGGGCGGTGCGGCGGGCGGCTCGGGCAGGTACACCTCGGGCCCGATGCCGCGGCCCTCCTGGGCGGCGGCCTGCAGCCGCAGGTCGAGGGCCTCACGGCGCATCCGCAGGTCGACGTAGAGCAGCCCGGTCACCCCGCTCAGGAACGGGGAGGTCACCGCGCCCCCGACGACCGCCCCCAGGAAGATCACCGCGGCGTAGACCACGGCGGCCAGCGCCGCGTCGGGGATGAACGCCATCCCCACCGCCCCGCCGATGGAGAACGGCGTGGCCAGGACGCTCGCCACCATCTGGGTGACCAGCGAGGCCAGCAGCAGGATGCCGAAGGTGCGCCACCAGGACTGGCGGGTCAGCCGCCAGGACCGGGCCAGCGCCCGCCCGGCGCCCATCCGCTCCAGCACGGCGGCGGGCATCGCCAGGGCGGTGCGCACGTAGACCCACACGCCCAGCACGGCGGCGAGCAGCATGCCGCCGATCATGACCGGCACACCGACCGCGGGATCGCCCTCAACGGCCAGGAACACCCCGCCGATGAGCGCGCCGAGGAACAGCACGAACCAGCCGACGCCCATGAGCAGCAGGAGCCCGGCCACCCCGAGGACGGCGCCGGTGCGCGGGGCGAACCAGGCGAACGCCTCGCGGACGGTGGGCCGCTGCCCGAGCACCGCCATGCCGATCACCGCGGCCAGCACCCCGGCCAGGACCGCCGCGCCGACGAACTGCACCACCAGCCCGGCGGCGTTGAGCGCCAGGGTGCCCACGGAGAACGGGAAGGCCGTCTCGGCGGAGGCCCCGGCGTCGACCTGGGCGGTGACCCGGTCGATGTCGTTGAGCATGCTGCCGCTGCCGATCGACGGCAGCAGCGCGATGACGGCCGACAGCATCACCGCGATCCCCATGACCGTGCGGGGGTTGCCGCGGATGTAGGAGAAGGCGCCGTTGAAGATGTCGCCGAGGGTCAGCGGGCGCAGCGCGATGATGCCGGGGCGCGGCACCGGCGGCGGGCCCCACCCCCATCCGGGGGCGCCCTGGCCCGGGGGCGGGTACCCGCCGGGCGGTGCGTACCCGCCCGGCGGCGCGTACCCCGGAGGAGCGAAGCCGGGCGGCGCGGCGGGGTCCTGCGGCGGGGGCGTCCCCCCTCCGCCGGGAACGGCCCAGGGGCCCGGGGACGGTGCCCCCTCAGGGCCCGGACCGCCTCCGGGGCGGCCCTCGTCGTGCGTCATCTCTCCTCCGCCGTCCGTCCGTCGCGTGGGGATACCCACGCTATGCCAGATCTCCCGCGGGACGGGCGCGGGCCGGTGGGGGCGTGTGCCCGCGCCCCTCGTGAGCGGCGCGTCCGTCCGTTCGTTTTGTATGCTTTCGGTTATCTACCGACCAAGTCGCGCGATGTTCCGAAGGCGGACCGCACAGGCGGCGCCCACGGACGGCGGGCGGGGGCGGGGAGCACAGCGATCGGGCGGAGGCCGCGGGACGACCGGGGCGAACCGCAGCCGGACCAGCCGGGGAGATGGCAAGGTGTGGGGGAGAACACGGCTCCCGCCAGGGACCCCGGCAGTAGTGACCGCAGTTCGCCGCTTAAGTGTCCAGAAAGGAGAAGGCGCTGGGTGACGCGTCCCCCTGCGGGGAGGCGGACCGGGTGCCGGAAGCATTGATGAAGGGACGCGTACTGGTCGTCGACGACGACCTCGCCCTCGCCGAGATGCTCGGCATCGTCCTCAGAGGCGAGGGCTTCGAGCCGACGTTCGTGCACGACGGGGACAAGGCGCTGGAGGCCTTCCGCGAGTCCAAGCCCGACCTGGTCCTGCTGGACCTGATGCTGCCCGGCACCGAGGGCATCGACGTGTGCCGGCAGATCCGCGCCGAGTCGGGCGTGCCGGTGGTGATGCTGACCGCCAAGGGCGACACCGTCGACGTGGTGCTCGGCCTGGAATCGGGTGCCGACGACTACATCGTCAAGCCCTTCAAGCCCAAGGAGCTGGTGGCGCGCGTGCGCGCGCGGCTGCGCCGCACCGAGGAGCCCGCCCCCGAGGTGCTCCAGATCGGCGACATCACCATCGACGTGGCCGGGCACGCGGTGCGCCGCGACGGCGAGCCGATCAGCCTCACCCCGCTGGAGTTCGACCTGCTGGTGGCGCTGGCCCGCAAGCCGCGCCAGGTCTTCACCCGCGAGGTGCTGCTGGAGCAGGTGTGGGGCTACCGGCACGCCGCCGACACCCGCCTGGTCAACGTGCACGTCCAGCGGCTGCGGGCGAAGATCGAGAAGGACCCGGAGCACCCCGAGGTCGTGGTGACCGTGCGCGGCGTCGGCTACAAGGCCGGCGGCGCGGCCTGACCGGAACCGGACAGCGGCAGTGGTGAACGGCGGCACCGTAGGACCCGAGGAGACGGCCGAGGCGGCGGAGGCCGACGAGGCCGCCCCCGGGCGGCTGCACCGGGTGAGCGCGGGGCTGCTCCGCGGCTACCTGGCGGCCCAGCGGTCCGCCCGGGGCCTGGTGCGCTGGGTGCACCAGCGCTGGCGCTCCTCGCTGCAGCTGCGGGTGGTCGCCAGCACGCTGGCGATCTCGGTGGCGGTCGCCGCGGTGCTCGGGTTCTTCCTGGTCCAGCAGGTGCGCAGCGGCCTGCTGGAGGCCCAGCGCGAGGCGGCGCTGAGCGACCACGCCAACGGGGTGAGCACCGCGATCAACGCGCTGCAGGACGGCGACCAGTCGGTCGACCAGGAACGGCAGATGCAGCGGATCGTCGACGAGCTGTCCGGCGGCCGCGCCAGTTCGGGCTCCTACGACGTGGTGATCCTGCCCAGCGTGGCCGGGACCCGCGGGTTCGTCGGCGGCGACGTGCTCAGCTCCTCGATGCCCGAGCGGCTGCGCGAGCAGGTGCAGGCCTCGGGGACCGGCGAGCCCTCCTACTGGACCTACACCACCATCCGCCGGCAGTACGCGGCCGACGAGCCGGGCCTGGTGGTGGGCGCGCCGCTGTCGCACACCTACGAGCTGTACTACGTCTTCCCGCTCTCGCACGAGCAGAACATCCTCGACCTGGTGCAGAACACCCTGTTCGTGGTGGGCGCGCTGCTGAGCCTGGTGCTCGGGGTGATCTCCTACCTGGTCACCCGGCAGGTGGTCAGCCCGGTGCGGGCGGCGGCCGGGTCGGCCGAGCGGCTGGCCGAGGGCGACCTGAACGAGCGCATGCAGGTGCGCGGCACCGACGACCTGTCGCGGCTCGCGGTCTCCTTCAACGAGATGGCCGGGAACCTCCAGGAGAAGATCCAGGAGCTGGAGGAGCTGTCCAAGTCCCAGCGCCAGTTCGTCTCCGACGTCTCGCACGAGCTGCGTACCCCGCTCACCACCATCCGGATGGCCGGGGACCTGCTCTACGAGCAGCGCGACGAGCTCGACGCGGCGATGAACCGGTCGGTGGAGCTGCTCCAGGGGCAGCTGGAGCGGTTCGAGGAGCTGCTGGGCGACCTGCTGGAGATCAGCAGGCACGACGCCGGGGCGGCCACGCTGGCGGTGGAGCCGGTCGACATCCGCGACTGCGTGCTCAAGGCGGTGGGCGACTCCGAGCAGATCGCCGAGAAGCGCGGCATCAAGGTGGTGCTCCGCCTCCCGGCCGAGCCCTGCACCGCCGACATGGACTCCCGCCGCATCACGCGCATCCTGCGCAACCTGGCCGTCAACGCGATCGAGCACAGCGAGGGCCGGGACGTGGTGGTGACCGCCGCCTGCGACCGGGACGCGGTCGCGGTGGCCGTGCGCGACTTCGGGGTCGGGCTCAAGGAGGGCGAGGAGCACCTGTGTTTCGACCGCTTCTGGCGGGCCGACCCGGCCCGCGCCCGCACGACCGGGGGGACCGGACTGGGGCTGTCGATCGCCAAGGAGGACGCCCAGCTGCACGGCGGGTGGCTGCAGGCCTGGGGCGAGCCCGGCGCCGGGTCGCAGTTCCGCCTCTCCCTGCCCCGCACCTCCGGCAAGGAGCTGCGCGGGTCGCCGCTGCCGCTGGTCCCGCCGGAGCGCTCCATGGGCCGGGGGCGGGCCGCCCGCCCCGCGCCGGAGGGGGCGCCCGAGGCCGAGCCGGGGCCCGCCGCCGAGCAGGGACGGACCCCCGCCGCGGGGGAGGTCGGATGAGACGCGCCCGGACCCGCACCGGAGCCGCGGTGGGCGCCCTGGCGGTGCTCATCGCGGGGGGCTGTGCCACCGTGCCGTCGGCCGGCCCCATCGCGCAGAGCGACCGCGGCGGCGAGTCGCCCGCCGCCTCCGACTCCTACGTGCGCATGCTGCCCGCCGGTCCGCAGGCGGGGGTCAGCGAGGTGGGGCTGGTCGAGGGCTTCCTCAAGGACATGGCCAGCTTCGAGGACAACCACGCCGCCCCGCGCCGCTTCCTGCTGCCGGACCGCAGGGCCTCCTGGTCGCCGGACGACTCGGCGCTGGTGTACGAGAGCATGGACTCGGTCTCCCTGGACGTGGGGCCGGGCGCCGACGAGAACAGCGCCACGGTGCGGCTGCGCACCCCGGAGGCGGCCTCCATCGGCTCCGACGGCCACTACGTGGCCGGGGACGGCGGCGAGATCATCGACGTCGACTTCGAGCTGGAGCGCGACGAGGACGGCGAGTGGCGCATCGCCGACCTGCCCGACCGGCTCATCCTGGCCCGCGGCGACGTGGAGCGGGTGTACCGCCCGCTCAACCTGTACTTCTACAACCGGGACCGCTCCACCCTGGTGCCCGACCCGGTCTTCCTGCCGGTGACCTCCGACGACGTGGCCACCCGCCTGGCCAAGAAGGCGGTCGCCGGGCCGACCCGGTGGCTGGAGCCCGCCGTGGACTCGGCGTTCCCGGACCGGGCCACCGCGGACGTGGCCTTCGACGGCGGCCGGGTGACGGTGGAGCTCGGCGGCCGCACCCCTTCGGCGGCCGACCGCGCGGCCATGGAGGCCCAGCTCGCCTGGACCCTCAAGCAGCTCCCCGAGGTGCAGGAGGTGGTGCTGCGCGCGGGCGGCGAGGAGAGCCGCATCCCCGGGGACGAGGAGGAGTCCCTGCAGGGCGGCACCGAGCAGTGGGCCGATGTCGACCCCTCGGGGGTGGACCGCAGCCTGAACGCCTACTTCGTGCGCGAGGGCCGCCTGTGGAGCATGGAGGGCGAGGAGGACGGCGCCAGCCCCGAGGTCGCCCCCGTGCCCGGGGCGCCCGGACAGGCCGGCGGCGGGCTGGCCGGGTACGCCGTCTCGCTGGACCAGAAGCACTTCGCGGCCGTGGACGCGGAGAACGACCGGGTGATGCTGGCCGACGCCGGTGACGATGCCTTCCGCCCGGTCCTGGAGGGCGGGGAGATCGGCGCGCTGTCCTGGGACGGCTACGGCAACCTGTGGGCCGTGGAGCGGACGGACGCCGGATCCGAGGACTCCGGCTCCGGCTCCGAGTCCGAGTCCGAGTCCGGCTCCGAGGACGGGAACGGGGACGGAGACGGGGACGGCGGGGAGGCCGAGCCCTCCACACGGGTGTGGATGCTGCGCGAGGGCGCCGATCCGGTGGAGGTCACCGTCCCCGGCCTGGCCGACCGCAGGGTGACGCAGCTCCGGCTGTCCCGGGACGGCACCCGCGCCGCGGTCATCACCGAGGAGGGCGACGCCGGCGGCCGCCTGTGGGTGGGCCGGGTGTCGGTGGACTCCGACTCAGGGGTGCGCCTCGGCGGGTTCATGGCCCTGGCACGCGACGTCGGCGAGGTGGTCGACGTGGCCTGGCGCGGCGGGGACCAGCTCGCCGTCCTGGGCACCCAGCGCGACGGGGCGGTCCGCGGATACCTGGTGCCGCTGGACGGCGGAACCGCCCCCTCCAGCGTCGGCCCGCTGTCCGGCGCCCGCACCATCGCGGCCGCCCCCGACCTGCCGCTCCTGGCCGGGGCCGACGACGACCAGCTCTGGCTCACCGCCGACCGGGTGATGTGGCAGCGCGCCACCGAGGGATCGGACCCGGTCTTCCCCGGGTAGGGCCCGTCCGGGGCGCCGTCCACAGGGGCGCGGTCCGTTCCCCGCCGCGGCCCCGGTGCGTGCACGGTGGGGCCATGCCGTACTCCGCGTCCCCCTCGTCCCTCCTGCCGTTCCTCCGCGCGCTCGGCGGGCTGGCGCTGGGGGAGTGCTGCCGCGCCTGCGGGCGGCCGGGCGCCCTGGTCTGCCCCGAGTGCGCGGACGCCCTCGCCGCCCGCCCGCACCGCTGCCCTCCCCGCCCCGGCTGCCCTCCCACCTGGGCCGCCGGCCCCTACGCCGGGGCGGACCGGGCGCTGCTCCTCGCCTACAAGCACGGCGGCGCCCGTGCGCTCGCCGCGCGGTCGGGGGTCCGGCTCGCCGCCGCCGTCGCGGCGTCCGCACCGGGGCCGCGTCCGCTGCTGCTGGTCCCGGTCCCCGCCCGCCCGCAGAGTGTGCGCCGCCGGGGCGGGGACCAGACCGTCCCGTTGGCCCGGTACGCCGCCCGCGAACTGTGCCGGCGGGGGCGTGCGGCGGCGCACCGGCCGCTGCTGCGCCACCGCCGCAGGGTGGCCGACCAGGTGGGACTGGGGCGCGGTGAACGGAGGGGGAACCTCGCCGGGGCCCTGGAGGTCCGGCGGGGAGCGGCGGGCGGGACGGCGGCCGATCCGGTGCTCGTCGACGACGTGGTCACGACCGGGTCCACCCTCGCGGAGGCGGCGCGCGCCCTGCGCGCGGCGGGCATCCGCGTCCGGTCGGCGGCGGTCCTGGCGGAGCGCCGCTGAGCGTCAAAAAACTTTTTGCCCGCACCCCTGCGGGGGCCCACTCCGGTGACGGACGGGCCATCCGGGCCGTTTCCAGGAGCTCCGGGGCGAATTCTCCACCTGACAAGAGGCGTTTCTCAGGTTAGCGTTTCGGACATGGCACCCGCCCGGGTCCGTGGTTGCGCCGGGGTGCGCTGCGCCGGAAGGCGGAGCGGACCGCGGCTAGCCGATGCCAGGCGCAGGGGGAAANGGCCCACGTAAGGCGACTTTTCGTCGTCCGATCACGGTGCGCCTTAGAGGTAAGACCTGCCTCGCAGAGGGTCCGGATGACCCTCGGCCGCGGGAGAAGGGCAGTAGTCGCACGCGAAGCGGCGGACCCCTCAGCAGGCGGATGTGGGGACGAAGACCAGGTCGGCCGGGCGGGTGGCATCCTCTTCCCCGGTCCGTCCCGCGGCCCGGCGCGTCCGCGGGCCCCGGCTGTCCCGAATGTGGCGTTCCCTACCGTGAACTGGGCCTCTCCCCCACGATGCGCGGGTGATCATGGCCGCGATCCGGGGTATACGCAAAGCCATAGCGAGCAGTCGCGAGCCGTCCGGCCCCGGCGGGGCCCGACGGGCGGAAGGAGGAGCCCTTCTCATCCCCGTGCGCGCTGCGCGGCGGGGGTGCACCAACGGCCTGGCCGCCGCACGGCGGCGGCTGAGCGATCAAGGGGGTCTTGTGGACATCATCGTCAAGGGGCGACGTACCGAGATCAGCGACAAGTTCCGGCAGCACGTCGAGAACAAGCTCGCCAAGCTCTCCAAGTGGGAGCGCAAGGGCATGAGCGTCGACGTCGAGGTCTCCCGGGAGCGCAACCCGCGTCAGGCGTCCCAGAGCGAGCGCATCGAGCTGACGATCCACTCCACCGGCCCGGTCATCCGCAGTGAGGCCTCGGCCGACGACCGCTACGGCGCCCTCGACCTCGCCCTGGACCGGGTGGAGTCCCGGCTGCGCAAGGCCGTCGACCGGCGCAAGGTCGGCAAGGGGCGGCGCGCCCCGGTGTCGGTGGCGGCCGCCACCGCCGACCTGGCCGAACCGGGCGCCCCGGGCGCGGTCGCGGTCCCCGCGCCGTCCGCCCCGGCGCAGGCCTCCGGTGAGGAGGCCCGCTTCGACGACGGGTTCGTCGAGCTGGACACCCAGGGCGAGGCCCCGCTCATCGTGCGCGAGAAGTCGCACTCGGCCAAGCCCATGAGCATCGACCAGGCCCTCATGGAGATGGAGCTCGTGGGCCACGACTTCTACCTGTTCCACGACGAGGACAAGGACGCCCCCAGCGTCGTCTACCGGCGCAAGGGCTTCAATTACGGGGTCATCCGGCTGACGGACTGACCCGGCCCCCGCCCAGGGCACAGGGGCGGCGCGCCCGGCGCGCCGCCCCTGCGCGCGCCCCGGCCCGGTGCTCAGGTCCCGGCCCGGCGGTGCTCGCTCTCCAGCTCCCGGTCCCGCTCCTTGATCTTGTGCAGCGGCGTGCTGTGCGGCTCCTCGGACTCCCGGTGCGGGTCGTCCAGCACCACGTCGGTGAAGATGTCCCCGGCCACGCACACGGCCAGCCCGGCCAGGGCCGCCACCGCCGCGACGGCCAGCAGCCACGGCGCCGCGGCCACCATCGCCAGCGCTGCGGCCAGCGCACCGGCCACCACCAGCGCGACCCCGGTCCAGGAGCGCCCCCGGCCGCGGTGGCTGTTGGTCGGGGCGAAGCGCCCCCCTTCCCTCTGGTAGCCCCGGATGCGGGCGTCGTAGCGTCCGGCGTCCCGTCCGGCGGCCTCCTCGCGCTCACGCCGATCGGTCATGGCGGGCTCCCCCTTTCCCGTGCCCCTGAACCGTCGTCCGCGGCCTGCGCGGACACCCCCTCCTGACGGATATACCCCGTGGCGCCCCCCTGTCCGCACCCGCCCGCGCCCATGCGCGGTGCGCGCGGGAACGCGGGCGGGGCGGCGAGGCAATAAGCTCGCCTAGGATGGAAGGCTGGGGGTCAAGGACACCGTCCCGCCTCCGGACGCGGGCCCCGATCTGCTGAGGAGCGCAGAGCAAGTGCCAGGCATACTCGACAAGGTCCTCCGCGCGGGAGAAGGCAAGATCCTGCGCAAGCTCAAGAAGCTCACGGACCAGGTCAATTCGATCGAGGAAGATTTCGCCGACCTCAACGAGGCCGAGCTCCGCGCGCTCACCGACGAGTACCGGGAGCGCCTCAAGGACGGAGAGAAGCTCGACGACCTGCTCCCCGAGGCCTTCGCCACGGTCCGCCGCGCCGCCCAGCTCACCCTCGGCCAGCGCCACTTCGACGTCCAGATCATGGGCGGGGCCGCGCTGCACCTCGGCAACATCGCCGAGATGAAGACCGGTGAGGGCAAGACCCTGACCTCCACCCTGCCGGTGTACCTGAACGCGCTCACCGGCGACGGCGTGCACGTGGTCACCGTCAACGACTACCTGGCCCGCCGCGACGCCGAGAACATGGGCCGCATCTACCAGCTGCTCGGCCTCGAGGTCGGGGTGATCAGCCCGGACATGAAGCCCGAGGCGCGCCGCGCGGCCTACGCCGCCGACGTCACCTACGGCACCAACAACGAGTTCGGCTTCGACTACCTGCGCGACAACATGGCGCTGTCCATGGACGCGCTCGTGCAGCGCGGCCACAACTTCGCCATCGTCGACGAGGTCGACTCCATCCTCATCGACGAGGCCCGCACCCCGCTGATCATCAGCGGCCCGGCCCAGCAGAACTCCCGCTGGTACGAGGTCTTCGCCAAGCTCGCCCCGCGCCTGCGCCGGGACGAGGACTACGAGGTCGACGAGAAGAAGCGCACCGTCGGCATCAACGAGTCCGGCGTCGCCAAGGTCGAGGACCAGCTGGGCATCGAGAACCTCTACGAGCCCGCGAACACGCCGCTGGTCTCCTTCCTGAACAACGCGATCAAGGCCAAGGAGCTCTACCGCAAGGACAAGGAGTACATCGTCAACGACGGCGAGGTGCTCATCGTCGACGAGTTCACCGGGCGCGTGCTCCGCGGCCGCCGCTACAACGAGGGCATGCACCAGGCCATCGAGGCCAAGGAGCGCGTGAAGATCAAGGACGAGAACCAGACGCTCGCCAAGATCACGCTGCAGAACTACTTCCGCCTCTACGACAAGCTCTCGGGCATGACCGGCACCGCCGAGACCGAGGCGGCCGAGTTCCACCAGACCTACGGCATCGGCGTGGTGCCCATCCCCACCAACAAGCCGATGATCCGCGCGGACGAGAAGGACCTCGTGTACAAGCACGAGGAGGGCAAGTTCGACGCGATCGTCGAGGACATCGCCGAGCGCCACGAGGAGGGCCAGCCGGTCCTGGTGGGCACCACCAGCGTGGAGAAGTCCGAGCTGCTGTCCAAGCTGCTCAAGCGCCAGGGCGTGCCGCACGAGGTGCTCAACGCCAAGAACCACGCGCGGGAGGCCTCGATCGTGGCCCGTGCCGGGCGGCTGGGCGCGGTCACCGTGGCCACCAACATGGCCGGCCGCGGCACCGACATCATGCTCGGCGGCAACGCCGAGTTCATGGCCGACGAGGAGCTGCACGGGCGGGGCCTGACCCCGCTGGAGACCCCCGAGGAGTACGAGGCCGCCTGGCCGGAGGCGCTGGAGAAGGCCGAGAAGGAGGTCGCCAGCGAGCACGAGCAGGTCGTCGAGGCCGGCGGGCTGTACGTGCTGGGCACCGAGCGGCACGAGTCGCGGCGCATCGACAACCAGCTGCGCGGCCGCTCGGGACGCCAGGGCGACCCCGGCAAGAGCCGGTTCTACCTGTCGCTGCGCGACGACCTGATGCGCATGTTCAACAGCGCCCGGGTCGAGATGATCATGGAGCGCACCAACTTCCCGGACGACCAGCCGATCGCCTCCGGCATGGTCACCAAGGCGATCCAGAGCGCGCAGACCCAGGTCGAGGCGCAGAACTTCGAGATCCGCAAGAACGTCCTGAAGTACGACGAGGTGCTCAACCGGCAGCGCAAGGTCATCTACTCCGAGCGCCGCAAGGTGCTGGAGGGGGCCGACCTGCAGGACCAGGTCGCCGGGATGGTCGACGACGTGCTGGACGGCTACGTGCGCTCGGCCACCTCCGAGGGCGACGCCGGCGACTGGGACCTGGACAAGCTCTGGACCGCGTTCAAGCAGGTCTTCCCGATCTCCTTCACGGTGGACGAGCTCATCGAG
Organism: Nocardiopsis chromatogenes YIM 90109; assembly: GCF_000341185.1. Taxonomy (GTDB): domain Bacteria; phylum Actinomycetota; class Actinomycetes; order Streptosporangiales; family Streptosporangiaceae; genus Nocardiopsis_A; species Nocardiopsis_A chromatogenes. Next base: position 15,950 of record NZ_ANBH01000257.1, read on the forward strand.
GAGAACGGCGGCCTGGGGTCGCTCTCCGCGGACCTGATCTCCGAGCGGGTGCGCGAGGACGCGCACGCCGCCTACACCCGCCGTGAGGAGGAGGTGGGCGCGGAGGCGATGCGCGAGGTCGAGCGGCGCATCGTGCTGCAGGTGATGGACCGCAAGTGGCGCGAGCACCTGTACGAGATGGACTACCTCCAGGAGGGCATCGGCCTGCGCGCCATGGCCCAGCGCAACCCGCTGATCGAGTACCAGCGGGAGGGCTACGACATGTTCCAGGAGATGCTGGCCGCCATCAAGGAGGAGGCGGTCGGCCACATCTTCAACGTCGAGGTGCAGGTCAAGGGCAAGAAGGAGGTCAGCGCCTCCTCCGCCGCGGCGGCCGCGGCCGCCAACGGCGCGGCCGTGTCCGCGGCCGTGGGCACCGCCGCCGAGGAGGAGGCCGGGGCGGACACCGCCGACGCTGCCGAGGCCGAGGACGCCGAGGACGCCGAGGACGCCGAGGACGCCGACGCCGCCGAGGAGGTCGTGGTCCCGGGCTTCGGCGGCGACCGCGGCCCGGACCGGCTGCAGTACTCGGCCCCGTCCGAGGACGGCGGGGTGGACAAGCGGACCGAGACGGTGGAGGACTCCTACGCCGGGACGCCGCGCAACGCCCCCTGCCCCTGCGGGTCGGGTAAGAAGTTCAAGAAGTGCCACGGCGACCCGAAGAACAAGTAGCCGCACGGGCGCACACGCGAACGGCCGGGGCCGCCCCCTCCACGGGGGCGGCCCCGGCCGCGTTCCGCGGGGCGCAGGGGCGTCAGCCGGTGCCGCCGCCCTTGCCCGTGCCGCCGCCCGAGGCGGTCCCGCCCTCGGCCGGGGCGGCCGAGCCGCCCGGCTGGTCCGGGTTGGCCGCCACGGAGGCGTTCTCCTCGATCGGCTCACGGCCCGGCGTGGGCAGGTTGAGCTTCTTGATCAGGAAGGTGAAGACCGCGTAGTAGATCACGAAGTACACCGCGCCCAGCCCCAGGATCCACACCAGCCCGGTGGTGTTGGACTTGAAGGAGTTGAGCAGCAGGTCGATCAGGCCCGCGGAGAACCCGAAGCCCAGGTGGGCGTCGAGCGCGTTCAGGATCGCCATCGAGACGCCGGTGAGCACCACGTGCACCGCGAACAGCACCGGGGCGATGAAGATGAACGCGAACTCGATCGGCTCGGTGATGCCGGTGACGAACGCGGTCAGCGCCGCCGAGATCATGATGCCGCCGACCGCGGCCCGCTGGCTGGGGTGCGCGGCGCGCCACATGGCGATGGCGGCGGCGGGCAGGCCGAACATCAGCACCGGGAAGAAGCCGGACAGGAAGCCGCCCGCGGTCGGGTCCCCGGCCAGGTAGCGGTTGATCTCGCCGTTGACGACCTCGCCGGTGACCGGGTTCTCGTAGCTGCCGAACACGAACCACACCACGGAGTTGACGATGTGGTGCAGGCCGAAGGGCAGCAGCAGGCGGTTGACGACGCCGTAGACGCCGGCGCCCAGCGGGCCCGAGGCCACGATCCAGGTGCCCAGGTCGTTGATCCAGCCGCCGACGGTGGGCCAGATGAACCCGAAGACGACCGCCATCAGCAGGGCCGAGACCGCGGTGATGATCGGGACGAACCGGCGCCCGCCGAAGAAGCCCAGCCAGGAGGGCAGCTTGATCCGGTAGTAGCGCTGCCAGAGCACCGCGGCCAGGATGCCGATCGCGATGCCGCCGAGCACGTCCGTGGGGTTCTTGACGCCCCAGTTGATGGCGGCCTCGCCGGCGTCGTTATAGGTGGTGACCGACCCCTTCAGCTCGCCGCTGGGGTCGAAGTTGAAGAACAGGTACTTGGTCACCCGGTCGAAGACCATGTAGCCGACCACGGCGGCCAGGGCGGTGGAGCCGTCGGCCTTCTTGGCGAAGCCGATGGCCACGCCCACCGCGAACAGCAGCGGCATCGCCTGGAAGAGCGAGTCGCCGGCGGCGCCGATGACACCGGCGACCGGCTCCATCCAGCCCATGCCGGCGACGTCGGCCAGGCCGCCGATCTCCGGCCCGTTGGAGCCGAGCATGTCGCCCTGGCCCAGCCGCAGCAGGATCGCCGCCGCCGGCAGCACGGCGATGGGCATCATCAGGCTGCGCCCGATGCGCTGGAGCAGGCCCAGGAGCGAGGATCCCGCCCCTGCGCCGCTCTCGGCGGATTTCGTGGAACTCAACTGGTCCTCCATGTGGTGCGGACGGATGGGATGGCGGCGCCGGCGCGTGTGCGGGGCGCGCCCGGCGGACGGGCCGTCGGCGGACGGCGTCGGCGGCTCAGCCGCCGGCGGGGCGCCGCGGGTCCAGACGCGAGTGCAACTGGTAGCGGTCCGCGCGGTAGCTGGACACGGCCAGCTCCATGCAGACCCCCTTGCAGAAGCTGCGGCGCTGCATGGACAGCACCGGGCTGTTGTTGGCCAGCCCGAGCAGCTTCGCGTCTGCGGGGTCGCAGATCCCTGCTTCTATGGTCTGCTCGCCCGAGTCGAGGAGGATCCCGTACTCCTCTTCCAGGATCCGGTAGAGGGAGCGGTCGGCGAGGGCGACGCGCTCCAGGCCGGGCAGCGGCGCCAGCGGCAGCGTCGTGCGCTCCACCGCCATCGGTTCGCCGTCCGCCGTGCGCAGCCGCTCGATGTGCAGGACCGGGTCGCCGGGGGGCAGGTCGAGCAGCCGCGCGGTGTGCGCGGAGGCCGGGGAGGTGCGGCGCGCCAGGTCGCGGGATCCGGGTGTGAACCCGCGTGCCCGCATATCCTCGGTGAACGAGGCCAGCTCGAGGGGCATGGCGATCTTGGGGCGGGCCACGAAGGTGCCCTTGCCCGGCACCCGGTAGAGCTTGCCCTCGGAGACCATCACGTCCACGGTCTGGCGGACGGTCATCCGGGAGAGCCCGTAGCGGCCGCCGAGCTCGCGCTCGGAGGGGATCGGGTCGTCGACGGCGAGCCCGTGTTCGTCGATCCAGTCCAGCAGCAGGTCCCGGAGCTGCGCGTACTTGGGCACCGGGCTCGTGGGGTCGATCATGATCGTCTCGCCTGTTCGCTGGTGGGACGTTCTGGTATGACTGGTATAGGCCGGACTAGACCAGAGTACATCGTCGATGTGCCGATCCGTTCCCGGCCGATCAGCGATTAACACGGGCGCCGGCGCCTCCCGGCGGCACCAGCGATGGGGAAGATGCCTGATGACCACGACGACGAGCGTGATGCGCTCCGAGATCGCCGAGCAGCCCGCTGCGCTGCGCCGCACCCTGGACGACCTGACGCCGCTCACCGGGGCCCTGGGCGACCTGGGCCGCGCCACCCGGCAGGTGCTGTTCATCGCCCGCGGGTCCTCCGACAACGCCGCGGTGTACGGCTCCTACCTGCTGCAGGCGCACGCCGGGCGGCTGGCCACCCTGGCCTCGCCGTCCATCGCCACCACCTACGGCTCCAAGGTCGACCTGGACGGGGTGCTCGCCGTGGCGATCTCCCAGTCCGGCCGCACCGAGGAGATCGTCGACACCATGGCCTGGGCCGCCGACTGCGGCGCCCGCACCGTCGCCGTCACCAACGGCCAGGGCTCGCCGCTGGCCGAGGCCGCCGACCTGGCGCTGGTCACCCGGGCCGGGGACGAGCTGGCGGTGCCCGCCACCAAGACCTACACCACCCAGCTCGCCGCGCTGGCCGTGCTCGCCCTGGGACTGGGCGCCGACCTGGACCCCGGCGAGCTGAACGCCGTCCCGGACGCCATCGAGGAGCTGCTGGCCGCCCCCGGCGACGGGGCCGACGAGCTGGCCGAGCGGCTGGCGCCGGTGCAGGGCGCGGTCATCTCCGGGCGCGGCATGGCCTTCTCCACCGCGCTGGAGGCCGCCCTCAAGCTCAAGGAGGCCTGCTACCTGCACGCCATGGGCCTGTCCTACGCCGACCTGCTGCACGGCCCCATCGCCGTGGTCGACCGGGACACCCCCGCGATCCTGGTGGCGGCCGACTCCGGGCCGACCCTGCCGGGCACCGCCGCCCTCGCCGAGCGGGTCTCCTCGGCCGGGGCCCCGGTCTACGGCATCGGCGGCGGCTCCACCCTGGCCTCCGCCTGCGACTTGGCCCTGCCCGGGCCCGACATGCCCGAGTGGACCGCCCCCATCGGGCTGATCGTCCCGGCCCAGCTGCTCACCGAGCGGCTCGCCCGCCGCCTGGGCTACAACCCGGACGCGCCCCGCGGCCTGGGCAAGGTCACCCAGACCTCCTGACGCCCGGGCGGCGGGCGGACCGGGTCCGGGGACTTCGGCCCGCACGCCGCGCGGGCTTAAGCTCTGCTTGGACCGGCAGGTCGCGCCGGTCCCCGACCGCCCGCGGGCGCGGGCGGCCCGCCGGAACCTCGAAGAAGGCAAGGAACCACAATGGCCGACAAGGCAGCCGCGATCGTCGCCGGGCTCGGCGGCGCCGACAACATCACCGAGATCGAGGCGTGCATCACGCGCCTGCGCACCGAGGTGGAGGACCCGTCCAAGGTGGACGAGGCGGCCCTGAAGGCGGCCGGCGCCCACGGCGTCCTCTCCCAGGGCAAGGTCGTGCAGGTGGTGGTCGGCCCGGAGGCCGACGCGCTCACCGACGACATCAACGACATCCTCGACTGACATCCGCACCCGGCGCGGGCCGCACACCCGGCCCGCGCCCCGCACCGGGAGGTGCCCACCATGCTCGAAGTCCTCTCGCCCGTACCGGGGACCGCCACCGGCCTGGCCGGCGTCCCCGACCCCGTCTTCTCCCAGGGGATGGTCGGCCCCGGCACCGCGATCGACCCGGAGCGCGCCCCGCAGGCCGCGGTGGCGCCCATCGCCGGGACCGTCGTCAAGCTGCACCCGCACGCCTTCGTGATCGCGGGCGCCGACGGCAAGGGCGTCCTGGTCCACCTGGGGATCGACACCGTCGACCTCAAGGGGGAGGGGTTCGAGACCCTGGCCGCCGAGGGCGACGCGGTCGAGGCCGGCGCCCCGCTGGTGCGCTGGGACCCCGCCGGCGTCGAGCAGGGCGGCCGCTCCCCGGCGGTGCCCGTCGTCGCCCTGGACGCCCCCAAGGACACGGTGCTGGACACGGTGGAGTCCGGCGCGGTCGAGGCCGGGGCCACCGTGCTGTTCGCATGGCGGTGAGCGCGGAGGGCGCCGCCGGGCGCGGGGCCCTGTTCGACCTGGACGGCACGCTGGTCAACAGCGAACCGCGGTCCATGGAGGTCTGGGCGCGCCTGCTCCAGGCGCACAACCGGCCCTACGACCGGGAGGTGCTGCACCGCTTCATGGGGCGGCGCGGGCCCGACGTCATCGCCGAGGACCCCTCCCTGTTCCCCGGGGTGTCCTGGGACGTGCTCCTGGTCGAGCTGCAGCGCATCGGCTCCGCGCCGGACCTGCCGCCGGTGGAGGTGCTGCCCGAGTCGGTGAAGTTCGTGCAGTCCGTGCACGCCCGCGGCGTGCCGGTCGCCCTGGTGACCTCCGCCGGGCGCGAGTGGGCGCGGACCGCGCTGGCCATGGCCGGGATCGACGAGCTGTTCACCGGCCTGGTCACCGCCGCCGACGTGGCCGCGGGCAAGCCCGACCCGGAGGGCTACCTCGCCGGGGCGCGCATCCTGGGGGTGCCGCCCGAGCGGATCACCGTCTTCGAGGACACCCCCGCCGGGGTGGAGGCCGGCCGCAGGGCCGGGATGGGCGTGGTGGGGATCACCACCACACACGCCCGCGAGACACTGTCCGGTGCCGACCTGGTGGTCGACCACCTGACCGAAGTGGGCTGGCCCCCGCCCGCCGGGACCGGCCGAGCCAAGGCATGAGGAAACAGAGGAGCCAGCTGTGGCAGAGCGCCGCGTGAAAGTCGAATCCGAGGTCGGGCTGCACGCCCGTCCCGCGGCGATGTTCGTCGAGGCCGCCTCGAAGGCGTCCGGGGAGGCGACCGTCGCCAAGGGGGACGGCGCGCCCGTCTCCGCCAAGAGCATCCTGGCCGTGATGGGCCTGGACGTGCGGCACGGTGACGAGATCACCATCCGCGTGGACGGCGAGGACGCCGACACGGTGCTCGACAGGTTGGCCGAGATCGCCGGTGCCGCCTGATGGGGCGGTCCGCAGGCGAGGTGCTGGAGGGGACCGGGGTCAGCCCCGGCGTGGGGCACGGCCCGGCGCTGCGCCTGGCCCGCACGGTGCCCGAGCCGCCCGCGGGCGGCTACGAGGGCGACGCCGGGGCCGAGGCGGCCCACGCGCTGGAGGCGATGGAGGCCACCGCGCAGGACCTGTCCGCGCGCGGTGAGCGCGCCGGAGGGCAGGCCCAGGAGGTGCTGTCGGCCCAGGCGCTGATGGCGCGCGACCCGGCCCTGGCCGACGACGTGCGCCGCCGCGTCGGCGAGGGAACGGCCGCCGCCCGCGCGGTCGCCGACGCCTTCGCCGTGTACCGGGACATGCTCGCCTCGGCCGGGGAGTACATGGCCGCCCGGGTGGCCGACCTGGACGACGTGCGCGACCGCATCGTCGCCCGGCTGATGGGCGTGCCGGTCCCCGGGGTGCCCGAGTCCGACACCCCGTTCGTGCTGGTCGCCGCCGACCTGGCACCGGCCGACACCGCCACCCTCGACCCGTCCCGGGTGCTGGCCTTCGTCACCCGCGAGGGCGGGCCCACCAGCCACTCGGCGATCCTGGCCCGCTCCCTCGGGCTGCCCGCCGTGGTCGCGGGCGAGGCGGCCGACCGCATCGCCGACGGCACCGAGCTGCTCGTCGACGGGACCGGCGGCGTGGTCGTCGCCGACCCCACCGCCGAGCAGGTCGAGCGCGCCACCGCCCGCCAGGCGGCCCGCGAGGCCGCGGCGGCGGGCAGCGGCGGGCCCGGCGCCACCGCCGACGGCCACCGGGTGCCGCTGCTGGCCAACATCGGCGGGCCCAAGGACCTCCCGGCGGCGCTGGAGAACGGCGCCGAAGGGGTGGGCCTGTACCGGACCGAGTTCCTGTTCCTGGACCGGGGCGAGGCCCCCGGCCACGAGGAGCAGGTGGAGGCCTACCGGACCGTGCTGGACGCGTTCGGGGCCGGGAGCAAGGTCGTGGTGCGCACCCTGGACGCCGGGGCGGACAAGCCGCTGGCGTTCCTGCCGCCGCCGGGGGAGGAGCCCAACCCGGCCCTGGGGGTGCGCGGCCTGCGGATGATGCGCCGCCACCCGGAGATGCTCACCTCCCAGCTCTCTGCGCTGGCCGAGGCGGCGAGCGGCGCCTCGGCGGTGCTCAACGTGATGGCGCCGATGGTGACCGACGCCGAGGACGCCGCCTGGTTCGCCGAGCGCGCGCGGGAGGCCGGGATCGAGCACGCGGGCGTCATGGTGGAGGTCCCGGCGGCCGCGCTGGGCGCGCGCCACCTGGCCCGCAGCTCGGACTTCTTCAGCATCGGCACCAACGACCTGACCCAGTACGCCTGCGCGGCCGACCGCGAGGCGGGCGGGCTGGGCCGGTTCCAGGACCCCTGGCAGCCGGGGGTGCTGGAGCTGATCGCGGCCACGGCGCGCGCGGCCGCCGCGGCGGACCGCCCGTGCGGGGTGTGCGGGGAGGCCGCCGCCGACCCGCTGTTGGCGTGCGTTCTGGTGGGCGCCGGGGTGACCACCCTGTCGATGGGGGCGTCCGCGCTTCCGCTGGTCCGTGCGGCGCTGAGCCGCGCGACCCTGGAGGAGTGCAGGGCGGCCGCGAACGCCGCCCTGGACGCCCCGGGCGCCGACGAGGCCAAGCGCGCGGCCCGCGAGGCCCTGCCCGGCGTGGCCGAGCTGGGCCTGTAGGAGGCCGTCCCGGATCCGGCGGTGCCGGACCGGCGATCGGGGCCGCCCACCGAACCGGTGGGCGGCCCCGTGTGTTCCCCGGAAAGACGTGTCACGTGTCCTCCCGGAGGAACGTCGTAGGCGCCCTCTACGGTCGCCTCATGGCGATTCAGAGGATGGACCACGTCAGCATCGTCGTCGGCGACCTTGAGGCGGCCACGGCGTTCTTCGTCGAACTGGGCATGGAGGTCGAGGGGTCGATGCCCATCGACGCGGACTGGGCGGGCCGCGTCGTCGGGATCGAGGGCATGCGGTCGGAGATCACCATGCTGCGGACCCCGGACGGCGGCGGCAAGATCGAACTGGCGAGGTACCGCCGGCCGGAGGCGGTCGTCCCCGACCCGGGGCCCGCGCAGCCGAACGCGATGGGGATCCGCACCGTCATGTTCGCCGTCGACGACATCGAGGACACCGTGGAGCGCCTGCGCCGCCACGGCGGCGAGCTCGTCGGCGAGATCGCCGACTTCGAGGACGCCTACCGGCTCTGCTACATGACCGGCCCCGAGGGCGTCATCGTCGCCCTGGCCCAGCCTCTCGGCTGAGCCCGTCGGCGGGGGAGCCGTCCCCGGCGCCGTCTCCCCCGCCGTAGGCGAGCACCGCGTCGAGGTAGGCGTCGATCGCGTCCCGGTTGCGGGTCAAAAAGCCGATCCGCTCGGTCATCCGGTCCCGTTCGCGGCGCAGGGTCGCGAGCATCTCCGGTGTGGCGTCGGGGAAGTAGATGGTCCGCGGCTTGTCGAGGCACGGAAGGATCTGCCGGATGATCCTGGTCGGCAGCCCCGCGCCGAGCAGCCCCCGGATCTGCAGGACCCGGTCGACGAAGCGCTCGTCGTACTCGCGGTAGCCGTTGGGGGCGCGATCGGCGGCGATCAGCCCCTGCTCCTCGTAGTACCGCAGCAGTCGGCGCGAGGTGCCGGTGCGCCGCGACAGCTCTCCGATACGCATGGCCCCCCGCCCGCTTGACCTTCACACATGTGTGAGTGTTCGAGCATAGCCCCCGAAAGCCGCAACGCCCTATGCGAGGGGGATCCGAGATGGACCAGCAGCTCTTCGACTACAGCCCCATCACCGAGCGGGAGCCGCTCCACTGGCCCGGCGGCGCCCGGGTGGCCTTCTACGTCGGGCTGAACATCGAGCACTACCCGGTCGACGCCCCTTCGACCAGCACCTTCCCGGGGACCTCCCACCTGGTGCCCGACCCGCTGAACTACGGCTGGCGCGACTACGGCCCCAGAGTGGGGTTCTGGCGCCTGCTCGGCGCGCTCGACCGGCACGGCATCCGCGCCAGCGCGCTGCTCAACTCCGACGTCGCCGCGCACTACCCGCAGATCATCGAGGCGGGGCGGGAGCGCGACTGGGCGTGGCTCGCCCACGGCAAGAACAACGCCGTCCTCCAGCAGGAGGTGGAGCCCGACGAGGAACGGGCCTACCTCACCGAGGTCGTCGGCACCATCGAGAAGGCCGCCGGGCGGCGGCCCCGCGGGTGGATGGGGCCGGCGCTCACCGAGTCCTTCCGCACCCCGGAGCTCCTCGCCGAGCTGGGCCTGGAGTACGTCCTCGACTGGACCAACGACGACCAGCCCTACCGGCTCAAGGTGCCGGGGATGCTGAGCGTGCCCTACTCCGTGGAGCTCAACGACATCGGCCTGTTCCTCGGCAAGAGCCTGAGCGGACCGGAATTCGTCCGGATCGTCAGGGACCAGCTGGACCAGCTCTACGAGGACGCCGCCGACGGCGGGCGCGTCATGGCGCTGGCGCTGCACCCGTTCGTCATCGGCCAGGCCTTCCGGCATACCTACCTCGACCAGGCCCTGGAGTACGTCGCGAACCACCCCGGGGTGTGGCTGGCCACCAGCGACGAGATCGCCGAGCACTACGCCCGGACGGTGCCGCCGACCGGGTGACGCGCCGGAGCGGGGGCGGTGCGGGCCGGCGGCGGCGGTACAGTCCATCCGCGGGCCCATGCCACGTCCCCGGCCCGCACGTCCCCCGCCGACCGTTCCCGTCGACCACGCCGGAGAGACGCCATGTCCGCGCTCCGCCGCCTCGCGCCGCTCGGTGCGGGCCTGCTGCTGTTCACCACCGCCTGCACGTCCGGGTCCGGCGGGCCCGGAGGCGCTGAGGGCGGCGGCTCGGCGCCCCCGGCCACCGACGCCGAGGCGGCCGAGCGGGCCGAGGCCGTCCTGGGGGAGATGTCCCTGGACGACAAGGTGGGGCAGCTGTTCGTGCTCACCGTCGCGGGCACCACCCCGGAGGAGAACGCCCAGTCCCTCGCCGACTACCGGCCGGGCGGGCTCATCTACTTCCCCGAGAACCTGGGCTCGGGGGCCGAGATCGCGGCGCTCTCCAACGGACTGCAGGAGACGGCCGCCGAGGAGGGGGCCGGTGTGCCCCTGATGATCGGCGTCGACCAGGAGCAGGGCATGGTGGCCCGGCTGGAGGAGGGCACCCGCTTCCCCGACGCCATGGCGGTCGGCGCGACCCGGGACACCGGGCAGGCGCAGGCCCTGGCCTCGGCGACCGCCGCCGAGCTGGCGGCGGTGGGGATCAACCTCGACTACGCGCCGGTCGCCGACGTGAACACCGACGCCGACAACCCGGTGATCGGCATCCGCTCGTTCGGGGCCGACCCGGGGCTGGTGGGGGAGATGGCGGCCGCCGAGGCCGGGGCGTTCGCCGACGGCGGCGTGGTGCCCGTGGTCAAGCACTTCCCCGGGCACGGCGACACCGGCACCGACAGCCACACGGGGCTGCCCGTCATCGACAAGGACCGGGCCGACTGGGAGCGCGACGACCTGCCGCCCTTCGCCGACGCGGTGGAGGCCGGGGTCGACGCGATCATGACGGCGCACGTGGTCATGCCCGCGCTCGACGACTCGGGCGAACCGGCCACCCTCTCGCCGCAGGTGATCGACGGGGTGCTCCGCGACGAGCTGGGATACGACGGGGTGGTCACCACCGACGCCCTGAACATGGAGGGCGTGCGCCAGACCCACGACGACGGGGAGGTGGCGGTCCGGGCGGTGGAGGCCGGGGCCGACCAGCTGCTGATGCCGCCGGACCCGCAGGCGGCGTTCACCGCGGTCCGCTCGGCGGTGGAGGAGGGCAGGATCGGTGAGGACCGGCTGGACGAGTCCGTGCGCCGAATCCTTGAGCTCAAGGCCAAGCGCGGCATCCTCGACGCCGAGCCGGTCGACCCGGACGGGGCCGAGGAGGTCTTCTCCTCGGACGAGACCGCCCAGGCCGCCCAGGACCTGGCCGACGCGTCGGTGACGCTGCTGCGCAACGAGGGCGGCGCGCTGCCGGTGGGCGAGGGGGCCCAGGTCGCCGTGCAGGGCGTCGGAGCCGAGGAGATCTCGGCGGCGCTGGAGGACCTGGGCGTGCGGACCACCGGCACGGCGTCCGGCGCCGACCTGGTGGTGGTCGGCACGGACGGGGCGCGCGGCGACGCCGAGCAGCGCCGTGCCGTCGAGCAGGCGGCGTCCGGGGGAGCCCCGGTGGCCGTGGTGGCCCAGGGGACGCCGTACGACCTGCAGGCGCTTGAGGGCGTCGACGCCTACCTGGCGGTGTACTCGTCGGTCCCGGTGTCCCGCACGGCGGCGGCGCGCGCCATCGCCGGAGAGGTGGGCCCGAAGGGGAAGCTGCCCGTCCCGATCCCGGAGACGGGGATGGAGTACGGCGACGGCCTGTCGTACTGAGCGCGCCCCGTCCCCGGGATCGGCGGGGCTCAGGACCGCTTCTTCAGCTCCCGCTTGGCCAGCGAGCGCAGGTGGACCTCGTCGGGGCCGTCGAAGATGCGCATCGCCCTGGTGTGCGCGTACATCAGCGCCAGCGGGACGTCGTCGCTCACACCGGCGCCGCCGTGCACCTGGATGGCGCGGTCGACGGTCTCCAGAGCGGCGCGGGGCGCGGCGACCTTGATGGCCGCGATCTCGTTGCGGGCCTCCTTGGCGCCGTACTCGTCGATCAGCCAGGCGGTCTTCATGACCAGTAGCCGCGCCTGGTCGATGGCCAGCCGGGACTCGGCGATCTGCTGCTGCACCACGCCCTGGTCGGCCAGCGGGGCGCCGAAGGCCACGCGGTTCTTCGCGCGGTCCACCATCAGCTCCAGCGCGCGCTCGGCCACGCCCAGCGCCCGCATGCAGTGGTGGACGCGGCCGGGGCCGAGCCGGGCCTGGGCGATCATGAAGCCGTCGCCCTCGCCGGAGATGAGGTTCTCCGCGGGGACCCGCACGTCGGTGAAGCGGATCTCGCAGTGGCCCTCCTGGTCCTGGTAGCCGAAGACCGGGAGCGCGCGCACGATCTCCACGCCCGGGGTGTCCCGGGGCACCAGGATCATGGACTGCTGCCGGTGCACCGGGCCGTCCGGGTCGGTCTTGCCCATGAGGATGAAGACCGCGCAGCGCGGGTCGGCGGCGCCGCTGATCCACCACTTGCGGCCGTTGACCACGTAGGAGTCGCCGTCGCGCACGATCGACGTGGCGATGTTGGTGGCGTCGGAGGAGGCCACGTCGGGCTCGGTCATCGCGAAGGCGGAGCGGATCCGGCCCTCCAGCAGCGGCTCCAGCCACCGCTCCTTCTGCTCGGGGGTGCCGAACATGTGCAGCACCTCCATGTTCCCGGTGTCGGGCGCCGAGCAGTTGAGGGCCTGCGGGGCGAGGGGGGAGCGGCCGGTCACCTCGGCGAGCGGGGCGTACTCGGAGACGCTCAGCCCGCCGACGTCGGGCAGGAAGAGGTTCCACAGGCCGCGCTTGCGCGCCTCGGCCTTGAGCTCCTCCATGACCGGGGGGAGGCGGTGGTCGTCGGGCCCGGCCTCGGCGCGCCAGCGCCGGTACTCGGGCTCGGCGGGGTAGACGCAGGCGTCCATGAACTCTTCGAGGCGGGTCAGGTGGTCGCGGGCCTTGGGGCTGAGTCCGAAGTCCATGGTGTCGAGTATGCCACTTCACCGACCGGTCGGTATCTTCCGGTGGCGGATGATTTCCCCGGGGCCCTCCTGTCCCCCTCCTGCGCCCCTTCCGGGGCCTTTCCGGGGTGCCGGAAGGGTTCGCGGGCGGTCGGCGGGGAAGAATGCCGGTCCCCCGGTACCGCAGACCCCCGGGGCGGAGGAGGCGATCGCATGCCCCACGCACTGCGCGGCATCATCACCGACTGGGGCGGGGTGCTCACCGACCCGCTGGGCCCCACCATCGACGCATGGCTGGAGGCCGACCGCATCGACCGCGACCACTACCGCGCCGTCATGCGGGAGTGGTTCGCCGGACTGCGGGAGACCGACGGCGGCGGCAACGCCATCCACGCCTTGGAGCGCGGGGAGATCCCCGTCCCCGAGTTCGAGCGTCGGCTCGCCGCCGAACTGCGCCTGGTGGACGGCGGCCCGGTCCCCGCGGAAGGGCTCATCTCCCGGATGTTCTCCGCGTTCCACCCCGTGGAGGAGATGTACGAGGTGCTGGGCCTGGCGCGCGACCGGGGCGTGCGCACCGCGCTGCTGTCGAACTCGTGGGGCAACGGCTACCCGCGCGAGCGGTTCGCCGAGGTCTTCGACGCGGTGGTGATCTCGGGCGAGGTGGGCATGCGCAAGCCTGAGCCGGAAATCTTCCGCATGGCCGCCGAACGCGGCGGCCTGAGGCCGCAGGAGTGCGTGTTCATCGACGACCTGGAGCACAACGTGGCGGCCGCGATCGAGCTGGGGATGACCGGCATCCTGCACACCGACCCCGCCACGACCCGGACCCTCCTCGCCGAGGCCTTCGGCGCCGAACTCCACCCGGCGAGGACCTGACCACGCCCGAGCCCCGGGCCGGGTGTGCCTGCACCGGCCCGGGGCCCGGGCGCAGAAGGCCGGTCCCGATAGTGCCGCAGCCGTTTCGGGCGTGCTCACGGCCCGCAGCTGATCCGCTCCCATCGGGAAGGTGTCAGGGGAGATGTCCGACATCTCCATGGCGTGGACGATGGAGTTGTCTCTTTCGCTAGCCGCATCCTGCCCAGGAACATAGACATGCCTGAAGCGGCGGAAGCTACTGGGGCACTGCGCAAGGCGGCGGCGGACAAGGGGGCGACGCTGGTGTTCGTGCGGCACGGCGGTCGGCATGGCATCTACAGCGTCAACGGCTTCCGGTACGCCGTCCCCCGCCGTGCCGACATCGCGGAACCGACTGCCCGCCGGATCATCAAGGAGGTCGAGGACCGGTGAAGACCTACCGGGCCCCGTGCGAGAAGGACGGCCGCCATTGGCTCCCCGGGGTTTC
>NZ_ANBH01000258.1 GCF_000341185.1 Nocardiopsis chromatogenes YIM 90109
GACCTTCGTGTCCATACCTTCGGGCGGGATCTCGACGACGCGAGGGAGATGGCGCGTGATGCGATCGCGGGCGTCCTCGACGTTCCGATCGAGGAGGTCGAGGTCGAACTGGAGATCACGGCGGGCGCCGACGAGCCGGCGCGGCATGAGTGCGGCCATTGAGGCCCTCATGGCCCAGGGCGCTTCGCAGCGCGATGCGGCCCGCGTGCTCGGCATCTCGCATCAGCGCGTCTCCCAGCTCCATGCCGAGAGGAAGCCCACCAGGATCGACGGGCAGAGGGCAAGGTCGGCCAAGGCGGCCGGATGAGGGGCGGTGACGGGTCGCGCCCCGCTGCGAGCGGCACGACCGGGCGCCGTCCACAACCCGGCCCGTCCCTGGCCTGCCCGGGGGGCGGGCTTTGGCAGACTCGTACCATGCGCATCTACCTGCCCTGCACCCTGCCCGCCCTCGCCGAGATCCTGGCCGAGGGGCGGGGCGGGGGGGNACCGCGTTCGCCGCCACCGGCGCCCTGCGGGCCACCGGGGGCGACGACGAGGAGCTGGAGTACGAGGCCATGCTCAGCGCGGCCGACGCCTCCCTGCGCCTGCTCGCCGCCGACCCCGGCGCGCCCCGGCGGCGTGTGGTGCTGGCCGCCGACATGCCCGAGGCCGCCATCACCGAGGACGCCGACCTGGGCGGCCCCGCGGCGGTGCGGGTCGACGGGTCGGTGCCCTACAAGAGGCTCGCGTCCGCGCACGTGGACGACGCGGGGGCCGAAGAGGGCATCGCCCGCGCCGTCGCCGACCCCGACGCCGGGCACCAGGACGACCACGACCTGATGTGGTACGCCGTGCAGGAGTTGAAGTACCTGGTGGAGTAGGAGGCCAGGGCCCCGCCCGCCCCGGCCTCAGCCCAGCGGCGCCATGAAGGACCACAGGCCGCCCTCCGGGTCGCGGGCGGAGTACTCGCGGTACCCGTAGGGCTGGTCCACGGGCGTGTACACGATCTCCGCGCCCTCCGCCACGGCGCGGCGGTAGTGCTCGTCGACCGACTCCACCATGACCGCCGTGGTCCCGGTGGCCGCGCCCAAGGTCTTGGGGGAGTCCAGCCCGAACTCCGGGGCCCGCCGGTGCAGCCAGATCACGCCGTCGCCCGCGTCCACCTCCCCGTGCACGCACCGGCCCTCCCCGTCGCGGGCCAGCGGCCCCGCGCCCAGGCCGAACACCCGGACCAGGTGGCCGTGCACCGCCTCGATGTCGTCGTACACCAGGATCGACACCCGGCGCCGAACCGTGCTGTCCAGCATGGTCATCTCCTCCATCGCCTCGAAGAACTCCACCGCCGTGGGCACGTCCGCACGGTCGAGCGTGGCCGCCATGGCCGACAGCCGGTCCCGCAGCCGGTGTTCGGCGGCCAATCGCCCGTCCAGGGAGGCCAGGTGCCCCCGGACCGCACCCGGCAGGTCCCAGCCGGGGTCGTCCAGCGCCCGCCCGGCCTCCCCGAGCGACAGGCCCGCGCCGCGCATCAGCAGGATGCGGTAGAGCCGCCGCACCTCTGCCTCGCCGTACACCCGGTGGCCGCCACCGGTCCGGCGGGAGGGGCGCAGCAGCCCGATCCGGTCGTAGTAGCGCAGCGTCCGGACCGTGAGCCCGGACGCCCGGGCCAGTTCGCCGACCTTGTAGACGGCCTCGTCGGGAGCCATGGACCGAGCCTAGAACGTGACGCCGCGTCACCTTCAAGCCCTGTTTTCGCCGGTCATGTGCCTGATGGTGAACGCAGGCGGCAGGCGCGTGACCCGTGCCGCCGGTCCGGGTATGCCAGTCGGCAGACCCGTCCTGGAGGCGACGATGGATGCCGTGACCCGCGTGCCCGAGCCCGTCAACGAGCCGAATCTGAGCCACGCCCCGGGAACGCCCGAGCGCGCCCTGCTGGAGGCCGAGATCGTGCGCTTGAGCGGCGGCGAGGCCGAACTCGACCAGACCATCGGGGGAGAGCGCCGCATGGGGGCCGGGCCCACGCTCCCCGCCGTCGTGCCGCACCGGCACACCCACGTCCTGGGCCGCATGCCCGAGGCCACCGACGACGACGTGCGCGCCGCGGTCGGCGCCGCCCGGGAGGCCGCGCCCGGCTGGCGGGCCATGTCGATCGACGACCGCGCCGCCGTGCTGCTGCGCGCCGCCGACCTGCTCGCCGGGCCGTGGCGGGCGACGATCAACGCCGCCACCATGCTCGGCCAGTCCAAGTCGGTGCAGCAGGCCGAGATCGACGCCGCCTGCGAGCTGATCGACTTCTGGCGGTTCAATGTGCACTACGCCCGCCGCCTGTACGCCGAGCAGCCGCTGTCGCCGCGCGGCGTGTGGAACCGCCAGGAGCTGCGCCCGCTGGAGGGCTTCGTCCTGGCGATCACCCCGTTCAACTTCACCGCGATCGCCGGGAACCTGCCCACCGCCCCGGCGCTGATGGGCAACGTGGTGGTGTGGAAGCCCTCGCCGACGCAGACGACGGCCGCGTGGTGGCTGATGCGGCTGCTGGAGGAGGCGGGGATGCCGCCCGGCGTGATCAACATGGTCACCGGGAACGGCGAGGCGGTCTCCCGGGTGGCGCTGTCCCAGCCGGACCTGGCGGGGATCCACTTCACCGGGTCCACCCGCACCTTCAAGCACCTGTGGCGCACCGCCGGGGAGAACATCGACCGCTTCCACTCCTACCCGCGCATCGTGGGGGAGACCGGCGGCAAGGACTTCATCGTCGCCCACTCCTCGGCCGACCCCGACGTGCTGCGCACCGCCATGATCCGCGGGGCGTTCGAGTACCAGGGGCAGAAGTGCTCGGCGGCCTCGCGCGCGTACGTCCCGCGCAGCGTGTGGCGGGGCATGCGCGACGGCCTGCTGTCCGAGACCGAGTCGCTGACCATGGGGGACGTGACCGGCGACCTGTCCACGTTCATGGGGGCGGTGATCGACGACCGGGCGTTCGCCAAGAACGCCGAGGCGCTGCGCCGGGCCAAGGCCACCGACGCGATCACCATCCTCACCGGGGGCGGCGCCGACGACGCGCAGGGGTACTTCGTCCAGCCGACGGTGCTGGAGTGCGACGACCCCGAGGACGAGGTGTTCCGCACCGAGTACTTCGGCCCGATCCTGGCGGTGTACGTCTATGACGACGACCGCTATGGGCAGGTGCTCGCCCAGATGGCCGACGTCGCGCCGTACGCGCTGACCGGCGCGGTGATCGCCCGCGACCGGGCGGCCGTGGAGAAGGCGGACGCGGCGCTGCGCTTCTCGGCCGGGAACTTCTACATCAACGACAAGCCGACCGGGTCGATCGTCGGCCAGCAGCCCTTCGGCGGCGCGCGCGCCTCCGGCACCAACGACAAGGCCGGATCCATCTTCAACCTGGTCCGCTGGGCGAGCCCGAGGGCGGTGAAGGAGTCCTTCGTCCCGCCGACGGATTGGCGCTACCCGCACATGGGGTGAGGGCGGTCGACGCCGGGCGGCCGCGTGGCCACGGCACCGGAAGGGGCCTCGGGGGCCTCGGGGCGGCGGCCGCCCGCCCGGCCTGTATTCAGTCATTGCAGTCATGACTGCAACGACTGTATGTTCGTGCCATGGTCGATGAGCGGGACGTGCAGGGGACAGGGAGCGGCCGGGGGGCGAGGGAGGACGCCGCCTCCCCCGAGGAGGCCTCCTACGCGGACGAGGTGGCGGAGTTCTTCGAGGCCGAAGGGCTCCCCCGGATCACCGGGCGGGTGCTCGGCTGGCTGCTGATCTGCGATCCCCCCGAGCAGAGCCCTGCGCAGATCGCGGCGGCCCTGCGGATCAGCCGCAGCTCGGTCAGCACCGCGACACGGATGCTCACCCCCTCCGGGCTGGTCCGACGCGCATCGCGTCCGGGCGAGCGGCAGTACTACTACCGGATCGACCCCGGCGCGTGGAGCGCGATGCTGCGCCGCCGGGCGCTGCGCGCCACCGAGTTCCGCCGGATCACCGCACGCGGGCTCGACCTGCTCGGTGACGAGCGGCGGGGTGCCCGCGGCGAACGGCTGAGCGACCTGCACGCCCTGTACGGCTTCCTGGAGCAGGAGCTTCCCGCCGTCTTCGACCGGTGGGACGCCGGGGAGGCCGGCGCGGACGACGTGGCGAACACCGTTGTGCAGACCGGTCGGGGCGGGAGCGGCGGATGAACGAGGAGCCGGGGCGGAGCGGTACGGCCGAACTGGACCACGGGACGGTCCACTACCTGGAGGCCGGGGGCTCCGGTCCGCCGGTGGTGCTGCTGCACGGCGGCGGGCTGGACAACGCGCGGCTGAGCTGGAAGCACGTGATCCCCCGCCTCGCCGGTCGGCACCGCGTACTCGCCCCCGACTGGCCCGGCCACGGGCGGTCCCGCGGCTGGCGGGGCCGCGCCGGCCAGCGCGGGCTGCAGGAGTGCCTCGAAGGGCTGCTCGACCACTGGGGGCTGCGCTCCGCGCCGCTGGTCGGTCTGTCCATGGGAGGTGCCGCCGCACTGGGCTTCGCCCTGGACCGGCCCGACCGTGTGGAGCGCCTGGTGCTGGTCGACCCGGGCGGGCTTCAGCGGCGTGTCCGCGCCCACCGGCTGAGCTACTGGGCGCTGCGCCCGCCCTGGCCCCGCCTGACCGGCGCCGCGCTCGGCATCTCGCGGCGTGTGGTGCGCCGGACGCTCGCCGGTGCGTTCGCCTCGCCCGTCGAGGACCGGGAGTTGGACGACATCACCGACGGCGTCCTCACGGAGCTGCGCGCCAGGGCGGGGGAGGCGGTCGGCCCCTACAGCGACTGGCAGATGGACGAGATCGGACCTCGGGAGATGAAGGTGGACTTCACCGACCGGCTTCCTGAACTCTCCTGTCCCACCCTCTTCGTGCACGGGGCCGACGACACCTTGGTCCCGCCCGAGGTCGCCCGCCGCTCCGCCGACCTGGCTCCGGACGCCCGGCTCCGCATCATCGACGGGTGCGGCCACTGGGCCCCGCGCGAACGCCCTGCCGAGATCAGCGCCGCGGTCCTCGACTTCCTGGACCGGGAGGACCTGGGCTGAAGGGCGGTGGCCCTCGCGGTGGCACTGTCGAGCGATGGGCGTGCGGATGGCCGCTGTGGTCCGGCAACGACGCCATGGCCGGTGCCCCGCTCCGCTCGCCCGCCGATCTCCACTCGGAGCCGTCCCCGTCCGGTCGGGCCCGGACGGCCTGCCCGTCGGCGCCCGTCACGCCCGGCGGAACACCGGTGCCATCGCCGCCTCGAAGCGGTCCAGCCACTCCCCGCAGGTGCCCTCGACCCACGGGCAGTCGCGGACGAAGTGCCTCCACTCCGCCTCGATGTAGGTGGCCGTGAACTCCGACCGAAGGAAGGTCTCGTCCACGGACTCCGCGCTCACGCCCGTCTCCTGGGAGATGGTCGGCTCCAGGACCCGCACCAGCAGCTCCCGGGAAAGGGAGGAGTTCTCCGCCAGCAGCACCGCGTCGTACAGGTCCTTGCCCTGTGGGTACATGTCGGTGAACAGCCACAGCACCTTCCACGCCAGCGACAGCTCCGGGCCCGCCGCCAGCACCTCCTCGCGGCCGACCACCGCCCGCACCGGCTCCTGCGGCAGCGGCTCGTGGAAGACCACGTCGATCTGGACCGACCCGCGCGGAAGGTCCTCCCACGACCACGGCAGCACGACGCGCCGCCCCTCCGCCCGCTCGTAGGTCCAGATGCTCTCGGTGGTCACCCCGTCCCGGTCGAACGCGAGCCCCGGCATGTCCGGAACCCCGTCGCAGACCCCCTCCACGATGTCCTCGACCATCCGCTCGGCGTCCCCGCCGACCGGCTCCATGTCCGCGGGCAGCACCACGAAGTCCAGGTCGCGCGGGCGGCGCGCGGCCGGGCCGACCCACAGGGGCATCAGCATGCTGCCGCGCAGCACCAGGTGCTCCCGCCAGCGCGTGCCCGAGACCGCCGCGAGGACGTGCTCCATGGCGCACTCCTGCATCTGCCACCACTCGGCCTCCAGCCGCGGGTCCTCGAAGACCGGCTCACCGGGGCGGTACGCGTGGTCGAACTGCTTCAGCGCCGGGTCGAACACCTTCCCCTGCCTGGCGTGCGGACCGGCCGTGAGCGGCATGTGCGTGCTGGGATAGCGGTCGCGCTGTCCGGAGCGGCGCCGCATGTCCGCCTCCTCCTCGGCGCGCTCGGCGCGGTCGGTGACCGGGGCCGCGTCCATCCACCCGGCGTCCAGGTCCAGGGCGCTGTCGTGCACGACGAACTCGATCTCGGCGTCGAGCATCCCCGGCACCGGGGTGTCCGACCGCTTCCTCCGCCAAGGGGAGACCCGCCCCAGCCCGTGCCCCTCCAACTCGTCGAGCAGCCGCTGGTACAGGGCGAGGGCGGTGGCGCGCCCCACCCGCGAGCATCGCTGGGTGACGAACCGCTCCTGGTACCCGTCCGCGCGGCTCCGGCGCGCGTTGCGCGACAGCCGCGCCCGGTGCGGCTCCACCAGCCGGGAGAGGGCGGCGAGGTCCGCGTCCGGCGCCAGCAGCAGCTTGATGTGGTGCTCGAAGTAGCAGTGGGGCGGCAGGGCCGCGGCCTCCTCGCGGGTGCGCGGGACGCCCGTGTTGTTCGGCGACGCCTCGATCTTGGTGCGGGTGACCGGGAACCCCGCCTCCGCCAGCCGCCCGCTCCATTCCTCGGCGATGCCGAGCTCGCCGGTGAGCGTTCCGTGGCCGTGGTAGGTCACCATGGGCTGCGACGCGGAGGACCCCCGGTCCAGCTCGATGTGGGTGAACTTCAGCCCGCTGCCCCGCGCCCAGCGCGACGCCGCCGTGATCTGCTTCGGGGTGCGCGCGTCCAGCGTCAGGTGCGTCTCGAAATCGCCGGTGAACTCCATGGCGGCCTTTCGGGCTGTGGGGGGTTCCACACACTCAGACGGTGCGGGGGCCGCGCCGGTTGCACGTTCTCCGCTTACGCCCCCGGGTCCCCGAAATCCTCCACTTCCTCCGCGACCAGCGCGGCGAAGGAGGCGAGCCGGTCGCTCAGGCCCGGGTACCAGCTCGCCCAGGTGTAGGCGGCCCATTCGCCGTCTTCGGAGACGTCCCCCGGGTCGAGCAGCCAGTACAGCGCGTCGGCCTCGCGGGACACGAGCAGGGCGCGGTCCATCAACCGGTCCTCCTCGTGTTCGGGCTCCTCGCCGTCGGGGGCGCCCCGGAGGATCTCCCAGGCCCCCGGCTCGGCCCGTCGGAGCCAGTCGATGTCCTCGGTCGACCGCAGCCCGTACACGAAGAAGCTCAGGCGGGTCCAGCCGTCCGTCACCGAGAGGAAGGTCCGCAGGCTCGGAGGGAGGCGTGTGCCCAACCGCTCCTCCAGGGCCGCGATGCGCTCCACGTCCGCCCCCTCGTAGCCCAGCCACCCGGCGGCCCGCCGGTCGGCGGGGATGTCGATGCCCTCGTCGTCGGCGCCCTCAAGGACCATGGCGTTCACCTCCTCAAGGAAGATGCGCCACTCTTCGGCCGTCCGGGGCGGTTCCATGCCCGCTCCCGTCACGTCTTCCCGCCCCCGCCGAGCATCCGCTCGACCGCATCGGCGTCCTGGCGGGCCTGGGCCTGTACCTGCTCGGCGTCGGCACGGTACCGGGCCCACGACCGCACGGCCGCCTCCAGCTTCTTCTCCGCCGAGGCGGTCCGGGCCGTCCGCTCCGCCTCCAGGTCCTTCCGCGCCTCCTTGCCCATCAGCACCAGGCCTCCGGCCGCCGCCAGCGCGACCACCGCCGTCACCAGAAGTCCTGTCTGCTGCATGACCAGGCCGAACAGGGCGGACAGGACGGCGATGGCGCCCGCGACGCCCGCGCCGACGGTGGGGGTCGAGCCGTTCTGGCCCGCCGCCGCGTCGCGTGCCCGCTCCTGGGCCGCCCGGGCCCCCGCCGTGTCGGCGCCGCCCGTGCCGACGGCGACCTCGACCCCGTTGACCCGGACCGCCGACCGGTCCGGCAGCGGGGCCAGCGCGGCCTGGGCCCGGCTGCGGGCCTCCCGCAGGACCAGGGGCGCGAAGACCTCCAGGGCGAAGCGCCGCACCTGCGGGTCGGCCCCTGGGGAGAACGCCGAAGCGGACAGCAGGTCCAGGGTCCGGCCCTCGGGGTCCTTCCAGGTCTCCAGCTCGACGTCGTCGGACGCGCCGCCGCGGCTCTCCACGACGGCCCGGAGCTGCGCCGCCCGGTACAGCAGCGGCGCCTCCTCCGGGCTGCCCTCCTCGACCAGGCGGCGGAGCAGCGGCCCGGCCGCGTCCAGCGCGGGGGAGGCGGGGCCGTCACCGGGATCGTCCGAGCCGTCGGAGCCCTCCGGCCCGGTGCCGCCGGACGGGGCCGCGACGGCCGCCTCCACCGTCCGGCGCAGGGCGGCCAGCCGGTCGGCCGCCGCCAGCGCCTCCTTGACCGGCCCGGTTCCCGAGAGGGCGGACAGCGGAGCCGGTCTCCGCTCGGCGGGCCCGCCCTTCCCGAACTCCAGCAGTTCGGACGGGACGGCCGTGTCCGCGGGGGACTCCAGGAGCAGTTCCGCGCAGCCCGCCAGCACCGTCTGGCGCGCCCCGTCGCCCAGCCGGCCCTCGGCCGCGAGCAGGATCAGCGCCCACTCGTGGGCGGCCGCGTGCTCGGGCGGCTCGGGCAGGACCGCCGACAGGATCCAGTCCGCCAGCGCGGGGGCCGCGTCCGGGGCCCGCTCCGCCGCGGACAACAGGGTGAACACCCCCGCGCGCAGCGGATCGAGGTCGGCCGCCTCGGCGAAGTTGCGCTGCGCCCCGCGCAGGTCGTCCCGGAGCAGGGCGTGCAGCCCGTGCGCCGCGGGCAGCAGCCAGTAGTCCCCTTCGGCGGCCGAGGCATCCAGGTGCAGCTCGTCCGGGACCCGGCCGTCGAGCATGAGCAGGACCCGGCGCCGCGCCATCGCGGCTCCGGTGAACGGCATGAGCTGCTCGCGGACGTCGCTCAGCTCCACGAACGCGTCGAACGAGGCCGCCATCCGGTCGATGCGCTGCTCCAGCGTGCCGCGCAGGTGCCGCAGCTCGGAGTTGAGCCTGTGGCGCTGGTTGTCCAGCTGACTGCGCAGGCCGCGGATGGCGTCGTTCTGCGCGCGGTCGGACATCCGACCGCCCCAGCTGTCGTCCCCGAGGAAGAACCCGGGTTCGACCAGCCCGTCCCTGCCCCTGCCGTCGTGGACCATGTCCCGCCCGCTCTCCGTTCCGCGCGTCCCGTCCTGGGGCCTCCCGGCGGTGGGACGCCGCCGGGAGGCCCCAGGTTCCGCCGTTGCGGCAATATGGAGGGCGTCGCCCCCGCCCTTCGCTTCAAGTCGCTTCAAGGAGACTGCCATCAGCCGCCTCGTGTTGTGGAACGTCGACCCCACGCTCGTCGACGCAGCGCAGGTCACGCGCTCCGCCTACGCGGAGGCGTTCGAGCGTGCCACGGGGACGCCGCTGGTCTACCTGGCCTCCACCGCCGGGCGCACCGACTCGGAGGTCTTCTTCGAGTTCTTCGCCCGCAACGACGTGGACATCGAGCCCGGCGAGGAGCCCCTGGCCGAGTTCGTGCAGGCCCTGGCCGACGGCTTCACCCGCCGCCGCGACCAGCTCCCGGTGCGGGCCCGCGCCGCCGCCGGAGCCGCCGAGGCGCTGGCCGCCGTGGGCGAGCTGGAGGACACCGTGCAGACCGTGGTCACCGGCACCATCAAGCCCAACGCCGTCGCCAAGCTGCAGGCCTTCGGCCTCGACGGGCACCTGGACCTGTCGCTGGGCGGGTTCGGCTCCGAGGGCTACCCCAAGGCCAGCCTCATCCAGTTCACCCGGATGCGGGCCGCCGAGGCCCGCGGCGCCGAGTTCCCCGAGCACTCCACCGTCTACGTCACCGACTCGGTGCGCGACGTGGAGGCCGCGGTGATCGGCCGCGCCGCCCCGATCGGCGTGCTCAGCGGCTCGGCCACCGAGTCCCAGCTGCGCGCCGCCGGGGCCCGGGAGGTGCTGCAGGACCTCACCGACGCCCAGGCGGTCGTCGGGGCCGTTCGCCGCGTGACGGCCCTGCCGGGGGCCGGGATCGGGTAGGAAGGAGGGCGTGAAGCCCGCCCCCGCACCGCGATCCGGAGCCCGGGGCCGACTTGGGACAGCCCGCCCCCGGGGCTGGCCGCGCCGCCCCCGCCCGCGTAGCGTCGCTGGTGTGCATCGACGGGGATCTCCTGTCGATCGCCGATCGAGGCCTTGATGGCGGAAACGCACTGTTAACGACGAAGGTCGGTGTTGGTAAGGGTTGTGCCGTGTGAAACGGAGTAGCCTGTCCCCGAGGCGAAGGCCGGACAACGGCGTCCGGTCCTGGCAGCCGCCACCTGTGCGCACAGGTTCCCGAACGGGACGCGGCCGCCCCGCGGCCCGTCCGCGGGGCGGTGGTGGCGCGCCGGCCTTCACAGAACTTCACAAGTCACATCACCCGATGATGGACCCCCGACGGCTCACAAGGGAGTGAGATCGAACATGCCCGGGCAGACCGACGCCGTTCAGGACCGGCTGGTCCACGACGCGGCCGCGCAATGGTCCCCTGAATCCGGCGCCGCCGATCCGGACCGGATCGAGCGGTTCCTGCGCCTGTACTACCGCCACGTCGACCCCGAGGAACTGAAGGAGCGCACCCCCGCGGGCGTGTGCGCCCCGGCCCTGGCCCACTACCGGTTCGCCCAGGAGCGCCCCCAGGGCCGCGCCAAGGTGCGCGTGTTCAACCCCACCGCCGCCGACGACGGCTGGGACCTGGACCGCACCGTGGTGGAGGTCGTCACCGACGACGCCCCCTTCCTCGTCGACTCGGTCACCATGGAGCTGAACCGCCAGGGCATCGCCGTGCGCCTGGTCGTCCACCCCCAGCTCAGCGTGGCCCGCGACCTGGCCGGGCACCTGCGCGAGGTGGAGCCCGAACCCGCCGGGGACGGCCTGGAGCCGCTCGCCGAGTCCTGGATGCACATCGAGGTCGAGCGGCAGAGCGACCCCACCGTGCTCAAGCAGGTCGCCTCCGACCTGGAGCGGGTGCTGGGCGACGTGCGGGGCGTGGCCGAGGACAAGGCCAAGATGCGCGCCCGCGCCACCGGGCTCGCCGACGAGCTGGCCGCCTCCGCAGCCGCGATGCGCTCCGGCGGCGTGGACGCCACCGAGGCCGCCGAGAGCGAGGCGTTCCTGCGCTGGGTCGCCGACGGCAACTTCCACTTCATGGGCTACCGGGAGTACGACCTGGTCGCCGACGAGGAGGGCAACGACGCCCTCGGCCCGCGCGCCGGGACCGGCCTGGGCATCCTGCGCATGGACGCCCCCGCCTCCAGCAGCTTCGCCTCCCTGCCCGCCGCCGTGCGCACCAAGGCGCGCGAGCCGCACGCCCTGGTGCTGACCAAGGCCAACTCCCGGGCCACCGTGCACCGCCCCAAGTACCTCGACTACGTCGGCGTCAAGCGCTTCGACGGGCAGGGCCGCATCGTCGGCGAGCGCCGCTTCCTGGGGCTGTACACCCACGAGGCCGCCACCACGAGCATCAAGCAGATCCCGCTGCTGCGCCGCAAGCAGGCCGAGGTCCTCGACCGCGCCGGGTTCGACCCGGAGAGCTACGACGGCAAGGACCTGGTGGAGATCCTGGAGGGCTTCCCCCGAGAGGAGCTCTTCCAGACCCCGGTCGACGACCTGTACGACGTGGTCATGGGCGTGCTGCGGCTGCGCGAGCGCCCCGGCGCCAAGCTGTTCCTGCGCCGCGACCCCTACGGCCGGTACATGTCCTGCCTGGTGTACATGCCGCGGGACCGGTACAACACCCAGGTCCGCCTGGACATCCAGGACGTCCTCAACGACGCCTTCCAGGGCGCGGCCATGGACCACAGCGTCATGGTCGGCTCCTCCTCCCTGGCCCGCCTCTACCTGGTGGTGCGCGCCCAGCGCGGCCGCGCCCTGCCCGAGCTCGACCACGCCGCCCTGGAGCAGCGCGTCGTCGCGGCCACCCGCTCCTGGGACGACGGCCTGCAGGCCGAGCTGAAGGCCCGCTACGGCGCCGACGAGGGCATGCGGGCCGTGCGCGAGCTCGGCGACGCCCTGCCCGAGGGGTACAAGGTCGACACCGACCCGCGCACCGCCGTGGACGACCTGTCCCGCCTGCGCGACCTGCCCGACGGCGGGTTCGCGGTCAACCTGCACCGCAAGGACCCCGACTCCGGCTCCTGGCACCTCAAGCTCTACCGCCGCGGCGCCCCGGTGTCGCTGTCCAAGGTGCTGCCGCTGCTGGAGAACATGGGCGTCGAGGTGGTCGACGAGCGCCCCTACGGCATCGCCGCCCACGACGCCTCCCGCGGCGGCCAGGGACGCGCCTGGATCTACGACTTCGGCCTGGCCCCCATGGGGGCCTCCGCCAAGGTGCCCGACAACCGGTTCAAGTTCCTCTTCGAGGACGCCTTCAGCGCCCTGTGGGAGGGGCGCGGGGAGTCCGACCGGTTCAACACCCTGGTGGTCAGCGCCGGGCTGGACTGGCGCCAGCTCACCATCCTGCGCGCCTACGCCAAGTACCTGCGCCAGACCGGCACCACCTTCACCGCCGACTACATGGCCGGGGTGCTGGCCGCCAACACGCACGTGGCCGAGCTGCTGGTGCGGCTGTTCGAGTCGCGCTTCGACCCGCGCCACGCCTCCGGCCGGGCCGAGCGCTCCGAGGCCATCGCC
Organism: Nocardiopsis chromatogenes YIM 90109; assembly: GCF_000341185.1. Taxonomy (GTDB): domain Bacteria; phylum Actinomycetota; class Actinomycetes; order Streptosporangiales; family Streptosporangiaceae; genus Nocardiopsis_A; species Nocardiopsis_A chromatogenes. The sequence goes on from NZ_ANBH01000258.1 coordinate 12,682, forward strand.
GAGGAGATCCGCGGCGAGCTGGACCAGGTCGCCAGCCTCGACCACGACCGCATCCTGCGCGCCTTCTGGGCCTGCATCGACGCCACCCTGCGCACCAACTACTTCCAGACCGGCGAGGACGGGACCCACAAGCCCTACCTCGTCTACAAGCTGGAGCCGCAGGCCATCCCCGACCTGCCCGAGCCGCGCCCGCGCTTCGAGATGTTCGTCTACTCCCCGCGCATGGAGGGCGTGCACCTGCGCTTCGGCTCCGTCGCCCGCGGCGGCCTGCGCTGGTCGGACCGGCCCGAGGACTTCCGCACCGAGATCCTGGGCCTGGTCAAGGCGCAGATGGTGAAGAACTCGGTGATCGTGCCCAGCGGCGCCAAGGGCGGGTTCGTGTGCAAGCGGCTGCCCTCCGGCGACCGCGACGCGGTCATGGCCGAGGTCGTGGACTGCTACAAGCAGTTCATCAGCGGCCTGCTGGACGTCACCGACAACCTCGTCGACGGCACGGTGGAGCACCCCCGGGAGGTGGTGCGCCACGACGGCGACGACACCTACCTGGTGGTGGCGGCCGACAAGGGCACCGCGACCTTCTCCGACACCGCCAACGCCATCGCCAAGGAGCGCGGCTTCTGGCTCGGCGACGCCTTCGCCTCCGGCGGGTCGGTCGGCTACGACCACAAGGCCATGGGCATCACCGCCCGCGGCGCCTGGGAGTCGGTCAAGTACCACTTCCGGGAGATGGGAACCGACGTCCAGAACGAGGACTTCACCGCGGTCGGCGTCGGCGACATGTCCGGCGACGTGTTCGGCAACGGCATGCTGCTGTCCCGGCACACCCGCCTGGTCGCCGCCTTCGACCACCGGCACATCTTCATCGACCCCGACCCCGACGCCGAGCGGTCCTACGCCGAGCGCGAGCGCCTGTTCGCCCTGCCGCGCAGCTCCTGGGCCGACTACGACACCTCGCTCATCTCCGAGGGCGGCGGGGTGCACCCGCGCAACGTCAAGTCGATCCCGCTGACCCCGCAGGTCAGGCGGGCCCTCGACATCCGCGGCGACGTGCGGGCCGTGACGCCCTTCGAGCTGATCCGGCACATCCTCACGGCCCCGGTCGACCTGCTGTGGAACGGCGGCATCGGCACCTACGTCAAGGCGGCCGCCGAGACCGACGCCCAGGTCGGCGACAAGGCCAACGACCCGGTCCGGGTCAACGGCGCCGACCTGCGCTGCAAGGTGGTCGGCGAGGGCGGCAACCTGGGCCTGACCCAGCTCGGCCGGATCGAGTTCGCCCTGGCCGGGGGCCGGGTGAACACCGACTTCATCGACAACTCCGGCGGCGTGGACACCTCCGACCACGAGGTGAACATCAAGATCATGCTGGACCGGGAGGTGCGCGCCGGGCGGCTGCCGGCCGCCGAGCGCGACCGCCTGTTCATGGAGATGACCGACGAGGTCGCCGACCTGGTGCTGGACGACAACTACGCGCAGAACGTGCTGCTGGCCGCGGCCCGCAAGCAGACCACCTCGATGCTGCACGTGCACTCGCGGTACATGCGGTGGCTGGAGCGCGACGGCGGGCTCGACCGCAAGCTGGAGTTCCTGCCCGACGACAAGGCGATCGCGGCGCGGCGCTCGGCCGGGCAGGGGCTGACCGCCCCCGAGTTCGCGGTGCTCATCGCCTACACCAAGATCGCCCTGAAGGACCGGATCAGCGAGTCCGACCTGCCCGGCGACCCCTACCTGCGCCGCACCCTGGTGGAGTACTTCCCCACGCCGCTGCGGGAGCGCTACGCCGACGCCATGCCCGACCACCCGCTGGCCCGCCAGATCATCACCAACCAGGTGGTGAACGACATGGTCAACTGGTCGGGGTCGACGTTCGCCTTCCGCATGGACGAGGAGCTGGGCGCCTCCGCCGACGACATCGCCCGCGCCTACCTGGTGGCCATGGAGGTCTTCGGGCTCCGGGACCTGTGGAACGCGGTCGACGACCTGGACCACGTCATCGACGTCGACACCCAGCTGCAGATGCTGCTGGAGGCCCGCAAGCTCACCGAGCGCTGCGCGCGCTGGCTGCTGCGCAACCGGCCCAACCGGTTCGACCTGGGCGAGGAGATCGCGTTCTTCGCCGAGGGCGCCTCGGTGATCGTGCCGCAGCTGCCCGAGCTGCTGCAGGGGCGCGACCTGGCCGCGTTCCAGGAGCGGCGCGACGCCCTCAAGGGCCGCGGGGTGCCGCCGGAGCTGGCCGGGCGCGTCGCCGGGATGGTGCCCGCCTACTCGGCCTTCGACCTGGTGGAGGTCGCCGACCGGACCGGGCGCCCGGTGCGCGAGGTGGCCGAGGTCTACTTCCACCTGGCCGACCGGCTGCAGATCTCCCGGCTGCGCGAGCGCATCATCGCGCTGCCGCGCGACGACCGCTGGGCGACCATGGCGCGCTCGGCCGTCCGCGACGACCTGTACGCCACGCACGCCGAGCTGACCCGGGACGTGCTGCTGTCCGGCGCCTCGGGGGAGTCGGCCGAGCGGCTGACCGAGCAGTGGGCCGAGAAGAACGCCGAATCGGTGGAGCTCGCCGGGCGCACCATGTCGGAGATCTGGGAGACCGAGCGCTTCGACCTGGCGACGCTGTCGGTGGCGCTGCGCTCCATCCGCTCCCTGGCCGAGGAGTGAGCACCGGCTAGGACCGGGACCCTCAGGGCCCGCGCGCGGCATCGCCGCGCGCGGGCCTTTGCCGTCACACCCTAGACTTGGGACCGTGGCAGACCTAGATCCCGCAGAGAAGCTCAAGGAACTCGCGTCCACGATGGCGAGCGTCGAAGCCGTCCTCGACCTGGACGCCAAGAACACCGAGATCGCCGAGCTGCGCGAGCAGTCTGCCGACCCGGAGCTGTGGAACGACCAGGCGCACGCCCAGGCGGTGACCCGCAAGCTGGCCAACCTGGAGTCCATCGTCAACAAGGTCGGCTCGATCCGCCAGCGCCTGGAGGACGCCGGCGTCCTGTTCGAGCTGGCCGCCGCCGAGGGGGACGCCGACGCCCGGGCCGAGGCCGACCGCGAGCTGGAGTCGCTGCGCTCCGACATCGGCGAGCTGGAGGTGCGCACGCTGCTCAACGGCCCCTACGACGAGCGCGAGGCGCTGGTGACCATCAACGCCCAGGCCGGCGGCGTCGACGCGGCCGACTGGACGCAGATGCTCCAGCGCATGTACCTGCGCTGGGCCGAGCAGCACGGCTACCCCACCGACGTGTACGAGACATCCTACGCCGAGGAGGCCGGCATCAAGTCGACCTCCTTCGCGGTGAAGGCGTCCTACGCCTACGGCACGCTCCGCGGCGAGCACGGCACCCACCGGCTGGTGCGCATCTCCCCCTTCGACAACCAGAACCGGCGCCAGACCTCCTTCGCGGGGGTGGACGTGGTGCCGGTCGTCGAGCAGAGCGACCACATCGACATCGACGAGAGCGACCTGCGCATCGACGTCTACCGGTCCTCGGGCCCCGGCGGACAGGGCGTGAACACCACCGACTCGGCGGTGCGCATCACCCACCAGCCCACCGGCATCGTCGTCTCCTGCCAGAACGAGCGCTCGCAGCTGCAGAACAAGGCCACCGCGATGGGCATGCTCCAGGCCAAGCTGCTGGAGCGCAAGCGCAAGGAGGAGGCCGCCGAGCTGCAGGAGCTGCGCGGCGAGGGCACGAGCAGCTGGGGCACCCAGATCCGCAACTACGTCCTGCACCCCTACCAGAGCGTCAAGGACACCCGCACCGGCGTGGAGACCGGCAACACCGGCGGGGTGCTGGAGGGTGACATCGACCCCTTCATCGACGCCGAGATCCGGTGGATGCGCAGCCAGGAGAACGGCGGATAGCCGCGGATCGGGCGCGGCGGCGGGGGTTCGGCGCGCTAGCGCCCCCGCGGCGCCGGTGTCGGCCGCGCACACCGCACGATACGCGACCGTTATGATCGGTTGACAGTTCCGATATGCTCGGTTCTGCTGCTCTGGTGTGAGGCGGCGGAGGCCGGCGCGCCCGAAGGGGCGCCCGGCGCCCCCCGGCCCCGTGTCGATCAAGGACATTCCGGGTTGCGTTCGCCTCTACACTGTCGTTTGGCCCCGCAGGCCGGTACCGTGTGCCGGCCGGGCGGCCGGACCCTCCCTGAGCGGAACCACGTCCTCCGCCCGGGTGCCCCGATCTCCGAGAACCTTGTGATGCTCCTGTGATCCACTTCGATAACGTCACCAAGGTCTACACGACCCAGAAGCGACCCGCTCTCGACAGCGTGTCCATCGACGTCGACAAGGGGGAGTTCGTCTTCCTCGTCGGCCCCTCGGGGTCGGGTAAGTCGACGTTCCTCCGGCTTGTCCTCAAGGAGGAGAAGCCCAGCAAGGGCAGGGTCCACGTGGCGGGCAAGGACCTGGCGCGCCTGTCCAACTGGAAGGTGCCGCACCTGCGGCGCCGCATCGGCTGCGTGTTCCAGGACTTCCGGCTGCTGCCGAACAAGAACGTCTTCGAGAACGTCGCCTTCGCCCTGGAGGTCATCGGCAAGCCGCGGCGGTTCATCCGCAAGGTGGTGCCCGAGGTCGTCGAGCTGGTGGGCCTGGAAGGCAAGGCCGACCGGATGCCCGAGGAGCTCTCCGGGGGCGAGCAGCAGCGCGTGGCGATCGCGCGCGCGTTCGTCAACCGGCCGCAGATCCTGCTGGCCGACGAGCCGACCGGGAACATCGACCCGGCCACCTCCATCGGCATCATGAAGGTGCTCGACCGGATCAACCGGACCGGCACGACGGTCGTCATGGCCACGCACGACGCCGCGATCGTCGACTCGATGCGCAAGCGCGTCATCGAGCTCGAAGAAGGCGTGGTCGTCCGGGACCAGACGCGCGGCGTCTACGGCCAGGCCTACTGACCCCCGGCCCCCGACGTCGGCCTTGCCGAAGCCCTCAAGGATGGACCTTTAGCACTCATGCGCGCACAATTCGTACTTTCCGAGATGTGGATCGGCCTGCGCCGTAACCTCACGATGACCATCGCCGTCATCGTCACGGTGGCCATCTCCCTCGCCCTGTTCGGCAGCGGCCTGCTGGTCCAGCAGCAGGTCTCGCACATGCGCCAGTTCTGGGACGAGCGCGTCTCGGTCACGGTCTACATGTGCACCGAGGTCTCTCCTTCTGAGGTCTGCCAGGAGAACGGGCCGGCCACCAAGGAGGACCGCGAGTCGGTCCAGGCCGACCTGGAGGCACTGCCCGAGGTCACGAATGTGGAGTACGTGACCGCCGCCGAGGCGTGGCAGGAGTTCCAGGAACGCTTCTCGGAGAGCCAGGCGCTGACCGAGGCCGCACAGGAGGGCGACATCCCGGACAACTTCCGGGTGCAGCTCGCCGACCCGAACAACTTCGACTCCGTGGTGCAGACGGTGGAGGGCCGGCCGGGCGTCGACTCCATCCACAATGACCAGCAGGTCCTCGACCAGTTCTTCGAGCTGCTGGACGGGCTCAAGTGGGCCGCGCTGGTGGTCTCCTTCGTGCAGCTGGCCGCCGCCGCGCTGCTGATCGCTAACACCATCCGGCTGTCGGCCTACAGCCGCCGCCGGGAGACCGGCATCATGCGCCTGGTGGGCGCCTCCAACTTCTACATCCAGCTCCCGTTCCTGCTGGAGGGCGCGATCTCGGGCCTCATCGGCGGCGTCATCGCCTCCGGGTTCATCGTGGCCGCGCGCTATCTGTTGCTGAAGCGAATCGAGACTTGGTTCGCCTTCGACGTCTCGCTGGGGGCCGGGGCGCTGGCCTACGTCATCGGGCTGTCGATGGTGCTGGGCATCCTGCTGTGCACCGTCTCGTCGTTCCTGACGCTGCGGCGCTACCTGCGGGTGTAGCCACGAGCCAGGCCCACCCCACGGGCCCGACGGAGAAAGAGGAGACGTCCAGTGCCCCGCGAGAAGGGCCGCAAGGTCATCGCGCAGAACCGCCGTGCCCGGCACGACTACCACATCGACGACACCTATGAGGCGGGGCTGGTGCTCACCGGCACCGAGGTGAAGTCGCTGCGGGCCGGGCGCGCCACGCTCACCGACGGCTTCGCGCACGTCAAGAACGGCGAGGTGTGGCTGGAGAACGTGCACATCCCTGAGTACGCGCACGGGACCTGGACCAACCACGCGGCCCGGCGACCGCGTAAGCTTCTGCTGCACCGCGCCGAGATCTCCCGGCTCATCGGCAAGACGCAGGAGCCGGGGCGCACGCTCGTCCCGCTGTCGCTGTACTTCAGCGAGGGCAAGGCCAAGGTCGAACTGGCCCTGGCGCGCGGTAAGCGGAGCCACGACAAACGCCAGGACATCGCCGCGCGGGAGGCGCAGCGCGACATCGAGCGCGCCCTGAGCCGCCGCCGCAAGGCGAGGTGAAAGGACAAGCCAGGGTGTCCCCCCGTCACTTCCGCCGGTACCTCAGCGCAGGCACGGGCCTGGCCGCGGCGGCCGCGCTCGCCGCCTGCGCCCCCCAGCCCTACCCGGACGTGGCGGTCCGGACCTTCCTGCTCGACTGGCAGGCCGGGGAGTACGAGGCCGCCGCCCGCCAGACCGACGGCGACCCCGAAGAGGTGGCCGCCGCCCTGGAGAGCGCCCACGACCAGCTCGACCTGGCCGGGGTGCGCTTCGGCCTGGGCCGGGTGGAGCTGGACGGCGACGGCGCGACGGCCGAGTTCGAGGCCCAGGCCGACCTGGGCATCGGCGACCCGGTGTGGAAGTACACCGGGCGCATGGACCTGGCCCGCGGCGGCGACGGCTGGCGGATCGCCTGGGACCCCTCGGTGATCCACCCCGACCTGGGGGCGGGGGAGCGGCTGGCGGTCAGCTACGACGTCCCCGACCGCGGCCGCGTCTTCGACCGCACCGGCGAGCCGCTGGTCGGCGAGGCCGCGGTGACCGCCTTCGGGGTGGTCCCGGCCGAGCTGGAGGAGGACGGCTCGGGCATCGGCGAGCTGGCCGAGCTGCTGGAGGAGGACCCCGGGCCGATGGTGGACCGGGTGCGCTCCGCCCCGCCCGAGGAGTTCCAGCCGCTGGTGCTGATGCGCACCAAGGACGTGGACGAGGGCGTGCTGTCCGCGGCGCGCGGGATCGCCGGGGTCGAGACCCGCGACGAGCGCATGCCGCTGAGCCCGCGCGCCGCCCGCTCGGTGGTGGGCGAGGTCGCCGGGACCGCGGAGCACAACATCTCCTCCCGCGTCGCCAGCACCTACCAGGCGGGCGACACGATCGGCCTGAGCGGCCTGCAGAACGTCTTCCAGCACACCCTGGCCGGGACCGCCACCACCGAGGTCGTCACCCTCGACGCCGAGGGCCGGGAGACGGGGGTGCTGCAGGAGTGGCCGGGGGCCGCCAGCGGCGCCCTGACCACCACCCTGGACCTCACCGCCCAGCAGGCCGCCCAGGACGCGCTGGACGTGATGCCGGGCCGTGCCCACCTGGTGGCGGTCGACACCCGCACCGGCGAGGTGCTGGCGGCGGCGGGCAACCCGGACTCCTTCGACAACGACGGCGCGCTGAGCGCCGAGTACCGGCCGGGCGGGGCCTTCGGCATCGTGTCCGCGGGGGCGGCGCTGCGCAGCGGCGCGGCCACCGCCGACGGCGCTCTGGCCTGCGAGCAGACCGCGGACGTGGGCGGCGAGACGTTCGGCAACGAGAGCGAGAACGGGGTGTGGGCCCAGCCGCAGACCCTTCAGAGCGCCTTCGCCAACGGCTGCACGTCGGCGATGGCCTCCCTGGCCGAGGACGTCGGCGACGAGGAGCTGCGCCGCACCGCGGCCGACCTCGGGATCGGCGCGGACTGGCGGCTGTCGGTGCCGACCTACTCCGGGGAGATCTCCGGCGACGGCGGCGCGGCCGACACGGCGGGGGCGATGACCGGCGCCCGGAACGTCACCGTGAGCCCGCTGGGCATGGCGCTGGCGGCGGGCGCGGTCGCCGACGGGACCTGGCACGCGCCGCGGCTGGCGGTGGGCGGCGACGAGGACGTGGCTCAGGGCTCGCAGGCCGACCGGGAGCTGGACGGCGCGACGGTCGAGGGGCTGCGCCGGCTGATGCGCGCCGCGGTCGAGCAGGGGCAGGCGGCGCCGGCCAACCTGGGGACGGTGCCGGTGCACGGGCAGGTGTCCCAGGTGGAGCAGTCCATCGGCGGGGACGCGACGGTCGTGCAGTGGTTCGTCGGGTACCAGGGGCACGTGGCGTTCGCCGCGGTGGCCGAGGTGGACCCGCAGCAGGTGTGGGACCAGTACGCGCTGGTGGCGGGGAACACGTTCCTGCAGTCGCTGCCGCAGGGGTACGTGGAGGCGGAGTACAGCGAGCCGGACGCGGCGGCCGGGGCGGCCTCCGACGAGAAGGGCTCCGGCTCCGCCGACGGCGAGGGCCCCGGAGGCGCCGAGGGCACCGAGGGCGCTGAGGGCACACCGGGCACGGAGGGTGCCGAGGGCCCGGCCGGACCGGCCGAGGGCGAGCCGCCCGTCGGCGGCTGACCTGGGAAAAATCCCGGCAAAGTCGGCGAACGGGGCAACCTTCGACGGTCCGGGCCGCGTCCTTCCTGGTGACTGGGCGACGTAATGGGGGGTTGCGTGAACCAGTCCAAGAGGCAGGGCCGCATCTCGGGGGTGGCTCTGCCGCAGGAAGGCCGGCCCGACCCTGCCGGCCGCCCTCGCGGGCAGCGTTGATGGATCCCGTCCGCGCCCGCGAGGGTTTCTGCGTGTCGGGGCCCACGGAGGGAATCGGCTTGGCGTCTCACGCGTTGTACCGGTAGCGTGGGAGCGCAGGGACGCTGCGGACGGCGTCGGGCGGACATCCGCCCGGCACCCCGAAGCGGGCGTCCCGGGGGCCCCGGCCCCCGTGCGCGGGTCTGCGGACCCGTTGACAACTCCACAGGGGGTGATCGGTTTCGACTTCGGTGATCGTTTCAGGGGAAGCGGGCCGAGGGTTGCGTTTGTGACCTCGTTAATCCTGCATTCGCATTAAATATCAAGTGCCAATTCTCAGCGCACTGAGTTCGCTCTCGCCGCCTAAGCGATAGCGACTCTGTCGGCCTGGGCCCGTCCTCGGCTCAGTGTCCGGCATCGTTAAGAGGACTCACCGCCGGGATCAGGCCACGGGGCCCCGGTGGGACACCTTCGTGGCTGGGCTCGTCAGCGAACTGTCCGTGGTAGCGCTGGAGCCGAGCAGAACGACAGCATGGACTGCGCCCGGAGAAGCCCTGGTGCGGTGCTGAAGGACGCGGGTTCGATTCCCGCCACCTCCACCCTCAGAGAAAGAGCCTCCGACCCGCGATGAAATCGCTGGGCCGGGGGCTCTTTCGCGTGCGCGCGCGTCACTGGCGGGGCCATGTGCGGGGCCCAGGCCCGGTTCAGCCCACCCTCAGCCGTTCGTCCCCGGAGTCCGCGACGAGGGAGGGCGTGCCGCCCGGGGCGGTCACGTAGCGGTCCAGCGCGTCGCGTGTCGAGACGTCCCCCGACTCGATCCGGGAGACCTGCGAAACCGAGACCGCCATCCGCTCTCCACGGTGCGCGCGTCCACAGGGCCGCCCGGCGGGTACCGGTCGAACACCGAGTGCGGTCCGGCCTAGGGCGTGTTTCTCGGATCAGGCCCTACTG
>NZ_ANBH01000259.1 GCF_000341185.1 Nocardiopsis chromatogenes YIM 90109
ACACCCAGGCTGACTCCTTCTTCGTCCTTGCGATGGACGCACCTGGACACCGCTCGCCACGGACCTGATCCGAGAAACACGCCCTAGGGGCGCCGCAATCCATCGAAGGGACCACGCGCGATACCGGCCATAGGGGGTGAGCGGGTGGTGCAGCGGCGTTCCCGTTCCGCTGGCGGGCCTCAGGGGTCGAGGTGGCGGAGTGCCTCCTCCCAGCGGGCGCGCCGGTCGGGGAGGGGCTGTTCCCACCACGGGGTGCCGCGCTCGCCCAGACCGGTCTTGGCCGTATGCACCCGGGTGCGGGCCCGCCGTTCGGCCTCCCGGTCGCCCGCGCGGCGTGCCGCGGCCACGGCGCGCCGTGCGTCCATCAGGTGGTGCACCAGGCGGTGGCGCACGTCCTCGGGCAGCTCCGGGTCCGAGGCGCGCCACCGGCGTCCCCCGATCAGGACATGGTGCCCGTCCCCGGAGCGCGCCGCGTCCCCCATTCCCCGGTCATTCCCGGCCGGGAACGCGGCCACTCGCCCGTGGAGCGGATCCGGGACCCGCCGGTCATCGGTCCGTGGCGCCCACCAGCCAGGCGACCTTCCGGGCGGTCAGCGGGATGCTCTCGCTGGTGCCCAGGTGGACGCCGAACGACGCGAGGAAGGCGTGGCCGTGCTCGCGGCGCTCGCAGCCCACGTCCTCCACCGCGTACTCGGACTCGGGGTTGCTCACTCTCAGCACCGGGGGCTCCCGGCGGATCACCCGTGTGCCCACGCCGTACTTGACGAGGGCCTCGGCCAGGCGCGAGAGCTGCTCGCTCTCGGCCGTCTCGGCGGGCGGCGGCGCCGTACCGGAACGCGCGTTCTTCTTCTTGGCCATGGCGCCTCCTCACGCTCGGAATGCCTTGACTCCACTGCCATTGTCACCCTGGGTAGCGTTACTGAACCGTAGCCGCGGGTGCGACACGCCGGATCGGTCGTGGCGGGCGGCCTGACCTGGGGAGATGGTGGCGGTCAGGACCCAGGGGGAGGGGCACCGTGAAGATCGCGTTTCTCATCGTGGACCGCGACCACATCGGAGGTGTGGTCAGCGCCGTGCACAACATGGCGGGGGCGCTCGCAGCGCGGCACGAGGTGGAGGTGGTGGCCCTGCGCAGGGCCCAGACCGCGTCCGCGTTCCCGCTGGACGCGCGCGTGCGGGTGGTCAACCTGACCGACGTGCGCCCCGAGTCGCCCACCGGCGACGCCGAGGACCCGCTGGCGGTGCGGCGGCCGAAGGTCTACCCCGACGACGGCGGTCAGGCCCCGCCCAAGGTGAGCCGCCTGACCGAGCTGCGCCTGCTGCGCTACCTGGCCGAGACCGACGCCGACGCCGTGGTCAGCTCGAACCCGAAGATCACCGTGGTGCTCGCACGCGCCGAGTGCGGGGACCGCCTGCGCCTGGCCCAGGAGCACTCGCACCCGTGGGCCTACGCGCCCGACCTGAAGCGGGAGGTGTACGCGGCCTACCGGTCCATGGACGCGGTCACCGTGCTCACTCCGGAGACCGCCGAGCGCACGCGGGCCGACGCCGGCGGCGGTCATTTCATGCCGGTGGTGCCCAACTGCGTGCCCCCGGCGGGCGGGGGCGTGCCGAGGGCGTCCGGGGCGCCGCTCGTCGTCACCGGCGGGGTGCTCAAGCCGCACAAGGGCTTCGACGTGCTGGTGGAGGCGTTCGCGCAGGTGAGCGCGGAGTTCCCGGAGTGGGGCCTGCGCATCCACGGGGGCGGCCCCGACCGGCGGCGGATCCGGGAGGCGATCGAGCGGCACGGCGTGTACGACCGCGCCCACCTCATGGGCCCGACCGAGCGGCTGCCCTGGGAACTGGCCAAGGGGGCGGTGTTCGCGCTGCCCTCCAGGCGGGAGCCGTTCGGCAACGTCCTGGTGGAGGCCATGTCGCTGGGGCTTCCGGTGGTGAGCGCCGACTGCGACCACGGGCCGCGCAACATCATCACCTCCGGCAAGGAGGGGCTGCTGGTGCCGCCCGGCGACGCCGGTGCCATGGCCGGTGCCCTGCGGGAGGTGCTGGGCGACTCCCGCCTCCGCGCGGAGATGGGCGAGGCGGCGCGGACCGGTGCCGAGCGGTTCGGCGCGGGACCCAGCGCCGAGCGGTTCGAGAGGGTGCTGGAGGAGGCGGCCCGGCGGCGCTCCGCACGGTCGGTGCGCGGCCGCATCTCCGTGGAGGAGGGGTCGGGCGACGTGCGGATCGACCTGGAAGGGGCGCCGGAGGGGGCGGAGGTGGTCCTGCACCGGCGCACCGGGGCCCGGGGCGGGGGCGGAGCCGAGGCGGCGGTGTTCCCCGTCGAGGGCGGCACGGCCCGCGTTCCCCGGCAGGTGGGCCCCGGGGAGGGGGAGTGGACGGTCGCGGTCCGCCGTCCCGACGGCGTCGAGGCGGCGGTCGCGGACGGAGGCTGCGACTCCGCCGGGTACCTGGCGGCGCCGCGGCTGTCCCGCGAAGCGCCGGGGCTGCGCGCGCTGCTGCCGTACGTCGCCGAGGACGGCGTCCCGGCGGTGCGCAGCCGTGTGCGGACGGTCCATGCCGAGGTCCGCTCCGTGCGCACCGGCGGGGACCGGATCACGCTCCGTGGAGACCTGTGGGGCGCCGGGCTCGGGGCGGGGGCGCGGGTGGAGGCGGTGCGCCGGGAGAGCGGTGCGGGCGAGGTGTCGGCCCCGGCGGAGCCGACCGGCGGGGGAGGGTTCCGGCCGGTCCTTCCCGCGCGCGCCTTCGCGTCCCGCTACGGGGGCGGGGAGGCCGTCTGGGACCTGTGGCTGGTCCCGGAGGAGGGGGCCGAGCGTACGGGGCTGTGCCGCCTGGACACCGACGTGCTGCGGACGACCCCGGTGTTCACCCACCCGGAGGCGGTCGTTCCGGGCCCGCGCCGCCCGGGGGCCCGGTCGGGCCCGCTGGGCCTGCTGAAGCGGCGGAGGTACGCGGTGCGGGTGTACTTCTCCAGCGCGGACCGCCTGGCGGTGAAGGTCGTCCCGGCCCCGTGACGGCGGTCCCCGTCAGCGGCCCTTCGGGTCAGCGGTCCTTCGGATCCGCGCCCTCCGGGGTGTCGGCTTCGGCCGTGCGCTGGGGCGGGAGCGGGGCGGCGCCCCCGCCGAACACCGCGTCCACCACCCGCGCCGCCGCCTTGCCGTCGTCCAGGGGGCAGAACCGGTCCACGAACGCCTCGTACCGGTCCCGGTGGTCCAGCCGGACGGCGTCCGCGGCGCGGACCGCCTCCACCAGGTGCTCCTGGTCCTCGACCAGCGGCCCCGGCGCGACCTCCTCGAAGTCGAAGTAGAAGCCGCGCAGCCGGTCCCGGTACTCCTCCAGGTCGTAGGTGTAGAAGAGCATCGGACGGCCGGTGTTGGCGAAGTCGAACATCAGCGACGAGTAGTCGGTCACCAGCACGTCGGTGACCAGGAACAGCTCCTGCACCTCCGGGTAGGCCGACACGTCCCGGACGAAGCCGTCGCCCGCGCCCGGCACCCGGTCGACGATGTTGGGGTGGCGGCGCACCAGCAGCACGTGCTCCCCGCCCAGCGCCTCGCGCATGCGCTCGATGTCCAGCCGCAGGTCCAGCTTGTACTTGCCGGGCGAGTAGAACTTGTCGTCCCGCCACGTCGGCGCGTACAGCACGACCTTCTTCCCCTCGGGCAGCCCCAGGCGCCCGCGCACCCTGCGCGCGGTCTCCGCGCGTTCGGGCGAGTGGAAGATGTCGTTGCGCGGGTACCCCGTCTCCAGGACCGTCCCCTCGAAGCGGAAGGCCCGGCGCAGGATGGGCGTGGCCCACGGGCTCGGCGAGACCAGGTAGTCCCACTGCCCCACCTCGCGGGCGAGGCGCTCGTGGTAGGAGGCGTCGTGCGAGGCGAACCGGACGTTCTCGATGTCGAACCCGATCCGCTTGAGCATCGACCCGTGCCAGGTCTGCACGACCCGCTGCCCCTCGCGCTTGTCGAACCACTGCGGCAGGTGCGCGTTGGTGACGATCACCTCGGAGGTCGCCAGCGCCTCGAAGTACTCCCGGCTCCCGTGCGGGACCGGCCGGAGCTCCGGCGGGGTGCGCACCTGGCGGTCCCGGACCAGCCACAGCGACGGTGCGGCCGCCCCTCTGCGGCGCAGCTCCTCGGAGATCACCCGCGGGCTGTCGGAGTACTGCTTGCCCGAGTAGCTCTCGAAATAGACCTGGGACCGCACCCGCAGCTCCCGCAGCCCCGGGTAGACCTCCTCGCGCAGGCGCTTCTGCGCCCGGGAGCCGCGCTCTTCGGGGAGCAGGGCCGGGCCGACGGTCAGCTCCGGTGCGGTGCGGTCGGCGGCGTCGAGGACCGCCGGGCACTCCGGGGCGTCGTGCGCGGCGGGGAGCCCGCCCAGCAGCCCGGGGGCGGCGCGGACCGGGATGAGGCGCGGGAGCGGGCCGTCGTGGGCGCGGTCGCCGTCGGCCGCCATGAACAGCCGGTAGGTGCCTGAGGCCAGGGGGAGCGTGCCCAGGGGATGCGGCACCGCGTCGACCGGGATGCGCGCCTCGAACCCCTCCCCGTCCACGGCCATGGGGACGGCGATCTCCTCGTGCCGCCCCTTGGCCTTGACGACCAGGGAGCGATCGTCGGCGGAGTCCCCGCCCCCGGGCAGGGTTCCCTGGAGCACGAGCTCGCGCCCGTCCCAGCGTGCCGCCTCCAGACGCGGCTGGGGGACGGACACGTGGATGAGCGCGTCGCCGCGCTGGTCCTCCTCGACGGCCAGGCAGTGGTCCCCGTACAGGTGCGGGTGCGCACCGGCCCCGTCCAGCGTGAGCGCGCGCGGTTCGGTGCCGGGCGCGACCGCCCGGATCTCCCAGCGCTCACCGACCGCCGGTCCGCCGGGGGCGCGCCTGCGCTCCTCGAACCCGTCGGCCAGCGTGTCCACCGGGACCGGGCAGCGGAAGCGCCCGTCCGCGCCGACCTCCAACGGCACCTCCAGGGTGCGGTCTCCGGGCAGGCGGCGCAGCCGGAGGGCGGACCCCGGCGGCGGGTCGGCCAGCACACCCTCCAGCACCAGGTCCCCGTCGCGGAGCGCGTACCCGGTGACGGCGGCGGACCCGTCGCTCACGACCAGGCGCAGGCCGCCGGTCCACACCGGGCGTGCCGTGAGGCCGGGCCCGACCTCGGCTGTCTCGGGGCGGCGCGGCGCCCCCGCCACGGGGTGGGCGAGCGCGGCCGTGCGGGCAATGCCCCGGTTGAGCACGGTCAGCTCGATCCGCCATTCGCCCGCCCGTGGAGCCGATCGCCCGCCCAGGGCGCGCGGGTCCACGGTGACCCGGTACCCGCCCCAGTCGTGGCGCGCCCCGGCGTCGCCGGGCGCGGCGGGGTACTCGGCGGCGCGCAGGGTCTCCACCGGCAGCCGGTGCCGCCTCCCGGTGGCGGTGTCGACCGCGTGCGCCCGCACGAACTGCTGGTAGCGGCGGTTGGGCCGCAGGTGCTTCAGGCAGACCCGGCCCTCGACCACGAGCCGCCCGTCCTCCCAGTCGACCCGCTCGGCCTTCTGCCGGAGCACCAGCTCGTCGTCGAGGCGGTAGACGCGCCGGGGCACGAGGGCGCGGCGGTCGTCCTTGAAGGGGTAGTCGCCGTAGAAGCGCAGACCGTGCCGGACGGCTTGGACGCGGCGGTGTCCGCCGTCCCGCTCGAAGGACAGGACGTGCAGCAGCCGGTCGAGGTCGCGGCGGCGCACCAAGTGCCATTTGAGGCGCTCGAAGGCGGGCAGCCGGGTGAGCGCGCGCGGGTGGCCGTGTCGCATGTACTCCTCGGCCAGGTCGCAGAAGAGGGTGCGGAAGGCGTCGTCGGCGTCCCCGAGGAGCTGGAGGAAGATGCGCAGGTCGCTGCCGAGGGCGATGGCGTCCCAGCGCATCCGGTCCCGGGGGTGGGCGTGGCCGGCCAGGAAGTCGGCGGTGGCGCGTACC
The DNA here is from genome assembly GCF_000341185.1 of Nocardiopsis chromatogenes YIM 90109. Taxonomy (GTDB): domain Bacteria; phylum Actinomycetota; class Actinomycetes; order Streptosporangiales; family Streptosporangiaceae; genus Nocardiopsis_A; species Nocardiopsis_A chromatogenes. The sequence continues at coordinate 5,936 of NZ_ANBH01000259.1, forward strand.
GCCCGGTAGCGGTCGCGCAGGCCCCTGGGGTGCAGGCGGTCCTGGGTGATGGACGGGTCGTCGCCGGGGCGCTCCCGCCACAGGTAGACGGGGGCGGTGTGCACGTCCACCGCCGTGGCCAGGAAGTGCGCGGGGATGGCGACGCTGATGTCCTCGTAGAGGACGCCTTCGGGGAAGGCGAGGCCGTGCCGGTCCCAGAAGTCGCGCCGCCACACCTTGTTGGTGGCCAGGCGGTCGGTCAGCAGGTTCTCCCGGCGGGTGACGTGGGTGCCGACGGCGGCGTGCCGGAAGGTGCGCCGGTGCATGGGGGACTGGCCGCTGCCGAGCTCGTTGTAGCGGTGGACGTTGCCGGTGGCGAAGTCCGAGCCGCTCTCCCGCAGTCCGGCGACCATGGCGCCGAAGGCGTACGGGGGGATGGCGTCGTCGCTGTCGACGAAGGCGAGGAAGTCGCCGCCGGAGTGCCGGATCCCGGTGTTGCGGGCGGCGCCGAGCCCGGCGTTGTCCTGGCGGACGAGCCGCACCCGCGGGTCCCGTTCGGCGTGCTCGGCGGCGATGCGGGCGCTGCCGTCGGGGGAGCCGTCGTCGACGACGACGACCTCCAGGTCGCCGAGGGTCTGTCCGCGGAGCGAGCCGAGGCAGGCGCCGAGGTACCGCTCGACGTTGTAGACGGGGACGATCACGCTGAGAACGGGCATGTTCGGTCCAATCGGAGCCGGTCCGGCGGGACGGACGCCATACGTCCGTTCAGTAGTCATGTAACTACTCAGTGTTATTCTTTGCGGTGTATGACACGCATTTCCGGCGTGATCGCCCCGTCCGGCGCCCTACCCGCGCCCCCTCCACAGGCGTGAGAGGACGGGGACGTGGGACACGCGCCTGCGCACGGCCGCGAGCAGGCGCACCGGGGCGTGCTCGATCACCGTCCCCCGCCCCTTCGCCGGGCCCGCCACCGCGTACACCGGCACCGGGCCCCGCCACCACCTCTTCCGGAGCCGCGGGCCCGGGTAGGCGGGGAAGGACCGGACCGTGTCGGCGCCCCGGCCGTGCACCTCCAGACGCCAGCGGCCGAACGGCAGGCGGCCGGGCCCCGCCAGGTCGACCGCCGCCGTGAACCGCACCCCGGCGGGGGTGCGGGCGCACGTGACCGGGAGGTCGACCGGGTCCCCCCGCCCGCGCTCCGGGACCAGGCGCACCCCGACCTCCCCGGGCCCGGCCCCGAGGGTGCGCACCGTCCCCGACACCTCGAACCGGCACCGCCGCGGCAGCCAGCACACGGACACGTCCGGGACCGGTTCCCGCCCCGCGCCGCCCCCGCCGCCGCGGCGCGTCCGCACGGCCAGGTGGCCGCCCGCGGTGATGTAGGGCTCGACCCGCATCGGCCCGTGCCCGGTGCCGTCCGCACCGGTGTGCTCGGTCCCCGGGTAGGCGCACGCCCGCTTCCAGTCGCCCGCGCCCAGAAGGCACCGGCCCACCAGGTGGTCGCCCCGGCCGTTGCGCAGACGGACGTCCCAGACCGCCTCGTCCTCCTCCGCGCCCCCGTCCACGAGCCCCGCGCCCGCCTCGGCGAGCGCCCCGACCGGCACCAGGGCGCCGAACCGCCCCGACGCGTCCACCGGGCACGGGAACCGCAGCTCGGCCCCCGGGCCGCCGCGCGCGGCCAGCACCAGCTCCGCTTCCAGGTCGGGCCCGGTCGACCCGAGCACCGTCCCCGACACCGCGATCCGCTCGGCGGCCACGGCCACCTCGCCCACCTCGGCGAACCGGTCGGCGTGCCGCGCCGCGACCCGCAGCCTCCCGCCGGGCCCGCGCTCGGGCACCGCCACCGCCAGCCGCTTGACCGTCCGCGGCTCGTGCGGCGCGGAGCGCAGGTCGACGAGCGAGGCGGGCACGGGCACCGGCGCGCCCCCGCCGTCGCTGCGGAGCACGTCCCACCGCGTGGTGCCCTCCGGGAAGTCCCGCGGGTCGACGTGCACCGTCCGGGCGCCCCCCGGGCACACTTTGCGCTCCTCCCGGCCGGCGGCCCCCGCCCCGACCGCGCGCAGCACCATCAGGCCGGGCGGCGTGGTGAACCGCAGCTCCAGCACCCCGTCCGACCCGAGCGCGGCCGTGCGCGGAGCGGGGGCCGCCGTCCGGGGCCCGCCCCCGGCCAGGTCCCAGAAGAGGGCCTCGTGCATCCGCGCCACCGACTCGGGCGCGTACCGCGCCGAGTTGCGCAGCGCCGCCGCCCCCATCCGGGCGCGCAGGGCGTCGTCGCCCATCAGCCGGTCGAGCCCGCGGGCGAACGCGTCGGGGTCCTCGTTCTCCACCAGCAGCCCGTCCTCGCCGTGCCGCAGGATCTCCGCCGGGCCGTGCGGGCAGTCCGAGGACACCACCGGAACCCCGGCCCGCATCGCCTCCACCAGGATCATCCCGAACGGCTCGTCCCGGGACGGCACCGCGCACAGCGACGCCAGCGGCCACACCTCGTCCATGCGCGGGTGCGCCCCCATCATGAACGCGCGGTCCTCCAGCCCCAGCGCGTGGATCTGGCGGCGCCGCGCCTGCACACCGTCGCCCCGGCCGAACACCCGAACCGTCCAGTCGGGATGGTCCCCGGCCACGCGGGCGAACGCCTCCAGCAGCAGGTCGAACCCCTTCATCCCGGTGACCCGCCCGGCGGCGACGATGCTGGGCGGGCCGCCGCCCCACGTGCGCAGCTCCGGGGCGGGCACGCAGTTGGGCACCGCCTGCACCCGCACCCCGCCAAGGCGCATGCGGGCGCGGTAGGTCGCCGCGTCGGTCTCGGTGACCGGGGAGAGGGCGTCGAGCCTCCGGTAGTCGCGCGCCATCGTGCGCAGCAGCGCGCGGTCGTACATCCGGAAGGTGAGGTGCTCCTGCCCCACGACGGCCGCCCCGTCGGGTCTGAGCCGCGCCAACAGGATGTTGATCCCGGCGCGCGTGCCCACCACCACGTCGGGCCCGGCCTGCGCGAGCCGCTCGGCGATCAGGGCGTCGGTCAGGGCACTGTGCGCCCCGTAGTGCTTCTCCTCCACGGGGTAGAGCTGCGACGGCCGGTCGGCCCCCGGCCCGGCGGGCTCGCGGACGTCGACCAGCCAGGTGACCCGGACCGACGGGCCCACCGGCAGCACCGGGTCGTCCCGGTGCCGGAACACCGAGACCACCTCGACCTCGTGCCCGAGCGCCGCCATCGCCTCGGCCTGGTTGACCACCGTCCGGATGGTCCCCCCGATCCCGTACAGCGTGTGCAGCAGGTAGACGATCCTCATGCGGTGTACCCCTCCCAGGGCGCTCTGAGGGGGAAGTAGTTCCCCAGGAACGCCCCCATGAGCCTGAGCTGTTCGTCCCGGGGGACGGGGCCGGGCGGCGCGTCCGTCAGGCAGAACACCTCGTGCTTGCGCCGCTGCAGGGCTTCGAGCCGCGGGTGCTGGCCCGGGTCGCCCACATCGACGTAGGCGTAGGTGATCGACCCGGGGAACGCGCGCCCCGTGAGGTGTGCGTAGTAGTGGTGCAGCGGCACGTGGGCAGGTCGGCCTCGGCGAACAGGGCCGTGTGGTCGACGACCCGCACCCCCGGGTGCGCTGTGTCCGGCCAGGCGGGCACCTGGCCGTCGAGGGCGTCGGCGCAGTGCTCCAGGGCGCGGCGCGCGAGCAGGCCGGTGGAGAGCGGACCGGCCCAGCGGTGCGCCAGAACGGGGCGTCCGCGGTGCAGGGCCGGGGTGAGGCGGGCGTCGGCCTCCAGCAGCGACCGCCACCGCAGGGCCAGCAGCCGGGTGCGGGCCCCGGAGGGGACCCGGCCGAGTGCGGCGGTCGCGCCCCGCCTGAGCCTCCGCGCCAGCGGTGTGGTGATGGAATCCAGCAAGGCAGGCGTCCCCTTAGCCGTATCGATCGGTCCGGTACGGCTGCGCGGAGGGAAGGCGCAGCACACGGTGCTCGTCCTTCTTTGCGAGAGGGGACGCAAAGACCCGGTATGCGGTTGTTCCGTGGCGATCAGTGTCGCGTAAACAGGGGATGAGCGGACGGTGACACGCCGTTCACGCCCGGTTCAAATTCCGCCGCTCAGTGCTGGAGCGCCAGCCGCTCGGCCTCCGCGTGGTCGGTGGCTGCGGGCCGGGCCCCGGGCAGCGGGCGGCCCGCGCTCTCGGGCATCCTCGCCACGACGAGGACGCCGACGGCACCGGCGACCAGCATCAGCAGCGCGGGCGCGTACAGGTTGCCGGTGGCCTGCACCAGCGCCTCGGCCATCAGCGGCGTCGTGCCGCCGAACAGTGACACCGACACGTTGAAGCCGATGGCCAGCCCGGCGTAGCGGACCTTGGTCGGGAACAGGGCGGGCAGCGACGACGGCACCACGCCGGAGAAGTGCACGAGGACGACGGCCAGCAGCAGCGCCCCGGCGAACGCGGCGGCCCGCCCCTGCTGGAGCAGCCAGAAGGCGGGCAGGGCGGCGGCGATGGTGAGCACGCTGCCGCTCATCAGCAGGGGGCGGCGGCCGAACCGGTCGCTGAGCTTTCCCATCCGGGTGACCAGCACCAGCATCGCCGCCATCGCCACCAGGGTGATGACCAGGCCGTGGGTGCCGGTGTAGCCGAGCTCGTCGGTCAGGTAGGTCGGCATGTAGGCGGTCAGGATGTAGTTGTTGACGTTGAAGACCAGCACCAGGCCGATGCACAGGCCCATGGCGCCCAGGTTGCCGCGGACCGTGTCGATGACCTGCCGCAGTGGGCCGGGGCGGGCGGCGGCGTCGGCGAAGGTGTCGGCGGCGGTGGTGAAGGCCGGGGTGTCCTCCAGGCGCAGGCGGATGTACAGGCCGACGGCGCCCAGCGGCAGGGCGAGCAGGAACGGGACGCGCCAGCCCCAGGCGGCCATCTGGGAGTCGCTGAGGACCACGGTGAGCAGGGTGACCACCAGGGCGCCGCCCGCGTAGCCGCACACGGTGCCGAACTCCAGCCACGAGCTGAGGAACCCGCGGCGGCGGTCGGGGGCGTACTCGCCGATGAAGGTGGTGGCGCCGCCGTACTCGCCCCCGGTGGAGAAGCCCTGCACCATGCGGGCCAGGAGCAGCAGGACGGGGGCCAGGAAGCCGACGGCGTCGTAGACGGGGAGCAGGCCGATGCTGAAGGTACCCAGGGCCATCATGAGCATGGTGACGGCCAGCACCCGCTTGCGTCCGATCCGGTCGCCGAGGGGGCCGAAGAACAGGCCGCCGGCGGGGCGGATCAGAAAGGCGGCGGCGAAGGTGCTGAAGGTGGCGATGAGCTGCCCGCCCGCCGAGGCGGTGGGGTAGAAGAGGTGGCCGATGGTGGCGGCGAGGTAGCTGTAGACGCCGAAGTCGTACCACTCGGTGGCGTTGCCGAGGGCGGAGGCGAACACGGCGCGGCGCACCGTGCGCCGGTCGGTGACGTTGACCGGCCGCCGCTGCGGGGGGACCGGCCCGCCCTCCCCGCCGCCCGCGGCGCCGCCTCCCGCCGCACCGTCCCCCGATCGGGCCATCCCCGCTCCTCACCCCGCCGGACCGCCGCCGGTCGCGGCGGCCCCACCAAGTATCACTGTGAGTAGCCATTCGGGGTGGAATATGACGCACCGTGTCGCCGTGGGGGAGGGGTCCCGCTACGGTTTCCTCACCCACGCGCCCCGGTACATCACCCCGGCGACCGACAGGTCGTCGTCCAGCACCACCAGGTCGGCCCGGTAGCCCTCCGCGAGTTCGCCCACGCCCTCGATGCCCAGGGCCCGTGCCGGGACCGACGTCGCCGAGCGCGCCGCGGTCGCCAGGTCGACGCCCTCCACGGTCTCCACCGCCCGCCGGACCGCGTCCGGCAGGACGATGGTGCTGCTGGCGATGGTCCCGTCCTCCACCAGGCGCGCCTCGCCGCCGCTCACCCGTACCCGCAGCTTGCCCAGGGTGTACTCGCCGTCGCCCAGGCCCGTGGCGGCCATGGCGTCGGTGACCAGGCTGACCCGGTCGCCCCCGGCGGCCTCGAAGGCCACCTGGGCGGCGGCCGGGTGGACGTGCACGCCGTCGTTGATCAGCTCGAGGGTCACCCGCTCGTCGGTCAGGGCCGCCCCGATCGGGCCCGGCTCGCGGTGGTTGAACGGGCGCATCGCGTTGTACAGGTGGGTGGCCACCCTCGCCCCGGCGTCGAAGGCGGCACGGGCCTGGTCGTAGGTGGCCTCGGTGTGGCCGACCGCCACCGTCACCCCCTGCGAGGCGGCCGCCGCGACCAGCTTCAGGGCGCCGGGCAGCTCCGGGGCGACGGTGACCATCCGCAGGTGGCCGCGGGAGGCCTTGAGCAGGGCGTCGAACTCGCCCGTGTCGGGGTCGCGCAGCAGCGCCGGGTCGTGCGCCCCGTGCCGGTCCGGCGAGATCCAGGGCCCCTCCAGGAACATCCCGGCGATCAGCCCCTCGTCGGCCAGGTCGGCCAGCGCCCGCACCTGGTCCAGGGTGTCCTCCGGGGTGGCCGCGACCAGCCCGCCGACCAGCGTCGTGGCCCCGTTCGCGCGGTTGAACTCCACGATCGAGCGGAGCCGCTCGGGGTCGGTCTCGGTGAACGCCGCCCCCGCCCCGCCGTGGATGTGCGTGTCCACCGTCCCGGGCAGCACGGTGCGCCCGCCCGCGTCCACGGCGGCGCCCGCCCCGGCCGGGGGCGCCCCGGCGCCCAGGCCCGTGATGGCCCCGTCCTCGGTGCCCAGCCACCCGTCGACGAAGCCGTCGGGGGTGAGCAGCCGTGCGTTGGTCAGGGTCGTCCGGCTCGCGCCCATGCTCGGTGGTCCTCTCTCGGCTGTGCCCGATGCCACACCCGGGGGGTGCGACATTTCCGCCCATGATGCATTGACCATAGCGCCGGGGCCGCCCATGATGGTGGGCATGTCCGCCGGTGAGCTGCTCGTACAGCGCCTGCATGTCGACCTCAGACAGCAGGCCAGCGCCCTGTGTCTTAGCTAGCGCCGTTCGGGGGCACGCCCCCGCCCACCGGTGGTGTTCCCGCCTTCCCTCCGCCCGGCTCCCGGCGCCCTCCGCGCGCCCGCCCGCCGACCCGTGTCGACGGCACCCGAGCCTGCGGCCGCGCCCGGCACATCGGCCCGGCCCTACGGGAGGCGCGGTCCCTCCCGGTGGCGTCGTTTCCACCGCTTCCACAGCCCGACCGGCGCGAACCCCGCGCGGCGACGCCGCCCGCGTACGCGCCCGACGCCCCACACGCGCTTCGCGCGGCCCCGCGGCCGCGCCGCCAGCAGCAGGAGACCGCCATGATCCGTTTCACCGTGCTCGTCGCCGACCCCGATCCCCGTTCCGCCCTCGCCGCGGCCGCCGCCCGCGCCGCCCGCGCCCTGGCCGACCAGGCCGGGGTGGACGCCGAACCGCACACCGTCGACCTGGCCGAACTCGGCCCGGCGCTGCTCGCCGCCGACGCGGGGCGGGACGTCACCGACGCCGTCGCGCGGGTGCGCGAGGCCGACGTGGTGCTGGTCGCCACGCCGCAGACGCACGGGTCCTACACCGGCCTGCTCAAGGTCTTCCTGGACCGGCTGCCCGAGCTGGGGATGGGCCGCGGGGTGGCGGTGCCCATGGCCGCGGTGCCGGACCTGCGCAACGGCCGCAACATCGAGGAGGACCTGCGGGTGCTCCTGTCCGACCTGGGGGCGTGGGTGCTGGAGCCCGCGCTGCTGCTGGCCGACGCCGAACTCGCCGACCCCGCCGAGGTCATCGGCGCCTGGGCCGAGGTGGCCGCCCCGGCCCTGGGCCAGGCGGTCGCCGTCTCGGCGTGACCTGAGCCCGGGCACGTACCGGATGCGGCCCCGGCCGCATCCGGTCACGGCGCCTTCCGCGCCGCGACGGCAGGGCCGGGCCAGCCTGCCCTCCGATGAGCGGATCACGGAAGGTCACCTGGGACGGCTTCTTCAATGCGCGCGGTCTCGGAGGGCTGCCGACCCGCGATGGGCGGACCGTCCGGAGCGGCGCCTTCATCCGGGCGGCGCCTACGATGCCGGGGTCCGAACCATCGTGGACCTGCGCAATCCCGAGGAGATTGAGCCGGGCCCCGGCGAGGGGCTGCCCGCAGGAGGAGGGGCGACGGCGTTTCCTGCCGCGCCTGGACGGAAGTCCGCTCCGGCCGGGATGGTGCGTTCGGAGATCCCCTTGGACGACGCCTCGGACGTCCGCTTCTGGGAGGACGTGGCCCGTCGGCGGTTGCACGGCACCCCGCCCTACTACCGCTCCTTCCTTGAGCTCAAGAAAGAGCGGTGTGCCGCGGTGTTCACCGCCTTGGCCCAGGCCGGGCCCGGAGGCGTCCTGTTCCACTGCGCGGCCGGGCGCGACCGCACCGGACTGGTCGCGCTGCTGCTCCTGGCCCTGGCGGGCGTCGAGGACGGGGCGATCGCCGACGACTACGAGCTCTCCACGCCCGAACCCGTCCCCCTGTTCGCGGAGATGGGGCACGAGGACCAGGGGCCGGAGATCGCGGCCGTGCTGGCCGAACACGGACTGACGGCCCGGAAAGCCGTCTTCGGCGTCCTGCCGGAGGACCTGGACGCGGTGCGGGCACGGATGCTCGGCTGACCGGCACCACGGACGGGGGCGGTGTCTACGGCGTCTGCTGTGCCGTCCCGGCCGCCTCGCGCATGCGGGTGGTGTCGGCTTCGGCCGTGGCGCCGTTGCCGCGGACCAGGACCACCACGACCAGGGTCAGGGCGAACCCGCCCGCGCGCAGGGCCAGCATCACCGGGTCGTCCGGCAGGGCCTCGCTGAAGATCAGGGTCCCCAGCACCACCATGAACACGTTGCCCGCCACGTTGGCCACCGGTGCGGTGATCGACGCCCGCGCGCGCTGCATCGAGGTCTGGAACAGCACGATCCCGACCGCCCACCCCAGCGCGTACAGGTACGGGAACGGCGACGCCAGCGCCGGGAGCACCGCCCCGGGCAGGCCCTCGTCGGCCAGCAGTCCGCCCAGAGCCTTGCCCTGCAGTCCGGCCGTGCCCTGGGCCAGTCCGGCCGCCGCCCCCATCGCCGCCGAGGACACGTAGCGCCCCCCGCCCGACGCCAGGGCCACCGCGCCCACGCACGCCACCACCGTGCCGATGCTGACGGCCAGCAGGAGCGGCAGGTCCGGCACGGTGCCGGTGGCGCCGCCCTCGCCCAGGGACAGGCTCAGCAGCAGCAGCGCCACCGGCATCAGCCCCAGCGCCGCCTTCTCCCCGCGGGTGATGGGGTCGCCCAGCACGAGCGCGGTCAGCAGCAGCATCACGGCGATACCGCCCGCGAACGCGGGCTGGACCACCGACACCGGTGCCAGGCCCAGCGCCACCACCAGGCCGAGGCTGCCGACCGCCGCCATCGCGCACCCGCCTACCCAGCGCGGGTCGGACAGCAGCACCTTCGCCAGGTGCAGGGGGCGCCGCACCCCGATGGAGGGCGCGCCGTGCAGCGCGCGCTGCTCGACGGCCAGCCCGATCGAGTAGACCGCCGCCGAGAGCAGGGCCGCGAGCAGTCCGAGCACGGGTCCCGCCTTTCTGGAACGCGTTCGCGCACCGGAGAGGTCCGGTGCGTGTCGTCCGATGGTAGTTGACGGCGTGTATATAACCAGTTCTAGTCTGGCTGCATCGGCGACCGACCCCCCAGGGAGCTGCCATGGCGATCGGACTGACCGGAGAGCACGAGGAGCTGGCGGAGGCCGTCCGCGGGTGGATCGGGCGCCTGGACGCCGGGTGGGAGGACGGCTCCGGCGCCCACGCGCCGCCCCCCTTCTGGACCGGCCTCGCCGACCAGGGCCTCCTCGGCCTGCACCTGCCCGAGGAGTACGGCGGCCAGGGCGCCGGGCTGCTGGAGCTGGCCGCCGCCCTGGAGGAGGTCGGCCGCGGACTGCTGCCCGGCCCGTACACCCCCACCGTGCTCGCCGCCGCCCTCATCGACCGCTGGGGCGCCCCCGCACTGCGCGCCCGCCTGCTGCCGGGGCTGGCCGACGGGGCGACCGTCGCCGCGTTCGCCCCGGGCCCCGCCCTGGACGCCGAGGAGGACCCGGACGGGCGGCTGCGCCTGACCGGCACCCTGCGCCCGGTCCCCGGCGGCGCCCAGGCCGCCGTCGTGGTCGCCCCCTACCGCCTCGACGGGCGCGAGGGGTGGGCCGTGCTCGACGGCGCCGACCTGCGCGCCGAACCGCTGACCCCCCTCGACCGGGGCCGCGCCGTCGCCGCCCTGCACGCCGACGGCGCCGCCGCCGGCGGCGACGCCCTCCTGCAAGGCCTGGACCGGCGCGACGCCGAGGGCCTGGCGGCGGTCCTGCTCGGTGCCGAGGCCGCCGGGGTGGCGGCCTGGTGCATGGAGACCGCCGCCGAGTACGCCAAGGTCCGCGTCCAGTTCGGCCGCCCCATCGGCGGCTTCCAGGGCGTCAAGCACCGCTGCGCCCGCATGGCGGTCGCGGTCGAGCAGGCGCGGGCCGCGGTGTGGGACGCCGCACGCGCCTATGACGAGCTCAGGGACGACACCGGCGGGACCGCCCCCGACCACGCCCGCTTCGCCGCCGCCGTCGCCGGGCTCACCGCCCCCGACACCGCCCTGGAGTGCGCCCGCGACTGCATCCAGGTCCACGGCGGCATCGGCTTCACCTGGGAGCACGACGCCCACCGCTATCTGCGCCGCGCCTCGGCCCTGCGCGTCCTCGCCGGGGCCGCCGCCGACCGGGCCGCCGACGCCGCCGATCTGGCCCTCGCCGGACGGCGGCGCACCGTCTCCATCGGCCCCGAGGTGGGCGCCGAGGAGCAGCGGGCGCGCATCCGCGCCGACGCCGACCGGCTGGCCGCCATCGGCGATGAGCGCGAGCGCTTCACCGCCCTCGCCGACGAGGGCTGGGTGATGCCGCACCTGCCCCGGCCCTGGGGCCGCGACGCCTCACCGCTGGAACAGGTCCTCATCGAGCAGGAGAGCCGCCGCGCCGGGGTGAAGGGCCCGCGCCTGGCGATCGGCGCCTGGGTGCTGCCGTCCCTGGCCGTGCACGGCACCCCCGAACAGCAGGAGCGGTTCCTGCGGCCGACCCTGCGCGGCGAGATCACCTGGTGCCAGCTGTTCAGCGAGCCGGGCGCCGGGTCGGACCTGGCCTCGCTGTCCATGCGCGCCGAGCGGGTCGACGGCGGGTACCGGCTCACCGGGCAGAAGATCTGGACATCGATGGCGCAGGCCGCACAGTGGGGCATCTGCCTGGCCCGCACCGACCCGGGCGCCCCCGGCAAGCACGCGGGCATCACCTACTTCCTCGTGGACATGGCCGCGAGCGGGGTGGACGTGCGGCCGCTGCGCGAGCTGACCGGGCAGGCGCTGTTCAACGAGGTCTTCTTCGACGGCGTGTTCGTCCCCGACGACCAGGTGGTGGGCGCGCCCGGCGACGGCTGGCGGGTCGCCCGCACCACCCTGGGCAACGAGCGCGTGGCCCTGTCGTCGGGCGGCGGCATCGGCGCGGGCCTGGACGAGGTGCTGGGCTTCCACCGGGCCGGGCCCGAGCCGGACGGCTGGGGCGCCGCACCTCCCGCCGACGCCGGGGCCGACCGGGAGGCGAAGGTGCGGGTGGGGCGGCTCGTCGCCCAGGGGCAGGTGCTGGAGCTCCTGGGCCTGCGGGTCACCCTCAAACGGCTGTCCGGCACCGAGCCGGGGGCCGAGGCGAGCGTCCGCAAGCTGCTGGGCGTGGAGTTCTCCCAGCGCGCGGCCGACCACCTGTGGGAGGCGCAGGGCGGGGCGGCGGTGTGCGAGGAGCCCGGCGAGGCGACCGGGGTCTGGGCGTGGTACATGCTGTTCGGCCGGTCCATGACCATCTACGGCGGCACCACCGAGGTACAGCTCAACATCATCGCCGAGCGGCTGCTCGGCCTACCGCGGGACCCGGAGGACTAGGCGGGCGTGTCGGAAGCGGACGGCGGCCCCGGCGAGGGCGCCGAAGAGGAAGACGGGAAGGGCGAGGGCGGCGGGCGGTCCCGCCGCTTCGCCCTGCCCTGGCGGCGGGCCGGGGGAGCCGCGGCCTCCGAGCACCCGGAGCCCTCGGCACAGGCCGGGGAAGGGGCCGCCGAGGAGGGGCCCGCCGGGAAC
>NZ_ANBH01000260.1 GCF_000341185.1 Nocardiopsis chromatogenes YIM 90109
CCGGGGGAGCCGCGGCCTCCGAGCACCCGGAGCCCTCGGCACAGGCCGGTGAAGGGGCCGCCGAGGAGGGGCCCGCCGGGAACGGGCCTCCGGGAAAGGGCACGGCCCGCCTCACCAGGGCCCTGCCCCGGTTCGAGCCGACCCCGCTCGGCCTGATCGCGATCGGCCTGGCGGCCATGTTCGCGACCCTGCTGGTGATCCAGGCCGCCCTGGGGACCTTCCGCCCGGGCGGCCCGGCCGACGAGCCGTCGGCGCCGCCCGCGAGCGGCACCCCGCCCGAGGGCACCGCGCGGATCCTGGTCGTGGGGGACTCCATCGTGCAGGGCAGCAGCGGCGACTTCACCTGGAGGTACCGGCTCTGGCGGCACCTGGACCGGTCCGGCGTCGAGGCCGACTTCGTGGGGCCCTACGACGACCTGCTGGACGTGAACACCGGCAGGCCCGGAGACGACCGGTACGCCGACCCGGACTTCGACACCGACCACGCCGGGGTGTGGGGCGCCACGACCGAGGACGCGGCGGCGGCGCTCGGCGAGCACGTCGCCGAGTACGAGCCGCACTACCTGCTGTTCATGGCCGGGGCCAACGACTTCGCGGAGGGTTCCACCCCGGCGTGGGCCCTGGAGGCGGTGCGGGACGCGGTGACGGCCGCGCGGGTGGCCGACGGCGGCGTGCAGATCGTGCTCGGCGAGGTCACCCCCGTGGCCGGGACCGGGCGCGACGACGAGCTGAACGCCAAGGTCCGCACCTTCAACGAGGGGCTGGACGACCTGGCCGCCGAGCTGAGCGGCCCGCTCCCGGTGGCGGTGGCCCACACGGCCGAGGGGTACGAGCCGGTCAGCGACAACTGGGACACCACCCAC
>NZ_ANBH01000261.1:0-5863 GCF_000341185.1 Nocardiopsis chromatogenes YIM 90109
CCGGCGGCCGCTGCCGGATGTGGCGGTCGGGCCCCGGCAGGCGCCGCAGGTCGAGGTGGAGGACGAGGGCGGCGGCGAGGTGCGGCTGAGCTGGGAGCCGGTCCCGGGGGCCACCCGGTACGAGGTGCGCCAGCGCCGGGTGCGGCCCGACCCGGACGAGGAGGTGGCGCTCCCGGCGGCGGTGGCGGGCGGCGACGGAGGGACGCGCACGGCGACGGTGGACCGGCTGCTCAGCGGGGCCGAATACGAGTTCACGGTGCGGCCCTACAAGGGGGAGGACGCGGGGCGCGGGTCGGATCCGGCGCGGATCGAGGTCGACCCGGACCCGCCGGGGGCGCCGGACCGGCTGCGCGTCGGCGGGGCGGACGGGGACGAACCGGAACTGGTCTGGGAGGAGGCCGAGGGGGCGGGCCACTACGAGGTCCTGCGCCGCGAGATGGCGTGCCGGGACCCGTCGCCGCCCCCGTCGCCCTCCGAGAGCCCCGATGAGGGCCCCGGCCCGGACGGCTCCGGGCGCGAGCCCGAGTGCGAGCCGGTCGACGACGAGGGCCCCGCCGAAGGGGACGGCTGGACGACGGCGGCGATCGTGGACGACGGCACGTCCTGGCCCCTCCCCGAGGCGAGGGGCGGCGGTTACGAGTATGCGGTCCGCTCCCACCGGGACTACGTGGCGGGCGGCTACTCGGGGACGGTGGAGTTCACCGGCTGAGGCGCCGGATCCTGTCCGGAACCTGTCCGGGACCGGCCCGCCGGGGCCGCTCGCTTGCCCTACCGGCCTCCGGTGCGGGATAACGGGCCCATCGGATCCACCGAGGACGGGGGAGGGATCGGTGGCGACGATCGAGCGCGTCGACCCGCACGATGACGCGGCGTTGTCGGCCTGGTACCGGGCGCTGCGCGCCGGGGCGTCGGCCGGGCGCGGCAGTCCGCTGGTGGCGGCCTACGAGGAGCTGCGCTCCTCCCTGCGCGAACCGGGGTCGGCGGCGCAGCGGTCGGCCTGGGCGGCCGTGGACGGGGGCGCGGTCGTGGGAAGCCTCCTGTTCTCCCTGCACGGCAGGGAGAACCCGGAGCTGGCCGACGTGGACGTGAACGTGCCCGCCGAGCACCGCGGCCGGGGCTACGGCGGCGCGCTGCTGGCGCACGCCGAAGGGCTGGCCCGCCAGGGCGGGCGGCGGGTGCTGCTGGCGGAGGCGTTCGTGCCGTCCGCCTGCGCCCCCGAAGAGCACCCCGGTGCGGGGTTCGCGCTGCGGCGCGGGTTCCGGAGCGTGCACCGGGAGGACCACCTGGTGCTGGAGCTGCCGGTGCCGGAGGACCGCCTGCGCGGCCTTGTGGAGCGCTCGCGGGCGCGGCGCCCCGGATACCGGCTGTCCACCTGGAGCGGCGGCTGCCCGGACGGGCAGGCGGCGGCCGTCGCGGCGATGCGCACCGCCATGGAGCGGGCGGTCCCCTCCGGGGAGCTGGAGGGCGCGCCCCGGGTCTGGGACGTGGAGCGGGTCCGCGCCGTGGAGGCCCGCACCCGGCGGCAGGGGTACGCCTCCATCGCGTCGATGGCCCGCGGCCCCGGCGGCGAACCGGCGGGCTACAGCCAGCTCTTCGTCCCCGAGCACAACCCGGGCGAGGTGTACCAGGACGACACGGTGGTCCTGGAGGCCCACCGGGGCCGCGGGCTGGGGGAGGCGCTCAAGGCGCTGAACCTGCTGCGCCTGCGGTCCGAACACCCGGACCGCGCCCGCGTGCACACCTGGACGGCCGCGGTGAACCCCTCGATGTGGGAGATCAACCGCCGGTTCGGCTTCTGCCCGGTGGAGGTGGCCCACCGCCTGCAGAAGGTGGCCTGAAAGGCGGAATGGCACGCGGCCTGAGAGGCGCGGTTCCTACCGCGCCTTCGGGAAGGCCAGCACGGCCACGATGACAGCGGGCAGCGCCAGGTCCGCCGCCCATACGGGGGCGGCCTGCAGCACCGCCGTCGTGCACGCCGCGCCGACCGCCAGGGACAGGATGATGCCCGCCTTCAGCGCCAGCGCCGCGTCCGGGCGGTTCAGCAGCGTCAGGTGGCCCAGCATCCCCGCCAGCACGCTGGTCACGTAGTTCACCGAGACCCCCGCGCCCGACCGCTCCACGACCGCGCTCTGCATGCCCATCGCCACCGCCGCGACCGCCGTCATCGCGTCGATCGGGGCACCCAGCATCCACGCCGTGGACAGCACCGCGATCAGCACCGACTCCATGGCCAGGATCCACCGCCTGCTCCGCCGGAAGACGTGGTCGGCGAGGGCGAACCCGGCCGCCAGCCCGCCGAGGAAGGCGGCGAAGGCGATCAGCGAGCGCAGTGTCGTCGGCCCGGTCCCCTCGGCGAAGGACACCCCGAGCAGGACGACGTTGCCGGTCATGTTGGAGGTGAACACGTCCCCGAATCCGAGGAAGCTCAGCGTGTCGACGACCCCGGTCACGAAGGCCAGCGCGAGCAGGGACGTGCCCATCCGGTGCCCGGACACCGCCGTCGCCGCCCGCCCGGCGCCGTGCGCGAGGCGGCCCCGCGGCCGTCCCCTTCCCTCCCCGTGGCCGGGCACCGCGGTCAGGCGCCCTCCGTGTCCAGCAGGGCGCGGAAGCGGGCGTCGTGCTCGTCGGCGGGCGGGTCGGCCAGGCCCCCGACGAACACGGCCACGGCCCGGCGTTCGGTGCCCTCAGCGCTCTCGGTGCCCTCGGTGCCTTCGATCTCGGCGAGGATGCTCCGCCAGGCCGTCAGGTTGGGGTGCCGCACGTCCGTGCACGCCTCGGCGGGGGACATGAGCCGGACGGCTTCGGCGAGGTCGTCGGCCGAGAGCGCGTAGGTGCGGGTACCGGAGACGTGCCCGCACACGGTCGCCAACACGACCGCCGACAGGTACCCCGAGCGCAGGTTGACGGTGGGGAAGGAGGTCCCGTCACCGCCCACCAGCCCCGCACCGAAGGCGACCGGGGCCTCCCAGCCGGGGATCGCCTCCTCGAACCGTCTGCGGGCGGAGGCGAGGTCGTCCTTGGTCGGCCATCGAGCAGTCATGGGCCGAATGGTGCCACACGGCCGATGACGAGGTCATATGCGGTGGACCTCAGTGAGGTCGATATCGATGTCGAAGGGGACGGTGAGCTTCAGGCGCTCGCGGTGGATACCGGTCAGTGCGTACTGCTCCGTGGCGGGGTCCAGCTCGTATACGTAGACCACCGGCTCCCCGTTGACCTTCTCGACCCTCCAGAAGTGCGGGATGCCCGCCTCTGCGTACAGCAGCGGCTTCCGCTTGCGGTCGCGTTCTTGAGACTCCTTCGAGACGACCTCGACCGCCAGGCGCACCGCATCAGGCGGGTAGGAGGACTTCTCCTCACCGACCGCCTCGGCGTCGATGACGGCGACATCCGGCTCCGGGCGGTTCTTCTCGGTGATCGTGATGCCCATTTCCCGCCGTACCCTCAGGTCGCTCGGGCAGTTGGTGCGCAGTCCTACTTGCAGGACGGACATGAGCAGTTCGTGGAATTCGAGCTGAGGGCTCACGAAGACCAGGCTCCCGTCGATGAGCTCGGTGTGCGGAGGGAGATCCGGGATCCGGTCGAGGTCATCGGCGGTCCAGCCCTCAGGCGGGGGAACCGGCCACACGCGGGAGGAAGGCGCGGCCTCGATCGGTTCCTCTTCCACGGGAAGGGCACTCATGTCGTCGCCTCCGGGGGTCGGATCGCGGTCGTCGCCAACGCTAGCCATCGCCATCCTCCCTTGACGGGTGTTTCTCGGATTCTCCCACCTCCACCCGCCTTTACCCGAAGGGTGCACTGTGTTGCGGCGGGCCGCATTGCTAGATTCGCCTGACCATGAGCGGCGACGACGCGGCATCCCACCGGAAGGGGCCCGTCCAGGTGGGCCTTCCCTGGGTGGTCGGGCTCCTGCTCGGGGTGCTCGCGCTCGGCCCCGGCCTCAAGCGCGGGTTCATCCTCCGCTACGACATGGTCTTCGTGCCGAACCCCCCGCTCGGCCCCGTCCAGCTCGGGGCGGGGGAGGGGTTCCCGCGCGCGGTGCCCAGCGACGCCGTCGCCGCTCTCCTGTCCAAGGCGCTGCCCGCCGACATCGTCCAGTCGATCCTGCTCCTGGCGGTCTTCGCCCTGTCCTGTGCCGGGGCCGCGCGGCTGGTGCGCGGCCCCCTCGTCGCCCGCCTGGCCGCCGGGGTCTTCTACGCCTGGAACCCCTTTATCGCCGAGCGCCTCCTCCTCGGGCAGTGGGCCGTCCTCCTCGGCTACGCCGGGCTGCCGTGGGTGCTGGCCGCCGCCGCCCGCCTCGCCGGGGCGAAGGACCTCCCCCGCCTGGTCACCGCGCTTCTCCCGGCCGCCGTCGGCGGATTCTCCTCGGCCGTGCTGTCGGCCCTGGCCGCCGTCCCGACGACGATCGCCCGCCCGGGGACCCTGCGGCGGCGGCTCGGCTCGGCGCTCCTCGCCGTCGCCGCGGCCACCGCCCTCTCCCTGCCCTGGCTCGTCCCCGCCCTCACCGCGGCCGGCGGCGGCGCCCGCACCGACCCCGGGGCGGTCGACCTGTTCGCCGCCCGCGCCGACACCCCCTTCGGCGCCGCCGGGTCGCTGCTGATGCTCGGCGGCATCTGGAACGCCCAGGCCGTTCCCGACCTCTACGGCCACCCCTTCCTCGCCGCCTGCCGCCTGGCCCTGGCCCTGGCCGCCCTCGCCGGATGGGTCCTCCTGCTGCGCCGCGGCTCCCTCGGGCCCGCCGGTCCGGGGCTGACCGCCGCCGCGCTCGCCGGGCTCGCCATCGCCCTGCTCGGCACCGTCGACCCCGGCCGCGACCTGCTGCGCGCGCTCATCGGGGCCTGGCCCGGCTTCGGCGCGCTGCGCGACGGGCACCTGTACACGGCGCCCCTGGCCCTGCTGCAGGCGGTGGGGCTGGGCGGGGCCGCGGCGTGGCTGGCGCAGGGCGCCCGGCGGACGGAGACGGAGAAGGGCCCGGCGGCCCCGGACCGCTTCGGCGCCGTCGCCGCGGCCCTGCTCCTCCTCGCGCCCCTCGTGCTCCTCCCCGGCCTGGCCTGGGGCGCCGCCGGGCGGCTCGCCCCCGTGCACTACCCGGCCGAGTGGTCCGAGGTCCAGCGCCTCGTCGACGCCGACCCCGCCCCCGGGTCGGTCCTGGTCCTGCCCTGGAGCGCCTACCGCGGCCTGGAGACGGCCGATCCCGGCCGCACCGCCGTCGTGCTCGACCCCGCCGTGAAACTGTTCGAGCGGCCCGCCGTGTGGAACGATGACCTTCGGGTCGCCGACGGCGGCACCGTGCGCGCCGCCGAGGGGGAGGACCCCGCCGCCCGCGCGGCCGCCGAGGCCGCCGCCGGGCCGGGCGGCGCGGGCGCGCCGGAGATCGGCGCGCTGGGCGTGCGGTACGTGCTCGTCGAGCGCGAGGCGCCCGACCCCACCTCCGCGGACGGCCCCCGGCACCTGAGTAAGAACAGGTTCTCGCCTCTTCTCGACGCCTCGGAACGGGTCCACGACGGCCCCCTCCTGACCCTCTACCGGCTCCCGGACGAGCATGTAGACGCGGTAAAAGTGGATCTGTCGGGCTTGGAAGTTACCGGCTGGTTGGTTACAGTTGGGTCCATCCTCTGGTCCCTGATTGCATCGAGTTCTAATCTCGTTTCCATGCGTCCGCTCCGGCCGGTCGGGGCGGAGCCGCGGAAGGAGAACCCCTCGTGATCAAGATCCTCGCCGCCTGCGTCATCGGTGCGGCACTGGCGGGTGGGCTGGCCCTGGTCGGCACCACCGTCGCCACCAACTCCTCGTCGACCGCCGAGCCGGTCAACGAGTCCCTGTACAACTACGGCGACCGCTGAGCGCCGGGTCGGCGGGGGGC
>NZ_ANBH01000261.1:5868-20981 GCF_000341185.1 Nocardiopsis chromatogenes YIM 90109
GTTCCCGCACCGTGCTCCCATCTCCCCTTCCGACCCTTCGACCCCCTACCCCAGGTGACCGGCGTGTAGCGGTCGGTGAACGAGCTTTCGTCGGGGGGAGCGGGCGGAACAGGAGAGCATGTGGTTCACCCTGACCCGTACACCCCCCTCGTCCCCGACGCCTCCTACGGCCCGCCGGTGACCATGGCCCCCGAGCCCGTGCCGGAGCCGGCCGCGGCCCCGGGGCCGGACGGCGGCGACACCGACGACGAGGCCGGGCTCGGCCCCCGCCTGGACGGCCGCCGCCTGGTGGTGATCAACTGGCGCTGCCCCTGGCAGTCCACGGCCGGAGGGGCCGAGGAGTACGCCTGGCGGATCAGCCGCCACCTGGTCGGCCGCGGCGCCGTGGTCACCTTCCTCACCAGCCGCGAGCCGCAGCAGCCGCGCGTGGAGACCCGCGACGGCGTGGTCGTCCGGCGCATGGGCGGGACCTTCACCGTCTACCCGCTGGTGCTGCTGTGGCTGCTGCTCTGGCGCCGGGAGTTCCACGCCGCCCTGGACTGCATGAACGGCGTCCCGTTCTTCTCCCGCCTGGTGCTGCCCCGCCGCACCCGGGTGGTCAGCGTCGTCCACCACGTGCACGACCTGCAGTTCAACGCCTACTTCAGCCGCCCCGTGGCCTGGCTGGGCCGGTTCATCGAGTCGAAGGTCGCCTCGCTGGTGTACCGGCGCTGCACCACCGTCACCGTCTCGGAGTCCTCCCGCCGCGCCATGCGCGAGAAGCTGGGCTGGCGCGCCCCCATCACCATCGTGCACAACGGCCGGCCGCCGCTGGNCGGGGCCCACGCCCGCGCCCCCGGCCACCCCGCCGCGGACATGGGCGCCCCCGCCCTGGTCAGCGTCGGGCGCCTGGTGGTGCAGAAGCGTGTCGCCCGCATCGTCGACGCCGCCCTCGCCCTGCGCGAGGAGCACCCCGGCCTGCGGGTGCACATCGTCGGCCGGGGCCCCGAGGCCGACCCCATCGCCGAGCGCATCGCCCGCGAGGGCCTGCACGACGCCGTGCGCCTGCACGGCTTCCTGCCCGAGGACGACAAGAACGCGGTGCTGGCCGGGGCCCTGCTGCACGTCACCGCCTCGGAGTTCGAGGGGTGGGGGCTGACCGTGATCGAGGCGGCGGCCCTCGGCGTTCCCACGGTGGCCTACGATGTCGACGGCCTGCGCGACTCGGTGCGCGACGGCGAGACCGGGTGGCTCGTGCGCGAGGGCGAGGACCTGGCCCAGGTCGTCGGCAAGGCCCTGGCCGAGCTGAGCGACCCGGAGCGGGCCGCGCAGGTGCGCCGGGCCTGCCGGGAGTGGGCCGCCCGCTTCACCTGGCAGCACAGCGGCGCCGCGATGGCCCGGCTCATCGCGGAGGAGATCGACGGCGCAGTGCGGCCGACAGGCACAGTGCGACAGGCAGGCACAGAGGCAGGCACGTGACCTTCACCGACGGCAAGGCGGACGGGCCCGCGGCACACGGGGCCGCGGCACGGGGCCGCACGGCGGGCACCGACGGTGCCCTGGTCCGCAGGCTCAAGCTGCTGGCGGTGTGCCTGCTGCTGACCGGGGCCGCCCTCAGCCTGGACCCGCCGCTCATCGTCGGCGACACCAAGATCGACCTCACGATCAACCCCGCCGGGTTCCTGGAGCGCGCGCTCTACCTGTGGGACCCCTCCTACTTCGGGCAGCTGCAGAACCAGGCCTACGGCTACTTCTTCCCCAACGGCCCCTTCCACGCCCTGCTCATCGCGCTGGACATGCCCGAGTGGATGGTCCAGCGCACGTGGATGGCGGTGCTGCTGTGCGCCGCGTTCCTGGGCACCGTCAAGGTCGCCGAGGCGCTGGGCATCGGCACCCTGAACACGCGCATCACGGCCGGGATCGCCTACGCCCTGGCCCCCCGGGTGCTCACCCTCGTCTCCTACAACTCCGCCGAGCTGCAGCCGATGCTGCTGCTCCCGTGGATCCTGCTCCCACTGGTCCACGGGAGCAGGCGCGGGACCCCGCCCATGCGCGCGGCCATGCTCTCGGCGCTGGCGTTCCTGCTGTGCGGCGGCACCAACGCCGCCTCCGAGCTGGCCGTCCTCGTCGTCCCGCTGCTCTACCTGATCACCCGGGCCCCCGGGCCGCGCAAGCGGCGCCTGCTCCTGTGGTGGCTGGCGGCGCTGTTCTGCGTGTCCTTCTGGTGGCTGGTGCCGCTGCTGATCATGGGCCGCTACGTGTGGTCCTTCATGCCCTACACCGAGGACGCGGCGACCACCACCGGCATCACCTCGCTCACCAACGCGCTGCGCGGCGCCTCCAACTGGATGGGCTACGTCCCCTCCTCGGCCGGGCGCCCGGCGCTGCCCGCCGGGGCCGAGCTGTCCACCGAGCCGTGGCTGGTGGCCGCCACGGCGGTGGTGGCCGGGCTGGGCCTGGCCGGGCTGATCTGGCGGCGCACCCCCGAGCGGCTCTTCCTGCTCACCTCGGTGCTGGCCGGGACCGCGATCGTGGTGGCCGGGTACAGCGGGCAGCTCGCCGGGCCGCTGGGGCCGACCGTGCAAGGGCTGCTCGACGGCGTGCTGGCGCCCTTCCGCAACATCCACAAGTTCGACGCGCTGATCCGGTTCCCGATGGTCATGGGCCTGGCGCAGCTCCCGGTGGCCATCGGCGCCGACGCCGCGGCCCGCCGCGGCGGCCTGCTGCGTGCGCTCGCGCTGCCCCCGGGCACCGCCTACCGGGCCACCGCGGGCGCCTGCGCGGTGGCGTTCGCCGCGACCCTCACCCCGATCGCCACGGTCGGCATCGCCACCCCCGGCGGATTCGAGCGCATCCCCGCCTACTGGTACGACGCCACCCGGTGGATCGACGAGCACTCCACCGGCGGCATGACCATGGCGGTGCCCGGCTCCGCGCGCGGCGAGTACCAGTGGGGCCGCCCCATGGACGAGCCCATGCAGCCGCTCCTGGACAGCGCGTGGACCAACCAGCAGATCATCCCCTGGGGCTCGGCCGGGGTCTCCCGGCTCACCCAGGAGATCGACCAGCGCATCTCCTCGGGGCGGGGGTCGGAGGGGCTGGCCCAGGCGCTCGCCCGGATGGGGGTCACCCACCTCCTCGTCCGCAACGACCTCCAGCGCAGCGGCAACAACGGGGGGTGGCCCGCGCGCGTGCACCAGGCCCTGCAGGACTCCCCGGGGATCGTGCGGCGCGCCGCCTTCGGCCCGACCGTCGGCGAGGACGGGGCGGTGCCCGCCTCCCGCTGGTACGACCAGCCCTACCAGGCGCTGGAGATCTACGAGGTGCGCGGCGCCGCCCCCACCGTCGGCACGGTGCCCGCCGACGGGACCATGCGGGTCACCGGCGGCCCCGAGTCGCTGCTGGCCCTGGCCGAGCAGGGGGCCCTCCCCGGCGACCGGCCGGTGGTCATCGGCGACGACCCGGGCGCCGAGGACATCGCCCCGCAGGACACCGTCGCGGCCGACTCGGCGCGCCGCCGCGAGATCGTCTACTCCGACGTGCGGCGCAACATCAGCGCCACTCTGACCGCCGACGAGGAGTACGAGCGGGACGCCCCCGCCCCGGACATCGCCGACCCGGCCTGGGACGGCTACACCGCGGTCGCCGAGGACTCCGGCATCGCCGCCGTCACCGCCTCCTCCACCGAGGCCGGGGCGGACGCCAGCCCCGGCACCCGCGACCCGGGGCGCAGCCCCTTCGCCGCCCTGGACGAGGCCCCCGGCACCTCGTGGCGCTCCAGCTCCTTCACCGGCGCCGAGGGGCAGTGGCTGGAGATCGAGTTCGAGGAGCCGCGCGAGGTCGGCACCTTCACCATCGCCTTCGAGCGGCTCGCCGGGGAGCCGCCCCCCTCGCGCATCGGCATCGTCACCGACGCGGGCCGCGCCACCGCCGCCGTGGCCGACGACGACCGGCCCCAGGAGTTCACCGCGCCCGAGGGCGAGACCGAGCGGCTGCGCATCCGCGTGGACGACCTCGCCTATGAGCCCGAATACCGCTTCGGCACCCGCGTGGGCATCACCTCCATCGAGATCCCGGGCCTGGAGGCGTCCCGGTCGCTGGCGGTGCCGGTCCCCGAGGGCGGCGCGGGGTCGTTCTTCTTCACCGGCTCCACCGGCACCGTCCCCGGCTGCATGGAGGGCTCCCGGGCGTGGGTGTGCAACCCCGGCCTGGAGGTGCAGGGCGAGGACGCCGTGGCCATGAGCCGCACCTTCGATGTGGGGGCCGCGGCCGCCGGGCGGCCGAACACCATCACCGGCCGGGTGGTCGCCGTCGACCCGCGCGACCTGGAGAACGCCGCCAACCGCGCAGGCGGGTACCCCAAGGTGACCTCCTCCTCCACCTCGGTGGGGCACCCGGCCGCCATCGGCCGCAACGCCTTCGACGGCGACGACGCCACCGTCTGGTACCCCGACCCGCAGGAGGCGGCCCCCTCCCTGGAGGTCGACCTGGGCCGCGAGCGGGAGATCGGCGGGCTGAAGGTGGAGTTCCCCCGGCCCGACGCCGTCGCCCGCCCGGTCCGCATGACCGTCGACACCGGCACCACCGTCCGCGAGGCCTGGCTGGACGGCGACGGGTGGGTGGGCTTCGACCCGGTGCGGGCCGACGAGCTCACCCTGTCCTTCGAGCCGCCGGAGGGCCAGCCGCTGGAGGTCGCGCGCATCGCCCTGCCCGACACCGAGCCCCTGGAGCCCGTCGAGGGCGGTTCGGCCCGCACCTCCTGCGGGCTCGGCCCGGTGCTGCGGGTGAACGGCGAGCGGGTGGACACCCGCATCTCCTCCGGGACGCTGGAGGACAAGCTGGCCGGGCGCCCGCTGGGCTTCGAGAGCTGCGATGAGGTCGTTCTGGACGAGGGATCGGCCACCGTGCGGGTGGAGCCCGGCCGCCAGTACCGGGTGCGGTCGGTGCTGGTGGGGCCGGACGGCGGCGGCGACCGGGACGAGGTCGAGACCGCCGGGGTGTCCGCCGTCAACGGCTGGGGGCGCAGCGAGCGCAGCGTCGACGTCGCCGTCGACGAGGACAGCTACCTGGTGGTCAACGAGAACTTCAACGAGGGCTGGGAGGCGGCCCTCGGCCAGGACGGCGGCACGCCCCTGGAGCCGGTCCGGCTGGACGGCTGGAAACAGGCGTGGAAGCTGCCCGCGGGCACCTCCGGCACCGTCACCATGACCTACGCGCCCGACGCGCCCTACCACGCGGCCCTGGGCATCGGGGCGGCGCTGGCCCTGCTGGTCGGCGTGCTCGCCCTCAAGGGGAGCGTCCCGGTGCCCGCGCGCCTGAGGCGCCGCGCCCGCACCGCGCCGCCCTCATCCCTGCTGCCCGACGCGCCCCCCGCGCGCATCCCGCGCGCGCCCCTGGCCCTGCTCGGCCCGCTGTACGGGGCCTGGGTGGCCGGGGCCGCCGGAGCCGCGGTCATGGGCGGTGTCCTGCTGGCGGTGTGGTGGCTGGGCCGCGCGCCGTCGAAGAACCTCAGGCACGCCAAGCCCGGCCGCCCGACCCTCGGCGGCGCGCTGCTGCGGTGGACCGCCGGGCCGTGGACCATCCTGGCGTTCCTCACCGCGGCCGGGGTGAGCACGGCCGCCGGGACCTACCTGGCCATGTACCTGCCGTTCCACGACCTCAGCGGCCTGCTCAGCGAGCCGCTGCGCGGGTGGGCGGCCCAACTGCTGTGCCTGCCCGCGCTGGCCCGCCTGGTGCTGGCGCTGGGCGAGGCCCCGCGTACCTCCGGCATGGAGCCCGGCGGCGGCGACGTGGGCCCCGGGGCCGCGGCGGTGCGGCGCCCGGCCGGCGAAGGGGCCGGGGACGGTGCGGACCGCGGCCGCGAGGTCCAGGAGGTGCGGGCATGATGCGCTACCCGGCGCCGCCGCGGCGCGGCCGCGGCGGCCGGACGCGGCGGCGCACCGGGGCCGTCCTGGCGCGCCAGGGGGCGGTGATCGCGGTCGCGCTCGGCGTCTTCCTGCTGACGTCGGCGCTGATGCTGCGGTTCTACGTCTACGAACGGCTCGCGGTGGTCGAGCCGCGCACCGACCTGACCCTGCGGATGACCGACCCGGAGGCCGACTACCTGGACACCTCCACCTGGACCACCCAGGAGGGCCGGGAGGTGGTGCGCACCACCGAGATCTCCGGCGGGGTCGCGGCGGGCAACGAGGACTGGGCCACCTGGGAGGTGTCGGTGGACACCGCCAGCGGCTCGGCGATGATCGGCCACATGGACCGGCGGGTGGTGGTCGACCGGACCACCGGCCGGGCGGTGAACTGCTGCGGCGAGTACGTGGACGGCGACCGGGCGGTGCGCCAGGCCGGGCTGGTGCTGCACTGGCCCGCCGGGGCGGACACGGGGGACCGGCCGCTCTACGACGCCGATGTGCGCTCCGCCCCGGCCATGCGCTACCAGGGCGAGGACGAGGTGGCCGGGGTGCCGGTGCGCCGGTACACGCAGACGGTCCCGCCCACCCAGGTTCCGGGATCGGCGCGCCCGGTGCCCGCGAGCGCGCTGGGCCTGGAGCGCTCGGGCACCGTCGAGGCGTCCCGCTGGCTGGAGCTGGAGCGCACCTACTGGGTCGAGCCGGTCTCCGGGCGCCTGGTGTCGGCGGAGGAGTCGCGCCGCGAGACGCTGCGCACCGAGGACGGCCGCGGGGAGCGGCTGTTCCTGGAGGCGGACCTGGAGACCGACCCCGGTCTGGTCGCGGCCTTCGCCGAGGACGCCGCCGGGCGGAGCCTCACCCTGCGCGCGGTGCACACCTGGGGGCCGATGGGCCTGGGGGCGCTGGGCGGCGTGGTGCTCGCCTCGGCCCCGCTGCTGGCGCTGCGGTCCGCCCGCAGGGCGGACCGGGAGGGCGACGGCGGTGCCGACAGCGGTGCCGACGGCGACGGCGGAGGGCCGGGCGGCTCAGCCGCGCTTGCGGAGCACGAGCAGCAGGTTCCAGGTGACGACCTCACGCACACCGGGAACGGCCACAACGGGCTTCATCCATGACGGGAGGTAGCGCGGCAGGACGTCCACGGCCTCCACGTCGTCCTTGCCGCGCAGCCACCGCAGCATCTCCGTGGCCGACACCGCGAACATGGTCCGGCCGAAGTCGTTCTTGGGGCGGCGCCCGTTCCTGCGTGCGAAGCGCTCGGCCGCGTACCGGCCGCCCAGGAGGTGCCACGGGGACGTCTCGTGGCCGCCCCAGGGGGAGAACCACAGGGTGTACGACAGGTACACCAGCCCGCCCGGACGGGTCACCCGCACCATCTCGTCGGCCATGCGGCGCGGGTCGGGGACGTGCTCCAGCACGTTGGACGAGAAGCACACGTCCACCGAGCCCGTCCGCAGCGGCATCTCCAGAGCGCTCCCGATCAGGGCGGTGTCCGGGAGCTCGCCGTCGCGCAGGCGCATCTCCCCGGCGTCGGCGTCCACGCACACGCAGCGCGCGCCCTGCGCCCGCAGCTCGTCGGCGAAGTAGCCGGGCCCTCCGCCCACGTCGACCACCACGGCCCCGTCCAGCGGCGTGTACCGGAGGAGCTGGGAGACCGTGTCCCGGGCGAGCGTGCCGTAGAACAGGCCGGGGTCGGTCTGCTCCTTGCGGAACGCCGAGAACAGGGCGACCGACCGCCCGAGGGTGGCGCGGAACGGGGGCGGCGCGCTCACGCGTCCTCCCCGTCGGAGGGGGCGGAGGGATCGGAGGGCACGGTGATGAAGTGCTTCAGGTGCCGCCAGTGGTCCCCGCCCCAGTACTCGTCCGAGGCGAGGATGCGCGGTGTGGGCCGTCCGGCGGCGTGGGCCCCGGCCTCCAGCTCGGCGGCGATCCGCTCGGCCGGCCAGGTGTGCATGCGCATCGGCGCCGGGTAGCGCAGCACCACCCGCTGGGCGAGCCGGATCAGCGGCCAGGGCGCGTACCGGAACACCAGCCCCTTGAAGGTGGGGCGCTCGCGGTCGGGGACGCCGAGCACCAGCGCCGCCCCGGGGCGCGCCACCCGGGCGAACTCGCGCAGGTAGGCCGCGGCGGCGTCCGGCGGGAGGTGCTGCAGCACCAGGTCGGTGTAGACCAGGTCCACCGAGGCGTCGGGCAGCGCCCGCAGGTCGGGACCGGTGTTCAGGACGAACTCGATGCGGCCGCCGCTGCGGTCCAGTTCGCGGGCGCGCCGGAGCATCGGCTCGGAGATGTCCACGCCCACCACCGAGGAGAAGCGGCGGGCCAGGGCGTTGGACAGGCGCCCGGCGCCGCACCCGAAGTCCAGGGCGCGGCCGGGGGAGGGGGCGGCGCCCAGCTCCTCCAGGCGGCCGAGCGCGGCGGCGACCTCGTCCTCGCCGGTGGCCAGGAACTCCTCGGCGTCCCACCGGCCGCCGCGCTTGCCGGGGTCGACGCAGACCGCCCACAGCGGCTCGTCTGCGCCGAGCCGGGTCCAGTCCCGGCGGACCTCCTCCAGGCTCACGCGGGCGTCCTTCCGTCGCGGTGCGGCGGGGCCCGCCGACCTAGTGGATCCTGTTCTCTCCCGCCCCTGGTTACCTGCGGGTATCGCCCCTGTACCAGGGATGATCATCATGAGAGGCGGTGGAACGTGTTGTATTGTTTCACTCCCTTACGCGGTGACGTCAACCGGTCGGCCCCCGGGCCGGGGAAGTGAGCGGCATGCGTGCGACCGAGGACGCGCCCGACGGGCGGGCGCCCCGAGGCGAGGACGGCGACGAGCGGAACGCCGCCGGAGGCGGCGGTGCGGCCCGGGATCCGGCCCCGGACCCGGGCGGGCCGACGGCCGCGCAGCGGGCCTCGGCGGCCCTGTCCCACGGGCTGCGCGACCGCATCGTCCTCGTCGGCGGCGCCCTGGTCGTGGTCTCCCTCGTGCTCAAGGCCACCGTGCTGCGCGAGGCCTACTTCATCGAGGACGACTTCCTGTTCGTCGGCGCCGCCGACAGCGGCGGGCTCACCGTCCAGTACCTGACCGACCTGCACAAGGGCCACTTCATGCCGGGGGCCAAGCTCCTGGCCTACATCCAGACGGCCATCGCCCCCTACAGCTGGCCGCTGACCGCCGGGGTCATGCTGGCCTTCCAGGCCGGGGCGGCCGCGGGCCTGTTCCGGCTGCTGTGGGTGCTCTTCGGCCGCCGCTGGGGCATCCTGCCGCCGCTGGCCGCCTTCCTCTTCGCCCCGCTCACCGTCCCCGTGCTCGCCTGGTGGTCGGCGGCGCTGAACGCCGTGCCCTTCCAGCTCGCCATCGTGCTGGCCCTGCTGTGGACGGTGCGCTACCTGCGCAGCGGCGAGGCGCGCTTCGGCTGGATGGCGGCCGGGGCCGTGGTGCTCGGCATGGCCTTCTCGGTCAAGGCCCTGTTCCTGCCGCCGCTGCTGTTCGCCGTGGCCGCGGCCTTCGTCGTGCAGGGGCGCATGCCGGGGGTGCTCTGGCGCACCCTCGACCGGGACATGCCCTTCTGGGTCGGCATGGCGCTGCTGAGCGTGGGCCACGGGCTCATCTACCTGTCGCTGCAGGACACCGCGGGCGGCGAGGGCGCCGGGAGGCCCGACGGCGACACGTCGCTGGCCATGGCGCGGCGGCTGCTCGGCGAGACCTTCCCGGCCGGTGCGGCGGGCGGGCCGCTGGAGTGGGGGCCGGTGACGCCCGCGGGCGGGCTGCTGCAGCCCGAGGCCTGGGTGGTGGCGGCCGCCTGGACGGCCATCGGCCTGCTGGTCGCGGTCAGCCTGCTGCTGCGGCACCGGGCCTGGCGCGCCTGGGCGCTGCTGGCCGGGTACCTGGTCGTGGTGGACGTGCTGCCCACGCTCATCGCCCGCGGCCGCTACGAGGAGATGGTGGGCTACGACCCGCGCTACGTCGCCGACGGGGCGCTCGTCTTCGCCATCGTGCTGGCCCTGGCGTTCCTGCCGACCAAGGAGGAGGCCGAGGCCGCGGCCGACGGGAACGGGGGCGTGTACCGCAGGAGCGCGCCGCCCGCGCGGGTGCGCCAGGCGGCGCTGGCCGCGGCGGCCGCCACGGCGGTGTTCGTCGGCGTCGGCGGCTACTCCACCTACTCCTTCGCCGAGACCCTCACCGGCGACCGGGTGCGGTGGTACCTGGACACCGTCCGCGCGTCCATGACGGGGGTCCCGGCCGACGCGGGGATCTACCCGCGGCCCGTGCCGCAGGACATCGTGCTGCCCTGGAACGGCGACCGGCGGCTCAGCTCGAACGTGCTCAGCCCGCTGGCGCCGGACGGGCTGGCCGACCGCATCCGCGACCCGCGGCCCGCCGACACCGCCATGGTGTTCAACGACGCCGGGTACCTCGTGGGGGCGCGCCCCTCCCCGGACGAGAGCGCGGTCTTCGGCCCGCCCGAGGACGAGGAGTGCATCGTCACCTTCGGCGGGCAGACGATGTGGGACGTCGAGACCTTCGGCGGGCCGTCCATGGTGCTGGGCGTGCGCTACGAGTCCGAGGAGGACACCCAGCTGCACGCGGTCATCGGCGACACCTGGGAGACCACCACCCTTCCGGCGGCGCCCGACGGCGGGACCTGGTACCTGCCGCTGTCCGGGGCCGGGGCGCAGCTGTCGCTCGGCACCGAGGAGAACGCCCTGTGCATGACCTGGGTGACCTACGGGCCGCTGGAGCCGGTCACCGGCGGGGACCCGTGGGGTGCTCAGGACGGTGGGGACGAGGAGTCCGGGGACGGCTCCGAGGAGGACGCCGAGGACGCGGACGGCTCGGAGGAGGACTCCGGCGGGGAGGACTCCGAAGAGGACTCCGGTGACTGAGGCCGCGGCGCCCCCGCCGGGCGCCCGGTCAGGCTCGGCTTGGGGCGCTTGGGCGCCCCGGCCGGGCGCACCCGCCCGGCCAGGCGCTGGGCCGGCTCCTCCACGTACCGGTGGGTGAGGGCCGCCAGCAGCACCGTCCCCGCCGTCACCGGCACCATGTCCAGCCAGAACGAGCCGGTGAAGATCTCCTGGCCGGTGAACGAGCGCCACGAGTAGAGCACCACGAACTGCCAGATGAAGATGCCGTAGGAGACCTTCCCCAGGAAGAGGCTGAGGGGGTGCGAGAGCACCGTCTCCAGCCAGGCGCCGTCGCGCCACCGGTGCGCGCGCGGGCCGGAGCCCGGCTCCGGCATGACCGCCACCGGGGCGATGATGAAGAACGCGAACCCCATGGCGGTGACCGTCGCGAACACCGAGATCCACAGGCCGTCCGTGCCCACGAAGCGCGGGCCGCCGGCCGGGGTGGAGTTCAGGGCGTACAGGATCGCGGCCAGGGCCCAGCACAGTGTGGCGTTGGCGTACAGGGTGCGGCACAGGCGGCGCACCGGGCCGTCGGGGCCCCTCTCCCGCCAGGCCCACTCGGTCAGCACCGCCAGGGCCATACCGACCGCGAAGAGGCCCAGCGTCCGGGGCAGCCACGCGTTCATGTAGGGGCGCGGCTCCGGATAGAACTGCGGCAGGAACGCCAGCAGCCCCAGGACGGACAGGGCGCCCAGGCCGACGAGCAGCCGCCGCGCGCGCCGGTCGGCGTCGCTCCCGCGCGCCGCGTACCGGGTGAGCACGAGGGCGATCAGGGGGAGGAGCGCGTAGAAGCTGACCTCCACGCACAGGCTCCACATCTGCCCCAGGCCGTAGGGGCCGGTGCCCACCCACCAGGGGTCGGTGTTGTAGGTGAAGGTCAGGGTGAGGACCTCGACCCAGGGGCGCACCGCGTCGAGCTGGTCGCGCGACCAGATGAGCAGCGCGACGACGGCCACCAGCCAGTAGGCCGGGAGGACGCGCAGCGCGCGCTTCCACAGGTAGACGCGGACGTCGGGGCCGCGGGTGCCGTCCAGGCAGGCCCGCACCCACGGGCGGAACAGCAGCAGCCCGGACAGCGCGAAGAAGAGCGGGACCGCCAGCTCGGCGGCGGACAGCAGGGCTCCGCGCACGCCGGGTTCGAGCGCGGCACCGGTCTCCACGGCGACGTGGAAGACGAGCACCATCAGGGCGGCGATCGCGCGGATCCCGTCCAGCGGCGCGTTGTGCCCGCGGACCTGCGGAAGGAGGGGGGACCGGGGGACGGCGCTGCCCTGCCGCGGCGCCGCCGCGCTCACCGGCGCACCCGGTTCTGGATCAAACTAGAACCTGTTATAAACATTCGGACACGCCCTGGTGACGCTGGCCACTACTGGGGAGTACTCTACCCGAAACTGAAGCAAGTTCCAGATCTGACCCATTCCGCCCGGGAGGGCTCATGCGCCGCACCGTCGCCGCCGTCTGCATCGCATTGGGGGTCTTCAGTCTGGTGCTGGCCCCCCTCATGCGATTCTGGATGGCCAGCGCCGTGATGAAAACCCCGATGGACTACTACAGCGAGAAAGTCGTCCGCGGGGAGAACGTCACCTACTTCAGCGCCGAGGAGCTGGAGCTGATCGAGGGCGCGACGGTCGAGGCCTACACCACCCTGCGCGCGGACGTGGCCGCCAGCGACGCCGACACCGTGGTCTGGGACCAGTTCACCTGGATCGAGGACATCGACCGGGACTTCGCCATCCAGTCCTCCTCCCGGCGGGCCGGCCACGACCGCGTCACCGGCGAGGCGGTGGACTGCTGCGACGCCTCGGTGAACGAGGAGCCGGTCGCCCAGACCGGCCAGGCGTTCAAGTTCCCCTTCCTCACCGAGAAGAAGGACTACGCGTTCTTCGACGCCACCGCCGAGGAGACCGAGCCCATCGAGTTCTCCGGCGAGGAGGAGATCGAGGGCCTGCCCACCTACAAGTTCGTCCAGGAGATCGAGCCCACCAAGGTCGGCGAGCGCGAGATGCCCCGGTCGCTGCTGGGCATGGACGGCGACGGCGACGTGGTGGCCGACGAGATGTACAGCGTCACCCGCACCTACTGGATAGAGCCGACCAGCGGCGCGCCCATCATGGTCTCCGAGGACCAGCACCGCGGCGCCTTCGTCGACGGCGAGGAGCGGCTGGTCCTGTTCGACGGCGACATGCGGATGACCGACGAGACGGTCGACGCCAACATCGAGAACGCCGAGCAGGCGGTGACGATGATCCCGCTGCTGCGCACCACGCTGCCGCTCGTGCTCCTGGCGGCCGGGGCCGTGCTGGTCGGCGTCGGCGTCGTGCTGTGGTTCACGGGCGGCGACCGGGGCGCCGCGGCCCGGCACGGGTAGCGCGGACGTGAACGCGGCCGGGACCGGCGAGCGGGTGCGGGCGGCGGAGCGGCGGGACGCGCCCGCGCCCCGCACCGGCACGGCGCGGGCGCTGCTGCGGGCCTGCCGCCCCAAGCAGTGGCTGAAGAACCTGCTGGTCTTCGCGGCGCCGGGGGCGGCCGGGGTGCTCACCGAGCCCGGCCCGCTCGCCTGGTCCCTGGTGGCCTTCGCCGCGTTCTGCCTGGCCGCCAGCGGGACCTACCTGCTCAACGACGTCCGGGACGCCGAGGCCGACCGGGCACACGAGCGCAAGCGGCACCGGCCCGTCGCCTCCGGTGCGGTGCCGGTGCCGCTCGCCGTGGGCGCGGGCGCGGCGGCGGTCGCCGCCTCCCTGGGGGCCGCGGGCGCGGCGGCCGCGGCCACCGGGCGGTACGCGCTGCCCGCCGTGATCGTGGCGTACCTGGTCCTGACCACCGCCTACACCTACCTGCTCAAGCGCGTCACCATCGCCGACATCGTGGCCGTGGCCGGGTGCCACGTGCTGCGGGCGCTCGCCGGGGGCGTGGCCGTGGGCGTGCCGTTCACCAGCTGGTTCCTGATCGTGGTGTCGCTGGCGGCGCTGCTGGTGGTGGTCGGCAAGCGCGAGGCCGAGCTGCGCAACCCGCACGCCGGGGACGGGCGCACCGCGCTGCGCGGGTACACGCGCTCCTACCTGGTGCAGATCCGCACCATGGCCTCGGCCGCCATGATCGTCACCTACTGCCTGTGGGCGCTGGACGGGCAGGGGCAGGGCGGCGTCCCGGCGTTCCACGCGGCGAGTATCGTCCCGTTCATCGTCTTCGTGCTCCGCTACCACCTGCTCGTCGACCGCGGGGTGGGTGAGGAGCCCGAGGAGATCGCGCTGCGCGACCGGCCCCTGCAGCTGTGCCTGCTGTCCCTGGCGGCCCTGGTCGGCCTGGGCGTGTACCTCGGATGAACGACCGCAGGAGAGGTGCCCCGTGCGAACCCGACACCGGCTGCTGACCGGGTGGGGCAGGACCGCCCCCACCGCGGCGACCGTGGTGCGCCCGCGCACGGCCGAGGAGGTGTCCGCCGTCCTGCGCGGCGCGGCGCCCGGCCCGGGCAGGGGGCGGGGCCTGGGGCGGGGGGCCGTCCCCCGCGGGCTCGGCCGCTCCTACGGCGACGCGGCGCAGAGCGCGGGCGGGCTGGTCCTGGACTGCGCGGAACTGGCGCCGGGGTTCCGGCTCGACCCGGCCGAGGGCACCGTGACCGCCGCCTCGGGGACGCGCCTCAGCGACCTGATGGCCCGCCTGCTCCCGCTCGGCCGGTTCCTCCCGGTGACGCCGGGGACCCGGCAGGTGACCGTGGGCGGGGCGATCGCCGCCGACATCCACGGGAAGAACCACCACCGGGACTCCTCCTTCGGCGCGCACGTGCGGGAGCTGACCCTGGTCACCCCGGACGGCGCGGAGCGGGTGTGCGGACCCGGCCGCGACCCCGACCTGTTCTGGGCCACGGTCGGCGGGATGGGGCTGACGGGCGTCGTCACCGAGGCGCGGTTCGACGTGCCGCCCGTGGAGACGTCGAAGATGCGGGTGGACACCGACCGGACGCGTGACCTGGACGAGGCCCTGGAGCTGATGGCGGCCACCGACCACCGGTACCACTACACGGTGTGCTGGGTGGACCTGCTGGCGCGGGGGGCGTCCACGGGGAGGGGGGTGCTGACCCGGGGGCACCACGCCCGCCTCGACGAGCTCCCGGCCCGTGCGCGCCGGGACCCGCTCCGCTTCAGCCCGCAGGCCCTGTTCACCGCCCCGAAGGGCGTGCCGTCCGGCCTGCTGAACACCTGGTCCGTCCGCGCCTTCAACACCGCCTACTGCGCCAGGGCGCCCAAGAGGGGGAGGGACGCGATCCAGCCGTTGGGGTCGTTCTTCCACCCGCTGGACGCGGTGCGGGACTGGAACCGGATCTACGGGCCGTCGGGGCTGGGGCAG
>NZ_ANBH01000262.1 GCF_000341185.1 Nocardiopsis chromatogenes YIM 90109
CGTTCTTCCACCCGCTGGACGCGGTGCGGGACTGGAACCGGATCTACGGGCCGTCGGGGCTGGTGCAGTACCAGTTCGTGGTGCCGTTCGGCGCCGAGGACGCCCTGCGGTCCATCGTCGCCCGGTTGTCGGCGGCCGGGGCGCCGTCGTTCCTTGCGGTGCTCAAGCGCTTCGGCGCGGGGACGCCCGGGCCGCTCTCGTTCCCCCGGCCGGGGTGGACGCTGGCCCTGGACCTGCCCGCGTCCCTGCCCGGCCTGGCGCGCCTGCTGGACGGTTTCGACGAGAAGGTGCTGGAGGCCGGGGGAGCGATCTACCTGGCGAAGGACGCGAGGGCCAGGGCGGAGACCGTGCACGCCATGTACCCGCGCATGGACGAGTGGAGGACGGTCCGAAAGCGTGTCGACCCGGACGGCGTATTGGTGTCGGACCTGTCCCGCCGTTTGGAGTTGTAGAGAGCGGACGCCCTCGTGGGTCCCGACGGGGCATGGTTCATGCCTGGTTGAACCGCTCGTTGTGCGGTGCTCGCGTCGGGGTTTGTCTCGGGGGGTGGTTCCGGTTGTATCCCCACCGCCCGCCGCAGTGGCCGCCGAAGGTGCCCGGGCCCTCCCACCCCCAGGGGCGCCGCGTGCTGCCCGCTTGAGGTCTCGGCCGCGGGGCTCATCGAGGTCGTCGGCCTGCTTCCTTGGACAGCAGCCGATCCGGGGCTCCCGGCCACGCCCGCTGCGCGCCGTCAGCGGTCACTGTGAGACCGGACTCCTCGACCCCAGGGCGCCCCTGTCCATCCCACCAGTTCCACGCCGCCTCGACTTCGCTCCACAAGGAGCGAGGCCCGGCCTGGTGGACCCGGCCCGCGCCCGTGTCGCCGTCGACGACCGCCGCCGCCCAGGACCGGCCGGTCAGGCTGTAGATCCACAGGACCGTGCCGTCCTTGTCGTCATGGCGTACCTGGGCGGCCCCGTCGACCAGCAGACCGAGGACGAAGGGCCGCGGGCCGTAGGGAGCCGTCGGTGCGACGTCGTCAGCGCCCAATGACGTCGTGGACGTCCGCCCGGGCCAGTCGTGAACGTGCCTCTCGTCGTCGGGCCATTCCAGTCTCTGTGAGCGCGCTTTCATGAACTGCACCAGTCCTGTGAAGCGGCCCGAGGCGCTCAGCCCGTCCTCCGCGACGACCAACCGCGCCACGGCATCCTGGGGTGAGAAATCGGTTCCCCAGGGCACCAGCAGGATGCCGCCCGGACGGGTCTGGGCCACCCAGGCCGCCGGAACCGTGCGCAGGCCGAAGGTCGCGATCACCCGGTCGAAGGGTGCGCGGTCCGGGGCGCCGAGCAGTCCGTCGCCGGTCACGACGTGCACGTCCCCGGCGACCTGGCGGAGGTTGTCCCGGGCGGTGCGCGCGATCTCCGGATCGGCCTCGATGCCCGTCACCGCGTGCGGCCCGAGGCGGTGGGCGAGCAGGGCCGCGTTCCATCCGGTGCCGGTCCCCGGTTCCAGGACGGTCATCCCGGGGTGGGCGTCGAGGTCGCGCAGCATGGAGGCCACGACCGAAGGCATCGACGCCGAAGAGGTGGGGACCGTGCCTTGCCGGGGCGACCCGTATGCGCCGTCGTCCCATTGCACGGTGATCGGTGCATCGGCCGTGGCCCAATAGGTCCATGGCTCGGGCGACGCTGTGCGGTCCACCAGGCTGCTCTGTCCGGTGCGGGTGTCGAAGGCCCACATCACTTCAGGGAGGAATGCGGACCGGGGCAGTTTCCTGAAGGCCGGTGCCCACTCGGAGGTCAGCGCGCCCGCCTCCAGAAGCATGCTGATCAGTTCTTCGGAGGCGGGCACAGGGGGCGTGCTCACTTCTCGTGCCTGCCCGGCGGCGGGCCGCCGTCCGGATGCGGTGGCGGGGGTGGGGGGCCGCGGTGCGGGACAGCAGACATCCCGAAGCCGGTCACATCGTCTTCCCCGGCGTCGAATGGGCCGCGTTCCTCAAGGACATCAAGGCTCGCGAACTGTAGTCACCAACGAGGTGGGCCCCGGGGGACCGGGGTCCCGGCCGTACGTCCCGGCTTTGTCGGTGCCGTCTGCGAACATGTCCCAGGACCGACGGAGCGTTCCCGGGAGGCGGGCGGCCATGGACCGCTATGACGTCAAGCGCGACCTCAAGCACCTCTACGCGCCCAAGAACACCGAGTGGGCCCTCGTCGACGTGCCCCCGCAGCGGTTCATCGCCGTCGACGGGCGCGGTGACCCCAACACCAGCGCCGCCTACGCCCGTGCCGTCGAAGCGCTCTACTCCGTCGCCTACACGGCCAAGTTCGCCGCAAAGCGCACCCTCGGCCGGGACTTCGTCGTCGCCCCGCTCGAAGGGCTCTGGTGGGCCGACGACCCCCGCGTGTTCATCACCCGTGACAAGGACGCCTGGCAGTGGCGCATGCTCATCTGCCTCCCCGACTGGGTCCCCGACGGTCTCGTCGAGGACGCCAAGGAGGCCGCGCAGGACAAGAAGGGCCTCCCGGCGATCGCGGACGTTCTGCGGGCCGACCTGCACGAGGGCACCTGCGCCCAGCTCCTGCACATCGGGTCCTACGACGACGAGGGCCCCGCCCTCGCCCGCCTGCACGACGAGTACCTCGCCGCCAACGGCCTGCGCATGTCCGGCCACCACCACGAGGTCTACCTCAGCGACCCCCGCCGCACCGCCCCCGCCAGGCTCAAGACCGTCCTCCGGCAGCCCGTCGGCCCGGCCCCTCAAGGGGCCTGACCCCCGGGGCCGTCACGCCCGGTCCCCCTCCTCGTCGCCGCGCTCCTCCTCGAACCGCTCCCGGCGCTCGCGTTCCCGCTCGCTGTACGCGGCCGCCCGCACCGCGGACTCGCTCTCGAACGTCGAGCCCAGGGCCCCGGCCACCGTCCCCATGGAACTGGCCATCCACGCGATGAGCAGGTACTGCCTCAGGCCGGCGGGATGCCCCACGACGGACTCCATGAAGGAGGCGTCGATGACGACGAGCGCCTCGGCGAGCGTCACCGCGAACAGCAGCACGTACATGCACAGCACGCCCAGCCCCACCGTGCAGACCGTGGACGTGTTGTACAGCACCACCACCCTGCGCAGGCGCTCGCCGTCCGGCCGCTCCCACAGCCCGTTGTAGACGATCAGCCACACGGCCATGGCGACCACCGCGAACGCGTTGACCAGGGCCAGCCGCGCCGGGTGCAGCACATCGGCCATCTGCCAGATCGAGTTGTAGAAGACGCCGAAGGAGCTGGTGGCCACGGATGCCGCGATGGCGCTGGACAGGCTGGGCAGCAGCCGCCAAGGACGGTTGGCGCGCACCATCCCCGTCAGCAGCCGCACCTTGCCGCGCGTACCGACCAGCTCCAGCGACTCGTCCATGGACTCCGGGTCCGGCGAGGTGAACCGGCGGGGCGACG
>NZ_ANBH01000263.1 GCF_000341185.1 Nocardiopsis chromatogenes YIM 90109
CGACCAGCTCCAGCGACTCGTCCATGGACTCCGGGTCCGGCGAGGTGAACCGGCGGGCCGACGACGGGGGCGGCACCGGCCGCCTCCCGCCCTCCGGGCGCGCCGCCCCTCCGCCCCGCGCCCCGCCCGGCCCCTCGGACAGCCTTCCGACCAGGTGGACGACGGTCGCGCGCACCCGGCGGAAGGACAGCGGCCACCCCGCGGCCGGGACCGACACCAGACCGGCCCGGGCGCCGGTGTCGATGCTGGCCAGCAGGGGCCGCGTCCCCACCCGCCGCGGCAGGTCGGTCAGCGCGATCAGCAGGTCCCACCCCTCCCGGCGCCGCAGCCGGCGCGCGGGGGAGGCCAGCGGGATGTCGCCGTGCTCGTCCAGNACCGCACCGCCGACGGCGAGGGACAGCTCGCCGGGGAGCCGGTCCGCGAGCCGCTCCGCCATCTCGGCGGGCAGCCCGGGGTCGCAGACGAGGCCGACGACGACCACGTCCCGTCCCTCCGGGCCGCCGCCCCCTTCGGCCATCGAACCGCCCCCCGACGCCTCACACGTGCCCGACCGGCCCATTCGCAACGCTGACCACCGCACTACCCCCGGTGCGGGGCATCGACGCACCGCACCGGGACCGGGGCCACGGTCAGTACGGGGCGTTGAGGCAGGCGCGCTTGGCGACCTTGTCCCAGACACCGTTCTCGGTCAGCAGCGTGATGCACTCCTGGACCGAGTACACGCCCCGCTCGCACGCGATCACCCGCGTGCCCGTGTGCCCGTACCCGGCCCGCTTCAGGTAGTTCAGGCAGTCGGAGACCGACGCCGATGCGGGGGCGGCGGCCGTGGCGGCGCCGCCGAAGGCGCCCGCGGTCAACGCGGCGGCCAGGAGCGCGGTCCGGAGCTTCCGGGCGACTGTGGTGGCAGAGGACATCCGAAGCCTTTCGTGATGGGGGAGGCCGGGCGCCGACGTACCGTTCCGATGCGTCCCGGCCCGGATGAACCCTATAGGTGGAAAACGGCTCGTTTACAGGATTCTCAGGCGGTTCTCAGCTGGGCCCGGGGCGAGGCGGCCGCCGAACGGGGGAGCGCCCGCGCATCCTCCGGATCGCCCATTCGGCGACGACGGCGTTGACCGCCCACCCCGCGCCCATGGCCACCGCCCTGGCCGGCTGGTCGAACTCGGCTCCGGCCAGCATCCACGGCAGGTGCGTGAACACCTGGGTCCCCGCGCCCTGCCCGATGGCGTACGCGCGGATCATCCACGCGCCGTGCCGGGCGATGTCCCGGCGCCGGACCGCCAGGACCGCCAGGACGAGGAACGCGGCCATGGCCACCCCGGTCACCAGCCGGATCACGGTGAGCGCCCCCGTGTCGATCGCCGGAATGTCGGAGAGCACCGTCATCCACACCCCGGTCAGCGCCGCCGTGAGACCGAGCGGGACGAGGAGGCGCCCGGACACGCGGTGCCACCGCCTGCGGCGCAGGCGCGGAACGAACTGCAATGCGCCGAGAACGCAGTACGGACTCGCGGCCGCGATGTGCAGCACGATGGGGACCGGTGATGCGAAGAAGCGGGCGTTCTCCGCCGTCACCGGGGCGTCCGCGGCCAGTTCGCCGACGCGGAACGCCCCGGCGATCGCGGGGACGGCGCTCAACAGGATCAGCAGGGCGGGCACGACCCACTCGCGTGCCGTGGGGGCGGGGCCCACGGGGCGGGGCGCGGAGGGGCTCTTCCGAATCGTCGACATGCCCTGATCGTGGCCGCGCGGCCGGTGCCCGGTCATCGGAGTTCAGGCCGGAACGGGACCGGCCGAAAGTACGAGTGAGGCCCCGTTCCCCCGGCGCCGCCTACCGGCCGCGCCCCCGGCGGACGCGGCCGGTCTCGTAGGCCCACATCGCGATCTCGACGCGGTTCCGCGCCCCCAGCTTCGCCATCAGGCTCGCGATGTGCGTCTTGACCGTGCTCAGCGAGATATGGCACTCGGCGGCGATCTCCCCGTTGGTCCGTCCGCGGGCCACCGCGTCCAGGATCTCCTCCTCCCGGCCGGTGAGCGGTTCGACCGGCTGCACCGGCGGCCCCGCAGGGCCCGAGTCGGCGAACGCCTCCAGCAGCCGGGCGGTCACCCCCGGGGCGATGAGCGCCTCGCCCGAAGCCGCGGCGCGCACCGCCTGAACGAGCATGCCGGTCCCCGCGTCCTTCAGCAGGAAGCCGCGGGCGCCCGCCCGCAGCGCGGCGTAGACGTACTCGTCGTGGTCGAACACCGTGATGACCACGACGGCGAGCGGGTCCGGCACCCCGGGCCCGGCGAGGGCGCGCGTGGCCTCCACCCCGTCCGTGCCGGGCATCCGGATGTCGAACAGGCACACGTCCGGGCGCAGGCGCCGGGCCAGCGCGACCGCCTCCCGGCCGTCGGCGGCCTGCCCCACGACCCCGATGCCGGGCTGGGCGTCCAGGATCATGCACAGGCCGGTGCGGACGATCTCCTGGTCGTCGGCCACGACCACCCGGATGCTCATGCGGCGCCCCCGGACAAGGGCAGCACGGCGGTCACGGCCCACCCGCGCCCGGGGACCGGGGCGGCCTCGCAGGCGCCCCCGAGCAGCTCCGCGCGCTCCTTCATCCCGGTGATCCCGTACCCGGGCGGCTCGGCGGCGCGGTACCGGGGCCCGTGCTCGCCGTCGTCGCTCACCCGCAGGCGCACGGCATCGGCGTCGGCGTCGACGCGCACCTCGACGCGGGTGGCGTTGCGGGCGTGCCGCCGGGCGTTGGTGACCGCCTCCCGGGCGAGGCGGTGGACGGCCGCGGCGACCGCCGGCGGGACGTCGTCGAACGCCCCGGCCACCTCCACCCCGACCTCGGGGCCCGGCCCCGACCGGGTCGCGAGCCGCTCCAGGTCGGCGATGCCGGGTGCGGGCGCCGTCTGGGCCGGGTCGTCCCGGCGCAGGGCCCGGACCAGGGTGCGCATCTCGGCCAGGGTGCGTGCGGCCTCGGACTCGATCACCGCGAGCGCCTCGACGGCGGCCTCCGGCCTCACCGGCGCGACCGCCTGTCCCGCCTGGGCCCGGATCGCCATCGCCGAGACGTGGTGGGCGACGGTGTCGTGCAGGTCGCGGGCGATCCGCTCGCGCTCGCGGAGCCGGGCGCCCTCCAGCTCGCGCTCCCGGGCCCGGCTCCGGTACCGCAGGGCCGCCCCCAGGGCGCCGGCGGCGACGACGACCGCGCCGCCGCCCAGGGCGTCGGCGATGCCGGTGTCCGGTGCGTCGAAGGCGGGGCCGACCGACCCCGCCAGGGCGACGACGGCGGCGCCGACCGCGATCTGCCGCCCGGAGCCCCAGCGCACCAGGGCGAAGGGCAGCAGGAGGAGGTACACCGAGGAGTACATCTCCCCGGACCGGCCGAGGCTGGCCAGCGAGAGCAGCGCCCCGCCGCCGAAGGCGGCGGCAGCGGCGGCCAGGGGACGGGTGCGCCGCCACAGCAGCACGGGGGCGAGCCCGGCGACCAGCGCGGCGGTCGCCTCCCGCCACGGCAGGTCGGGCCGCAGGGCGCCCTCGGCGAGCGCGGCCGCCGCGCACACGCCGACGAGCGCCCAGTCCCACCCCGTGCGTCCGGGGACGCGCGGGGGAGGGGGCTCATCCCAGAGGGACCGGAGGAGGCCGCGCACGGCAACAGGCTAGCGGGAGGGCGCCCCGGCGGGCCGGGGCACCGGATCCGGCGCGGGCGCCCGGACGGCCTTGGCCAGCCGCCACACGATGAACGAGATCTCCGCGACCGCCGCCGGTGTCATGGCTAAAGGCGAGATCGCCGCCCCGACGCCGGGGGCCAGGAGCCGGGAGGACACGCCCGTCAGGTGTCCCGCGGCTCCGATCACCAGCAGCACCCCCAGCGCCTCGGCGGGCGGCTTCTCGGTCGCGGGCGCGGCGCACGCGCTGTCGGTGCTCGACGGATACGCCTACGGCTTCGTACTCCAGCAGCTCAGCCTTCCCTTCGCCGCGCCCGGCGGCGCCGGGGACGTGGCGGGCGCGATGCCGGAGGAGATGCCCCGCGACGCCTACCCGCACCTCGCCGAGATGATCGGCGAACTCGCGCTGAAGCCCGGCTACACCTACACCGACGAGTTCGAGACGGGCTTGGAGCTGATCCTCTACGGGCTGGAGCGGGGGCGCGAGAGCCGGGCATGAGACGGCCCCGCCGCCCTCCGGGACGGCGGGGCCGCGGCCCGTATCAGTGGCCGCCGGTGTGGCCGCCGGACCCGTGGTCGAACCGCGTCAGGTCCGTCCTCCGCATCCGCCGGTCGCGGAACGTTTCGGCCGCGGCACGCAGGGTAGAAATGGGAGCGCTCCCACAGCCCCGCAACCGGCCACGGAGACGACCATGAACCGTCGTACACATCCCCCCGACCCCCGACGCGCCCTCCGCCCCCTCACCGTGCTCGCCGCGGCGGCCCTCGCCCTCATCCCCTGGGCGTCCCCGGCCTCCGCGCACGGGTCGATCATCGACCCGGCCTCCCGCAACTACGGCTGCTGGGAGCGCTGGGGCGACGACCACCTCAACCCGGACATGGCGCAGGAAGACCCCATGTGCTGGCAGGCATGGCAGGACGACCCCAACGCCATGTGGAACTGGAACGGGCTGTACCGCGACAACGTGGGCGGCGACCACCGCGGCGCCGTCCCCGACGGGCAGCTGTGCAGCGGCGGGGGGGGGGGGGGGGGGNGACGAGCCGGGGGCCTGGAAGACCACCGACGTGGGCTCCGACATCACGATGCACCTGTACGACCAGGCGAGCCACGGCGCCGACTACTTCCGGGTCTACGTCACCCGCCAGGGCTACGACCCCGAGACCGAGCCGCTGACCTGGGGCGACCTGGAGCTCGTGCGCGAGACCGGGTCCTATGCGCCCGCCGAGGACATCACGTTCGACATCAGCGCCCCCGGGCGCACCGGCCACCACGTCGTGTTCACGATCTGGAAGGCCTCGCACATGGACCAGAACTACTACATCTGCAGTGACGTGAACTTCACCTAGGAACGGCGACCGGAACGGCCGCGGACCCGCCCCCCATCGAGCGGCCGGGGGCGGGTCCGCGGTTCCGCCCCCGGCGTCACCCCTTCGCCTGGTCCGCCCGATCCGGACTGCACATCTGCAGACGGTTCCCGAACGGGTCGTAGAAGGAGCAGAACACGACGTAGCCCGGGAAGACGACCGGTTCGTCGCAGCGGACACCGCGCTCGGTCAGCTCCCGGTGCGCCTCGTGGCAGTCGGCGACATCGAGAACGACCGTCGTCTCCTCCGGGACGCCCGGCCGCCGTTCGGAGGAGACGTGCGTGATCGCCAGATTCCCCGACCGCTCGCCCGTGCCGAACTCGATCCATCCGGCGTCCGGAAGGTCGTAGAGCGGCTCGCCGAGCCCGAGGACGTCCCGGTAGAAGCGACGGCCTTCGTCGAGGTCGGGAACGGGGACGGAGACGACGTTGATGCCCTGGAACATGCCCATGGTGGATCCCGGACCTCCTCGGTGGAACGGACGGACGGCACGTGAGCCTAGGGCCGACCACCGACGGTCCGAGGGCCCGGCCTCCAGCTCCTCGATCGCTTCGGCCAACCGTCGGGCGTTCTCCGGGCTCCGCAGCAGATGGGCGGTCTCGTCGGGGGACTCGTACACGGGAACCTCCCCTTCATGAGCGTGCGCGTCCAGCATGTCGTGCGACCGTCGGCGGCGCGGGGAGAATCCGGAACGAGTCCTAGGTGTGGTGTTCGGGGAGGTTGGGAACACG
>NZ_ANBH01000264.1 GCF_000341185.1 Nocardiopsis chromatogenes YIM 90109
GACCACTGACCCCTTGGAATCAATCATCTAGGGGACCGTTGCCGTTGTCGCTCAGGGGCGGGAGGGACGTGCGGGCCCGCGCGCTCCGGAGAGGGGATCGGACGGACGTCCCCAGCGCTCTGGAACGGCGCTGCCATAATCTACGAGGTAAAGGCGGGGGATGTGCAGCATCACCCGCAGCGCCGCCCGCTCACGCGCACCCAAGGCGGGGAGCCGTGCCCCTCCGGCACCGGGACGATCGCGTCCTGCAGATTGGTGCAGCCGATTGCGAATCTGCAGTGCCATGACCACCGAACGGCCGGTCACTCCGAGCGCTCGTGTACGACCGGCATCGGAGGGTTCCACGACCCCACCCGGCGTGACCCACCGGGGCGCACCGGCCCTTCGGATGGCGTCCGCAGGGTTTCCGTCCGGCCAGGTCGGCCCGCCGGTTGCGGCTGTGGGGCGGACCGGGTCGCCTTCGGAGCCCTGATCTGCGACCCGCCCTTCGGCGGACGGCCGGGGGCCGCCCGCCGAAGGCGGCCGCAGTCGGCAGAAGTGCCCCCACTTCAGCGGACGCCATCCGGGCGGGCAGCCGAAGGCCGACCCACGAGGGGCAGGGCGCCGGTCAGGGCACCGGCGCAGAGCCGGGGCCTCCCCGAGGCCGTGACGATTGTGGCGTCCGCTGGTGTGGCGGAACCTTCGGCGGTCGCGGCTGCCGCAGGTGGTCGGCCGGAGGCGGCCCGCCGACGGGCAGGGCGCCGGTCGGGTCGCCGACGGTCGGAGCGCCGGTCGGGGCGCCGATACAGGGGCAGGGGCCGCCCCGAGGTCGTAACGATGGTGCTGACCCGGTCGGACCCATATGACACCGCTCCAGCGGACGTCACCGGCCCCCGCCCTCTTCAGGTCACTCCGGGGTCCGCACCGCCGCGATCTGGGATGCCTGGGCCACCAGGCGGTCCTTGGTGTCCCACGCGCGGACCGTCACGTCCATCCGGTCCCCGGAGACCTCCTCGGCCTGCATCGCCACACGCACCGGACCGGGTGCGGGGACGGCGCGGATGTAGGCGCTCATCTGTACGGTCGGCGCCCATCCGGGCAGCCTCAGGTCATAGGAGACCGGCGGCACCATGTCCAGGGCCACCAGCAGCGACAGCGGGTCCCAGGAGGCGCCGTCGGCCAGCCGCTGCCACCCGGCGACGCGGCCCTGCATC
This sequence comes from Nocardiopsis chromatogenes YIM 90109, assembly GCF_000341185.1. Classification (GTDB taxonomy): domain Bacteria; phylum Actinomycetota; class Actinomycetes; order Streptosporangiales; family Streptosporangiaceae; genus Nocardiopsis_A; species Nocardiopsis_A chromatogenes. Next base: position 1,194 of record NZ_ANBH01000264.1, read on the forward strand.
GACGGCCGCCCGGCCATGGCGTTCAGGACGCCGGGGTCGATCCTCTGGTCGACGGCCTCCATCAGGGGGACGCGGAAGTCCGATCCGGGCACCTCCGCGGGCGAGGGGAGGCAGTCGTGCTCGGGAGGCAGGGCGGCCGGCTCCGTGCGGCTCCAGTAGGGCGCGCCGCCGTCCAGGGCGCCGCTGGTGGCGATCGCCTCGACGCAGGGCTCCCCGTCCTGGGTGAGGCGGACCCGCACCCGCGACGACCCCTTGCCCGCGCGCAGGGTCTCGACCTCGACCTGCGCGGGGCCGGGGAGCGGCGGGCGGACGAAGGAGGCGGCCATGGCCGTCAGGTCGGGGTGGGCGCCGCCGGTCGTCCGGGCGGCGGCGCGCCCCATGACCGCCATCAGGTAGCCGCCGTGGAGCTTGTCGCCGACGGCCCATTGCGGGTCGAGTTCGGCGTCGAAGGCGGGGTGGGCGCCGCCGGGCTGCGGGGCGGATGGCCCGGTGAGCGCCGTGGCGGCCGCGAAGTCGGCCATGCGAGGATCTCCTCCGTGCGGTGGGCAGGTAGGCCCCCGAGTCTAATGATCAACTAGTTGAGTACTTCACGGGGGAGGTCGAAGACGAACGGCGGCCCCGCCCGCCCGGGGCGCCACCCGGCGGCCAGGGCGGCGCGCACCGCGGCCGCCACCGCCCCCGGCGTCACCGGTACCGGCGGCTCCGTGCGCACGGTGGCCCCCGGGTGCGGGTGCGGCGTGCGCACCACCAGGACCGAACCGCGCGCCTCGGCCAGCTCGACGGCGAAGGAGAGGCGGCCTGCAAGGCAGTCCTGGTCGTAGGTGGGGCGGTGCCGGACCCGCCAGCGGTACGCGCGGCCGTCGACGGTGATCGCGCGCGACCCTTTGCCCGCCAGTGCCAAGCCGTCCCCCTCCTCGCGGGGCGGCTACCGCTCCCGCCCGGTGCCGCGCTCCGGGAGCGCCACCACCCGCCCCTCCGTGCGGGCGCGCTCGGCGGCGAAGACCAGCAGGTGGGAGCGGAGGGCGTCCTCGCCGCTCGTCTCCACCAGCTCCGGGTCGTCCGCGGCGATCCCCGCGAAGAACGCCGACAGCAGGCCGCCGTCGCCGCCGCCGTGACCGGCGCCCGCGCCCTCCGCGGACTCGGGCTTGAGGGTCTCGGTGGTGCGGGTCAGGAAGTCGTACACGGTCACGGTGTCGCCGTCGCAGTACAGTTCGCCGTCGGTGCCGAACAGGGTGGTGCGGCGGTGGCCCGCCTGGGTGAAGGCGGTCATCGTGAAGGTCCCGGTCGCCCCGCCCGCGAACTCCAGGGCCACGACCTGCCGGTCGACCACGTCGTTGTCGCAGTGGTAGACGCAGCGGCCGTAGGGGCCGGTGCGCAGCGCCTCGGCCACCGACTCGGCGGTCGGCTCGGGGGTGAGCACGTCCAGCGGCCATCCCGTGCCCCCCTTCTCCAGGAAGCGGCCGTAGATCCGCGGGGCCGAGTAGGCGCACTCGGGCTCGACGGGGCACTCGGTGCAGCGCTCGGCGGCTCCCTCGGGGGCCTCTTCAGGGCGGAAGTGGCGCAGCGACCCGAACGACGACACCGCCGTGGGCTCGCGCCCCACCACGTAGCGGATCCAGTCCAGGTCGTGGCAGGACTTGGCGAGCAGCATGGGCGCGGCGTCGGCGGCGCGCCGCCAGTTGCCGCGCACGTAGGAGTGGGCGTGGTGCCAGAAGCCGACCGGCTCGATGTGGTCGATGCCGGTCACCCGGCCGATCCGCCCGGCCTCCAGCAGGGAGGTGACCAGGCGGGTGTAAGGGGCGTGGCGGAGCACGTGGCCGACGCTGAGCAGCACCCCGGCGCGCTGGGCGGCCTCCACGATGGCCGTGCAGTCGGCCGGGGTCTGCGCCAGCGGCTTCTCCACCATCAGGTGGTGGCCGGAGGCGGCGAAGGCCAGGGCGGGCTCCAGGTGGGCGTCGTCCAGCGTGCACACCAGTGCGGCGTCGGCGGTGCGGGGGAGCGCGGCGGCCTCGCGCCAGTCGGAGAACCGGGCCTCGTGGGGAACCCCGCACGCGTCGGCCAGGCGGTCGCGGTAGGCGGGGCGGGGCTCGGCCACCGCGACCACCCGTGCGATCCCGGGGTGCTCCCGGATCCAGGCGGCGTAGGCGCTGCCGCGCGACCCTGCTCCCACGACCAGTACCCGTATCGGCGCCATGCGGGGGTTCCTCCTCACCTGTGGGCCCGCGCGGGGCGGGCGCTCCCGTCTCGCCCGGGGTCCTTCCCGCCGTCGGTGCCGAAGATCCGGGCGGGGAGGGCCCACTCGGCGATCAGCAGAAGATCCAGCACCCGTCGTCGGGGTCCTCATCGATGGGCTCCTCGTCGGCGGGCGGGCTCTCGTCGCCGCCTCCACCGCCCCCGCCGCCCCCGCCGCCGTCACCGCCGTCACCGCCCCCGCCGGTGTCCCCGCCGCCCCCGCCGACTCCGCCGCTGGGCGGGTCGGTCGGGGTGCTCCCGTCGTCGTCGCCCGGGGGCCGACCGGTCTGCGGCGGAGTCTCCGAGGGGTCGTCGTCGGGGGAGGGGTCCGACTCGTCCTCCTCCCGGTCGTCGTCCGTCGCGTCATCGGGGGAGGCGCCGGGGCTGGAGGAAGGGGCCGCGGCGGAGGGGGCGGTCTGGTCCGGAGCAGCGCCGCCGGGTGAGGCGGGGGAGGCGGACGGGCCGGAGTCCGGGGGCGGGAAGGTGCTTCCGCCGCCATCGCCCGCGGAGGAGTGCGGTCCGTCGGACGACGGCGAGAGCGAGGCGGCGACGAGAGCGCCGGTGAGTGCCGTCCCCGCGCCGATCACGGCGACCACGGTCAGCCGTCGGCGTCGGCGTTCGGCCTTCCACTGGCGACGCGTCGCGCGCGGCGCGGCCTCGTCCGGGGAGGGCCCGTCGTCGACCATGAGGGATCGTGCCTTTCCGGTTTCGGGGGTACTGCCGAGAAGAGGCGCCTGGCCTGCGCGTGAGCGGATCCGGACACTGCGCAGCGCGATATCCCGGTGTGTCGAACCGGGGCGGAACGCCGGAAGTGTGCGGGCGGCGCTTACGGGGACAGACGCACGCGAACACCGCGGGGATCCCGTTCCGGATGAATCGTTTTCCCAGGGGTGAGCGCGGGTGTTGGTTGTCGGTCGGAGGCGAAGGGCGCCCCGTCCCCGCGGGGGCGGGGAGGAGTGCCCTTTCGTCGCCGAGAAGCGCATCATAGGCGCGACATGAGACTCCGGAAACCTCAGAACCCCTCAGATCGGAGGCGGCGCGGCGTCGACGGTGACGGCAGGCC
>NZ_ANBH01000265.1 GCF_000341185.1 Nocardiopsis chromatogenes YIM 90109
GGCCAGCCACTCCAGGGGACGCCATCCCCTTCCGATGACCATCCGCACGCCTGGCGGCCGACAACGCCGCCGGAAGGGTCGTCGACCTTCGTCATCGCCCCTCCACCTTGCACCCCGCCGACCCGACACCCGGCCGAGGGCCTTGAGTGGGGTACCTGCTGGTCCCATCGCCGCCAAGAACGGTGACCGCGCACACGCCGTACGGCCGACAGCGCTGCCGCAGGGGCCGCCGCCTTTGTCGTCGCTGCTCTCTTCCCCGTAGTCCGGTGGCCCGCCGCCCGGCAGGCAGCCATGAGCGGGGTCCCTGCCGTGCCGCCGCCTTCCCGGGGCGCGAGGGGCCCTGCGCTCGGCAGGCAAGGCCGGGCAATCGCCCGGCCCCGCCGTCGCCGCCCACCACGGGGACCGCGCACACGCCGGGCGGGCGACTGTGCTGCCGCAAAGGGGTACTGGCGGTCGTCGTCGCCCTCCCCGCCCCGGCGCTTCTGGTGCGTCCGCCGACTCGGGCGTGCCGCCTGGCCATACTCCCCGCACCCGCCTCACAGCAGGGACTTCTGCACCTTCCCCATCGCGTTGCGCGGAAGGGTCTCGACCACGCGCACCTCCCGAGGGCGCTTGTGCACCGACAGGCGATCGGCCACGAAGCCGATCACCTCCTGCTCGTCGATCCCGTCGCCCACCAGGTACGCCACGATCCGTTGGCCGAGGTCGTCGTCCGGCACGCCCACCACCGCGGCCTCGCGCACGGACGGGTGGTCCAGCAGGGCGGACTCCACCTCGCCCGCGCCGACGCGGTAGCCCCCGCTCTTGATCAGGTCCACCGACATGCGCCCCACGATCCGGAACCGCCCGTCGGCGTCCACCACGGCCGCGTCCCCGGTCGAGAACCATCCGTCGGGCGTCCACGCCTCCGCCGTCGCCCCGGGCAGCCCCAGGTACCCGTCGAACATCGTCGCCCCACGCACCTGGAGTGCGCCGATGCTCTCCCCGTCGGCCGCGACCGGGCCGCCGTCCTCCCTGCGGAGACGGGCCTGCACACCGGCGATCGGGCGGCCGACCCACCCGGCCCTGGCCGGTTCGTCCGCCCGCGCCGCCAGGGTGATGAGCGACTCCGTCATCCCATAGCGCTCGACGGGCGCAAGCCCCGCGGCCGCCTCCATCGCCTGGGCGACCCCGGCGGGGAGCCCCGCACTGCCCGACACCAGAAGGCGCGCCGCCCCCAGGGCCTTGGCGGCGTCGAGATCGCGAGCGATGCGCGACCACACCGTCGGCACCCCGAAGAACAGCGTGCCTCCGGCCTCGGCGGCCGCCGCGTAGGCCTCAGGGCGCGGGCGCACCGTGTGCACCAGCGGGCTGCCGGTGCGCAGCGCCCCGAGCAGGCCGAGGACGAGCCCGTGGACGTGGAACAGAGGCAGGCCGTGCACCAGGACGTCGTCCTGCGTCCATGCCCAGGCGTCGGCGAGGCCGTCGAGGTCGGCGGCGACGGCGCGGCGCGGGATCAGCACGCCCTTCGGCGGGCCGGTGGTGCCGGAGGTGTACATGATGAGGGCGGTGGCCTCTGGGCCCGGGTCGACGGGCCGGAACCCGGCGGGGGCGCGGTCGGCCGGGTCGGCGGGCACGCGCGGCACGTCGACCTCGTCGAGGGCGGGCCCACACCACAGCGCGGCCTTGGAGTCGCCGAGGATGTGCCGCCGCTCTGCCGTGCCCGCGTCGGCCGGGACCGGCACCACCGGGACCCCGGCGAGCACTCCGCCGACGACGGCTACGACGGTCGAGAGTGCGGCCTCCCCGTGCACGGCGACCGCGGGCGCGCCCGCGATGCGCGCGGCGAACGCCGACGCGGCCTCCCAGAGCGAGGCCCGGTCGATCGACTCGTCGCCCACGCGTACGGCGGGGACGTCGGTCCGCCCCTGGTCGGCGCTGCCCAGCAGCATCGAGTACCTCCTCCTCACGCCCGCGGGCCCGCCCCGCGGAGGTCGGCGCGGGGTCAAGACTGCCACGCAGCGGTGTGTGGGCGTGGGGGAGGTGGTCCGAACCGGGGTGTGGGCGGGGCCGGTGGTATGGCATGGTCGGTCCGTGTTCCTTCCACGTGACCAGGTGGCTTTCGCGTTCGGGCCCGCGCCGGTGCTGCTGATGGGCGGGGCCCCGGTGCACGGGCTGCTTCCGGTCGTCCGCGGTGCGGCGGACGGCACGTTGCCGGTGTGCGACGGATGGAGGATCGAGGCGGGTGTGACCATGCTGGTGGTCGACGGACCGGGCGATGACGGCCTGCTGATTCAAGGAGCGGTCGACGTCGACGACGCGCGGGAGGTGGCGGCGTGGAGCGCGGCAGTGCAGGAGAGGGCGGGGGCGCTGGTTCTGTCGTTGGACGAGCTGCCGGAGCGGCCTGATTGGTCGCGGCTGCTGAACGACGGCATCGCGCGCGGCGGCTACATGAAGAAGGCCTGAGCCGATTCCGCAAAGCCCGATCCGGAGGGCAGGGGCGCGTGCCAGAGTGGTTTGAGGAGCGGGTCGGGCTTTCCAACACCGCAGGTGAAAGAGGGTGCTCCCCGCGCGTGCGGGGATGGTCCCAAGATATCGGAGGTATGCCGCTTACTAATGAAGTGCTCCCCGCGCGTGCGGGGATGGTCCCCGCTTGCCCTCCTCCTGCAGGAGGCGGGTGAGGTGCTCCCCGCGCGTGCGGGGATGGTCCCAGCTCCTCCTCGGCTTCCAGCGAGAAGGGGGGGTGCTCCCCGCGCGTGCGGGGATGGTCCCCTGGGCCGCCGGGTGCCCTAGGCCGAGCATCCGTGCTCCCCGCACGCGCGGGATGGCCCCGCCCCCTGATCCCTCCAGCGGGCGCTCGGCCTGTGCTCCCGCGTGCACGGGGGCCGGTGCGCAACGGCACTGTGCGTTACGACAGGCGGTGCCCCCCGTGGGGTTGGTCCCCGGGACGCGTGGATGGTTCGGGTGAGCGCCAGGTGCTTCCCGCGCGGCGGGGTTGGTCCCTGGTGAACCGCTTCTACCTAGAGAACGCCAGGGTGCTCCCCGCACACGCAGGGAAGGTTTCTCGATGTAGGTGTCGCTGCCGAAGACGTCGCTGTGCTTCCCGCGCGCGGGGGCGGCTCCTACACCGACCCCCACGGCTACGTCTGGGCCGGGTGCTCCCCGCACATGTGGGGATGGTTCTCCGCCCTCGCCCTGGTCGTGCTGGTCCAGATGGCGCGGGGTCGGCCTGACCATCTGATGGCGTCCGCTGGAGTGGTGAAGCTGTCGGCGGTCGCGGCTGCCCANCAGGGCGTCAGTCGGGGGCTGCGTCCTCTGGAGGGGCGTCACCTCTGTCCGCCCGGGTCGGCGTGGCATCCGCGCGGACAGGCGGGAATCGTCTGTCGGCGGACGGGCCGAGCAGTGCGGGTCCCTTGCCGGGCGGCCTTCGGCCGCCCGGCGTAAGCGGTCGCGGCCGTGAGAAGGTCCCCCACTCCAGCGGACGTGGCCCGAGACAGGGCGCCGATGCAGGAGCAGGGCCGCCCCACCGCCGCGACGATCGCACTGACCTGGTCGGACGTGAATGACACCACTCCAGCGGACGTGACCTGATCACTTCGTATTCGGACACCTCCGAGGAGATCTGTATCCCCGCCCCGTGCAGCGCGGGGACGTGCCCCTTCATCTGACTCCGCTGCTCCAGTGATGACGCCACGTCACACCGAAGACCTGACGTCACGCCACTGCCGGATCGGTCTCACCGGCGGTGGAATCGGCTGTGTGCTCCTGACACCTCATGCCGCTCGGTCGACCTGCGCGTGGGTCGGGGGCGACGCCTGAACCCGCCACGCTGGACCACCTGCAAGGAGGCCTCCGCCATGTCCGCCACCGGACCCGACCGCCTGTCTTCCCCACCCGATTCCGCGGCGTCCGTGCGGCCGGGCTGGCCCGAGGTCGCCGTCGGGCTTCTCGGGCTCGTTGTCGCCACGTCGGGGCTCCTGCTCTTCGGGGCCAAGGGCCCCCTCACCCTCGATCCCGTCGCCTTCGGTCTGGTCGTCGCCGCCTGGTCGGGCATCGCGGGCCTCTTCGGCTTCGGTGCGGCCGTCGTCGTCCGCCGACGTCCCCTCGCCGCCTTCGGTGTGCGCCGTACGAGCTGGCGCTGGATGCTCATCGGTGCCGCCGCCGGGTTGCTCGCTCTCGGCGCCAAGGCGGCCGTGAGCGCCGCCATCGCCTCTCTCACCGACTTCGAGGACACCAACCCCCAGGGCATGTACTTCGACGCGGCCGGTGGCGGCGTCCTGCCCTTGATCCTCACCTTCCTGTTCCTGGCGATCCTCACGCCCATCGGGGAGGAGTTCCTGTTCCGCGGCGTCGTCACCAACGCACTGCTGCGCTACGGCCCGCTGGTGGGGGTCCTCGGCGGCTCGGCCGTCTTCGCCCTCTTCCACGGCTTCAACTACATCCTCCCCGCCGCCTTCATCGTGGGCGTCGTGGCCGCCGAGGTGATGCGCCGAAGCGGATCGATCTGGCCCGCGGTGACCGTGCACGCGGTCAACAACACCGCCCTGCCGCTGGTCGTCCTCATCACGCAGGGAGCGACCGGCGCCTGAGGGGCGGGCGGGGCGGCGCACTCACCGACCGGGCGGGCGGGCGGCGCACTCACCGACCGGGCGGGCGGGCGGCGATGACCTCGGACAGCGCCGCCCCGGCGCGGAGCAGGGCGACCATCCGGTCGGCGATCGCGTCGATCCTGGTCTCCAGCACGGCGAGCGGTTCGTCCAGCCCCTCGATCCCGCGCACGGACGCGATCGTCCTCTGCACGTCCGGGATGCGGTACCCGGCGGTGCGCAGGGCGGCGGTGATGCGGGCCTCGCGGGCCGCCGCGAGCGGGTACCGGCGCGCCGCCCCCGCCCGCGTGGTGACCCGCTCCGGTGCGACGAGCCCGCACTTCTCCCAGAAGCGCAGGGTCGACGCGCGCACCCCCAGGGCCCCGGCCAGTTCGCTGATGGTCATCACGTCCCCTGCGGAGGGCTCGGCGTCCGATGACGCCTCGGCGCCGATCGCCAGCAGCGCGTGCCGCGCCGCGAGCGCCTCCTCCCGCTCCCTGCCGAGCGCGGTGTGCAGGGAGGTGATGGCGGCCGCCGCCTCGTCGTACGCCGACGCGCGGATGCGGCGCATCGTGCGCCGGGCGATGACGGGCCCGACGGCCGCGGCCAGGTCGCGGTAGGCGCGAAGGTCGCGCACGTGCTCTGGAGAGTAGGTGCGGTAGCCGTTGGCGGCCCGCGGTGCCGGAGGGATGACGCCTTGGGCTTCGAGGTCGCGGATCTGCTGGGCCGAGTAGCCGCTCCCCGCCGGGG
>NZ_ANBH01000266.1 GCF_000341185.1 Nocardiopsis chromatogenes YIM 90109
GTCCGCCATGGGCCAACCCTCCATAAGCACTTCAACCCCACACTTCAACCATGAGTATGCAGCGGATCCTCGAAGCCGTGCGCGCCCTCGACGGCGTGCTGGAACTCGCGCCCACCGAGGGGAGCGGGTTCCCCGAACTCGCCTGGGGCGACCACTTCTTCTACTACGCGCCCGACGGGAATGTCCCCGAGCGGGAGCAGCCCTACGCCACGATCGTCACGAAGGACTACCCGGACGACACCGCGTCCGATCTCGACGGGGAAGGGCGGTGGCGGCTGAATGTCCACGTCGGCAAGGCCGTCGCCGCCGAGGTCGCGGGGGAGGGCGCGGAAGGCGCGGCGGGCCCGCCGGACTTCGCGGCCTCCGACGTGTTCCTGCCGCACCCGGTGTACGGCTCCCTGGGGTGGATCGCCGTCGTCGTGCCGGGGGAGCGGACGCTCGACAGGGCGGTCGGGCTGCTCCGTGACGCCCACGAGCGGGCCCGGCGGCGGGCCCTGCGCCGTACGTCGGTCGGCGGTACCCGGGCGGGCGCCGAGGACTGAGTCCGGGCGCCGCCGGACCCGCCCTCACAGGCCCGGTGTCCGGCGGCGCGCCCCGGCCGAGGCGGCCGGAGCAGCCGGGCCGTGCCGGCCGGTCGGATTGGGCCTGGGACCACTCTCCTCCCCGTGCGGGAAGAGGCGTACATTGACGGCCATGGCTGTAGTCGAGACCGACGGACTGTCCATTGCCGAGGCCGCCGTCTACACGGGGCTGACGGCCGACACGCTGCGCTACTACGAACGGATCGGACTGGTCGGCCCCGTCCCCCGGGACGGAGACGGCAGGCGGCGCTACGACCGGGACACCCTGCACTGGCTGGAGACCGTGCTCGTGCTGCGCGACACCGGGATGCCGGTGCGCGAGATGGTCCGCTACACGCGGCTCGCCCGCCAGGGAGACGCCACGGCGGACGAGCGCCGCCGCATCATGGCCGACCACCTCGACCGCCTGCGCGCGCAGGAGGAGAGCGTCGCCAAGGCGCGCCGCTTCGTGCAGACGAAGATCGACGTCTACGACGGCGTCCTGAAATCCTGCGCACCGCCGCCCGACGAGCCGGGCGACCGCGCGCGGCCCTGACCCCTGACCGGCCCCCTCGCCCGTGGGGGGCCGGCGGACCTGGACGGAACGGCCCTCCCTATGGGCCGGCGGGCGGATCGCAGGGCCGGATTCCCTGCGGCCGTCCGCGCCGCAGGGGCGGGCCGGGACGAGCGGCCGCTCCGGACGGGCCGTCCGTCAGGGGACCGACCCGAAGAGGCGCGTCCCGGTTCCCCGTGGGAGCGGAGGGCCTATCGCCTCCGTGTCGTCGTGCCCGTGCCGGAAGCGCTCGGCCATCGCCTCCGGCTCAGCGCCCTTCACCCCTCCTCTCGGGTGATCCCCAGGGCGGTTCTTCTGACCTCCTCCCGCCCCAGGAGGTCCGCGCTGTCGCGGACCTCCACGGCCACGCCCCTGTCCTCCAGCCAGAACGCCTCCGCCGCTCCCATGAACCCGGGCGACCCCCGGTGGTCGAACTCCTCCAGCTCCCACTCCTGCGCGTCGCGCTCGTGGTACTCGGCCAGGAACGCCCGCAGCTCCTCCGGCCCGGCCAGCGTCTCTGCGCGCATCACCAGCACCTGGAGCTCCACCCGGAATCCCCCTCCGGCCAGTGCCCTCTCCCACGTTCGGGCGGTGAAATCCACCCCGCCCCAGGTGAAGGAGACTTCCGAGGCCTCCACCTCCGCGCCCTCGGCCAGCGCCGCTGGCACGTGCCCGATCGCGAATCCGTCCACCGTTCCCCCTTCCGGCTCCGGCGTGTCCTCCGCACCCGGGGCCGCTCCCGCTCCCGCGGTCGTCCCCGGTGCCGCCGCAGCGGTGGCGACCACGGCGGCGACCACGATGGCGAGCACCGCCGCCCACGCGCGCACCGTACCTCTCACGATCCGCATGTCCTTTGCACCTCCCGTCCCGGACCGGAGCCCCTCTCCGGACCGGCGGCACCAGAGTGCGGCAATGGGCGGGCCGGACGGGGACCGGGTTCGCCGCCTGTGGACAACGGGGCGGCGGGACGGCGTCCGCTGGAGTGGTGGGGCTTCTGCCGACTGCGACCGCATCCGGCGGTCGCCCCCGGCCGCCCGCCGAAGGGCGGGTCTCAGGTCAGGGCTTCGAGGGCGGCCCGACCTGCTCCAGGGCCGTAACCAGCAGGCTGACCTGGTCGGACGGAAATTGCCCTCATCCAGCGGGTGTGACCCGGGCGCACGCTGAGGACCGTCCGACGGGCACCCGGCCGCGTGAGTACGCCGACGAAGGGGGAGTGCCTCTTCGCCGGTTCTGGCAGCACTCGGATGCCCCGGTGCGACGCGGACGGCCGTGGTGCCGACGGGTTCTGACGGCACCGCTGTTTCGTTCCGGGTGTGATGGAGGCTCTCGGGCCCGGGAAGGAGGACAGGCATGCCAGGACCGGGGGAGTACCCCTATGGGCTGCGTGAACGCGCCGCAGGGACGGCGGTCGGGGCCCGCCGGGGCCCGGTCGCACGCCCCGGAGCGCTGCCGCGGGCAGGCGAGTAGCCGGGAACCACCCCCGAGACGCTGCACAACCGGGTCCCGTCGGCCGGGTCCGAAGCAGGCTCCTCCCCGTGAGAAGAGGTCTCAGCCGGGGGCCGAGCGTTGCTTCCGAGCCTCCGATAAACCCGAAACGGGACACCACGGCCGTCCGCGTCGCCGACTGCCGCCGCCTGCCGCGCCTTGAGGCCGTTCGTCCTCGCCCTGCTGCGGGCGCTCCCCTCCTGCGGCCACGCCGTCGGCGAGAGGGCCGCGTCCACTGGTGGTGGAACCCCTCGCGGCAGCGACCGCCCTACGCCGGAAGGCCTTCGACCGCCTGGAAAGGGGGCCCGCTCTGCTCGGCGTGCCCGACGACCGATGCGTGCCCGCGAGAGCGGCGGCCGTCGAAGAAGGAGAACAGGCGCTCCGGGCCCTGCAGCGCACTCGGAACCCCTCGACACGGTCCCACCTCCGCGGCACGTGCCGTCTGCGCGGTCCGACGAACGCCGCCAGGACCCGTGAACGGAACCACCCGCGCACCGCCCGGGTTCGACACGCGTCATCGCCCGTTAACCGAGGGTCATTGTGCGGCTCGCCTCGGCGGGGGACGCTCGGAGCGCCGCAAGGCGCCGAAGACCTACCCCGCTCACCGAGGAAACGGAGCCCCATGACGCACCGAACCCCCCGGCGTGTTCTCGGCCTTTTTGCCGCCGCCCTCGCCGCGGCCGCCGCTGCCGCGCTCCTGCCCGCCGCCCCGGCCGCCGCCGCGTCGCTTCCGCCCGGCATCCCCTCCGCCTCCGAGGCCCGCAGCCAGCTCGCCGGGCTGCAGGTCCGCCCCGAGGGCGCCTCCGAACCCTACGACCGGTCCCTCTTTCCGCACTGGGGCGCCGTCGACGGCAACTGCAACGCCCGCGAATACGTCCTGCGCCGCGACGGCGAGAACGTGGAGACCGACAACGCCTGCCGCGCGGTCTCGGGCACCTGGTTCAGCGCCTTCGACGGCGAGACCACCACCGACCCCTCCACCTTCGACATCGACCACCTGGTCCCGCTGGCCGAGGCCTGGCGTTCGGGCGCCGACACCTGGTCCTCGTCCAAGCGCTGGTCCTTCGCCAACAACGTGGAGGGCCCCCTGCTGTGGGCGGTCACCGCCTCCAGCAACCGCGGGAAGGGCGACCAGGACCCCTCCGACTGGCAGCCCTCGCGCTCGGCCGTCCACTGCGACTACGCCAAGTCCTGGATCAACGCCAAGCACCGCTACGGCCTGGCCGTCGACAGCGACGAGAAGGCCGCCCTGACGGGGATGCTCGACGGCTCCTGCTGACCGGCGCGCTGCGGGTCGCACCCGCGGGGCACGCGAAGGGGCCGCCGCCCGCCCGACGGCGGGTGGCGGCCCCCGGTGGACGGCCGCGCCGGGGCCGGGGCCGCCGCCCTGCGGCGCGGCCCCGGCGGAACGGCCTAGGGCCGGTCGACGACGAGGGTGCCCGCGGCCGGGGTCTGCGCGGAGGCACCGCCGCCGTACAGCTGCTCGACCCGCGAGCGCTCCCGAGCGTTCGGTGTGGCGTTGGTGCAGTTCACGCCGCCCGTCGAGCCGGACATCAGGGACGAGCAGGGCCCGGGCTTGACGTCCGGCAGCCCGAGGCTGTGCCCGAGCTCGTGGGAGGCGATGCGCACCGTGTCGTAGCCCTGCTGCACGGCCTGGCGGCCGAACCAGATGGTGGCCGACCCGCCGGGCCGCACCGGGCCCAGGGTCGCCATGGGCCAGCCGTTGGTGGCCACGATGGTGATCTCGGCGCGCTGGCCGGGCTGGGCGCGTACCAGCTCGACGTTGTCCACGGCCGCGTTCCATTCGGCGGCACCGGCCGCCATCGCGTCCTGGAACTCTCCGGCCCTGCTGACGTCGTAGCGCAGGACCGTCTGCTGGACGGCGGCGTCGCCGCCGGGTGCGGGTGCGGGGGAGGCGGCCGCCGGGGCGGCGACCGCGCCGCCGCCGATGAGGGCGGCGATGGTGGCGATGACGAGGGTGAGCGGGGATACCCGTCGCGTCATGTGCGGACTCCTTGCGGGTGGGGGAGCGTCCGGCCCTTTTGGGGCTCGCGTGAGTCTAAGTCCGCCCATGTCCTACTACAAGGGGTGTTCACGCGGGTTCTGCGCGTTACGGGCGCGGCCGGATGCGGGCATCCGGGTGGCCCGCCCTTGACCTGCGCCTGTGCGCTGCGAGGCTGAGAGGGAGGCAGGCGTGGCCGCCGTCCTCGACGGGGGCACGCCCCGCCCCCGCTCGCCGTCGTTCATCCCCGGACACCGGCAGCAGCAGTGCGTGCGCACACCGGGGCGGGGCGGACGCTCCACGGCGACGGTGCCACCCCTCGCCGGGCGCCCGGCGACCGGCCCGCGACGTGCGAAGTGACGGGGGTGCGGCCGCCGGGCGCCACCGACCGGGAACGAGGGCGCCGCCGGGCGTGGACCAGGTCGTGTCCCCGGGGAGCCGAGGCTTCCGTCGGCGGGCGTCTGCGAGATCGGTTGACTCCAGGCGGGGCCTGTCCCACCTTTCGAGGACCTGGCAGGGGCCTCGCCGGCAGCGGGTCACGGCCGCCGAAGGCCGCACGACTCCGGCGGACGCCGCGGCGGGCCGGGCACCGGCTCCGCGTCGTCTCCCGGGAGTCGCCGGTGCGAGCGGACCGGCCCGCCAGGGCAGATGTCCTCTTTTCCGCTCGAACGGGCCGGTCGACCTGCGGAGATACCGGGTGAGCGCCGCTGGGGCCGCGTCTCGCTCAAGGCGGGCGCCCGTCGCGGCCGTCTTAGCCAATTCCGCGCGGGACCGGTGAACCCCCGTCGGCCTGCGCGAGCGCCGTGGCCGCGACCGGCCCCCGGCCCCGCGGCACCGTCGCTGCGGGCCGGGCGCCCGGCCCGAGTCGGACACCGGGCAAGGCCGCACGGGCCGAGTGGGAACCGCACGGGTCGAATGGGACCGGACGGCGCAGGCGGCATCACCGCCGAGGGTGCGGGCTCCCCGCAGAGGCGACCGAGGCGGCGGGAGCCTGACCGGTCAGCCGCGCCAGAACGACGTCGACCACGTCCACCACGTAGTCGTCGGAGATGGTCGCCTCGCCGGTCAGGCAGCGGTGCGTGAGCATCGCCGGACCGACCTCGGCCAGCAGGTCCAGGTCGCTCTCCGGGGCGCCGTCCGATGCGGTGCGCAGTACTTCCCGGATGCGCCTCTTGCAGGGGGCGACCACGTGCTCGTTGACCAGGGCGCGCATGAAGCCGGTGTCGGTGCCCACCTCCGAGGCGAGCGCCTGGAAGAGCGTGCCGCTCGTGTGGTTGAACACCGACTGCAGGAAGCCCAGGAGGGCGATGAGGTCGGTGCGGGTGTCGCCGGTGTGCGGGACCTCGTCTGGGTCGGGCAGTGCGTCGCGCAGTGCGTCGCCGAGCATGGCCTCCTTGTCGGGCCACCTGCGGTACAGGGCGGACTTCCCGGTCCCCGCGGCGGCGGCGACGCTCTCCATGGTCAGGTTCGCGTAGCCGGTCGAGCGCAGCTCCTCAAGGACGGCGGCGAAGATCGCCTTCCTGAGCTCCTCGCCCCGGCGGCGGGTCCGGGCAGGGGCCTCCGGGACCGGATCGGCGGCTCTGGGCCGCATCGCTGGACCACCTCTCCTCCCGAGCCGAGCGCGGGCACCATCTTAGAGGGCGTCTGAAAAGGGGCAGGGCGTGAATCGGGCCATGCGCCGAACCAGGATCGGGCCCATCGTCAGATAGAGGACGTTCTCCGAGGTCACCGGCCGGTACTCGTCGTCCTCGCCGGTGCGCCGAACGTCCTGGCCAGGCGAAGGTCCGCTCCACCGCCCACCAGTGCGGTACCACGGCGAAGCGAGGCACCGGCCCCGGGCGCCCGGATCCGGGCGCCCCCGCCGTCGCGCCTGCGCGGGCCGCCGGAGCGCGACCCTCGCCGTGTCCGCACCGCTCGACGGCGCACCCGGGCCCCCCTTTGGGCCGCCTTTTCGGCCGCGCTGCTCGCGACGGGCCCGGGCCCGTCGACGCACATGATTTGTAGTGGACGCATGCGTCCACTATATAGTGGACGTCGGCGTCCCTTAATGGGGGCGCCCCGTCGGCGCCCGCCCACCCCCGGGAGGAAGAACCGTGTCCACAGCATCCCCGTCCTCTGCCCAGGAGGGCCCGCCGCCCGCCGCGCCCCGCCGTCCCGGCCTGGCGCTGGTGGTGATCGTGGGGGTCGAGCTGATGCTGATGCTCGACATGACGATCATGAACATCGCCCTGCCCGACATCCGCGAGGGCCTGGGCTTCACCCCGACCGGGCTCGCCTGGGTCGTCAACGCCTTCGCCCTGACCTTCGGCGGCCTGCTGCTCCTCGGCGGCCGCGCCGGGGACATCCTCGGGCGCCGCCGGGTCTTCACCGTCGGCGTGCTGGTCTTCACCGCCGCCTCGCTCATCGGCGGCCTGGCCGTCTCGGCCGAGATGCTCATCGCCGCCCGCGCTCTGCAGGGCGTCGGCGCCGCGCTCGCCGGTCCCAGCACCCTGGCCCTGCTCATGACCCACTTCGCGGAGGGGGCGCCGCGCAACAAGGCGCTGGCGGTCTACTCCACCGTCACCGGGTCGGCCATGGCCCTGGGCCTGCTGGCCGGGGGCGTGATCACCTTCCTGGCCTCCTGGCGCTGGGTGCTGCTGGTCAACGTGCCCATCGGCATCGTCGTGGCGGCACTGGTGCCGCTGGCGCTGCGCGAGGCCGAACGCAACGAGGGCCGATTCGACATCGCGGGGGCCCTGGCCTCCACCGTCGGCCTCACCGCACTCGTCTACGGGTTCCTGCGGGCGGCCGAGGGCGCGTGGGGCGCCCCGGTCACCCTGGCCTGCTTCGCCGGGGGTGTGGTCCTGCTGGCGCTGTTCGTCCTCAACGAGGCCCGCGCCTCCCAGCCGGTCATGCCGCTGCGGCTGTTCGCCGAGCGCAGCCGCGCCGCCGGCCTGCTGAACATGCTGCTGGTACCGGCCACCCTGTTCGCGATGTTCTTCTTCCTGGTCCAGTACCTGCAGGAGGTCCTAAAGCAGTCGCCGATCACCGCCGGCCTGTCGTTCCTGCCCATGGCCGTCGCGGTCTTCGGCGGCGCCCAGATCGTGCTCAAGCTGGTGCCCAGGACCGGCCCGAAGCCGATCGCGGCCACCGGCGTGGCGCTGGTCAGCGCCGCCGCCCTGTGGCTGACCGCGCTCAGTCCCGACAGCGGCTACCTGACCGGGGTCCTGGGGCCGATGGTGATGTTCGGAATCGGCGTCGGCTGCAGCGTCGTCCCGCTCAACATGGTCATCGTCTCCGGCGTGCCCGCCGAGGACTCCGGCGCGGCCTCGGGGTTGCTCCAGGCGCTCCAGCAGATCGGCGGCGCCCTGGGCCTGGCGGTGCTGGTGGCCGTGTTCGGCGCGGCGAGCCGCGGCGCCGAGGCGGCCGGAGAGGGTCCGGCGACCGTGATGACCGAGGGGATCTCGGGCGCGTTCACGGTCGGAATCGTCTTCACCCTCGTGGCCCTGGTGGCCACCCTGGTCGGCATCGACGGGGCCAAGACCAAGGCGGCCGCCGCCGGAGGCGGCTGACCCCTGCTCACGCCGTCCCATGGGGACGGGGCCGCGCCGCCGACGACGGCGCGGCCCCGCTGGTGTTCGCGGCATTGGTGCGAGCCCGCGGCGGGACACGGACGGCCGAAGGGTGCGGTACGGGAGGCGGAGAAGGGCCGCCGGAGGCCGTGGCGGGGGTGCAGCGGGGGAGCGGCGCGGCCGAAAGCGCGCGGCGGCGACGGGCCGGGATGCCCGGGTACGGGGACACCGGCGCCTCCCTACCTGGGCCCATTGGGCCGGTCCGGCTGCGGAAGGGGACCGTCGGGCCTGGCGGGGAGGCGCGTTATGACTACCGGCGGAACCGGGGGAGCCCGGTTCGGTAGGGGGCCAGGGTCGGGGTCTGAGGATTCACAGGGTCATCCGTTGCAGCCGCAGGAGCAGCCCGGCGCGCAGGAGCACGAAGAGCCGTGACCGCACGAGCATCCAGCCATGAATGCGTCACCTCCCTCTCCTAGGGAGGATCAGCGGTGGGCGGCGCATTGTCAACGGCCGGGCCGTTCCTGTGCGTCCCTCGGCAACGGACCGAAATCCGCACTCCTTCCGCGCGCACTGTCGGAATCGCGCTCCCCCCGTGGGCCGTGTTCGAGGTCCGACAATTTCAACGGCGAGTGGCGTCAAGAACCCGTAGGGCAGTGTCGTCCCGCGATATCCGGGGCGTTGAATCTCCCCCTCGGGTGCACCGAAGGGGCGGTGCCACCGGCGGGGTTCGCCGTCTACGCGCCGCAGCGGCTCCATTCCTGGCGCCCCACTCCGTCGGCCTCCGGGGGCGAACGGCACAGCACCGTCGCCACCGCCCGCCTGCAGACCTGCCGTGTTGACCAGGCATGCGGGATGGACGCCGACGAGGTCGCAGGCTCGTCGACGACGGCACCACCGGACCGACCCCGGGCGTCCTGGGGGAGGGAGAACGGCGTGAACGTCCCGGAGCCGGAGGAGCAGGCACCTGTGTCCTGACGGTGAGAGGCCATCCTCCTCTCCCCCGAGGCGGCCGCCCGGCCCCCTGCCGGGCGGCCGCCGCCACACCGTGCCCTTGGGGTCCTCGGACTCCGTGCCCTGGCAGGGCACCCGGGGCCGGTGTGCCCGGGCCGGTGTGTCCCGCTGGCGTTCGGCCCCGTTCGTCCCGACCATTCCGGTATGGGAATCACACACACGAGGACCGTGACCCTCCCGGTCGCCGACCTCGACCGGGCCAGGGACTTCTACACCGAGGTCCTGGGCTTCGCCGTCGTCGCCGACCGGACCGTCGGACCGGTGCGCCACCTGGAGGTCGCCCCGCCCGGGTCGCGCACCGGGTTCGCGCTGTCGGTCGCCGAGCAGGGGTGCGGGCACGGCATCGTCCTGGAGAGCGACGACGTCGACGGCGACTGCGCGCGCCTGGCAGCGGCGGGGGTGCGCGTCGAGGAGCCGGAGGACCATCCGTGGGGGCGGCAGGCGGGGTTCACCGACCCCGACGGCAACGCCTTCGTCCTGGCCGGGCCGGTCCCGGACGGGTTCTGACCCCGGGCTCGCACCGTCCGCCCCCGGCCGGGACCCGCCTTGCGGGCGGCCGTCCCGAGGAGGCGGATCAGCCCTCCAGGCCCTGCTCCTCGGCCGCGTTCTCCACGATCTCGTCCAGGATGGCCTCGGCCTCCTCCTGCCCGATGGTGTCGCCGAGGATGGTCAGGGTGAAGCGGATGCCGGGCAGGTGGTACTCCAGCTTCTCCTGCAGCTCGGTGTCGGTGTGGTCGGCGACGCCGCCGAACCGCTCGGTGACACCGGTGCCGTAGAACTCCTCGCCCTGCGGCTCACCGGAGGGCTCCCTGCCCTCCTCGTCCACGGCGCTGGGCTCCTCGCCCACCTTCAGGTCGGCGACGCGCGGAAGCGGGATCTCCAGGTCGTCCCGCCCCTCGCCGAAGATCTGGCAGCTCAGGTGGCCGTCGAGCACCCCGCCGCTCTCGCGGCCGGTCGCCCAGTCCACACGTGCGGTGACCGTGTCGGTGAAGCCGACCTCCTCGCAGCCCTCGGGGATCTCCAGCAGCTCCGGTCCCGCTTCGGACGGGCTCGGCTCGGGGGAGGGCTCGGACGCGGCCTGCTCCTGGGACCCCTCCTGTTCCGGTTCCGGGTCGTCGCCGGAGCCGGCGCCGCCCCCGCAGGCGGCGAGCGCCACGAGGGCCGCCGCGGCCGTGGCGGTGAAGGCGGCGAAACGGATGGGGGAGCCCGGCTCGGTCGTCATGTTCCTCATTCTCGAGTTCCGGTGGCGGATGCGGGGGGTCCGGCGGAAATGCCGGCGGCACCGGCGACCGTACAGGAATGTCCGTGATCGCCGGAATCGGGATTACCGCTGTGAATCTCGCGACACCGTGTCCTCGGATGCGTTCCGTGAATGGATTCAGGGCCGCGGGGCGGGAATTCCAGGTCGTGGATGCGGACAGGCGGGGGGTGGTCGCTGTGCGTGTCCACCCCCGCGGCCGGAGGCGGCCAGGCCCCCAGAGCGGTGTGTCGTGCGGCACAGAGCCGTGCCCGGCGGACGGGGCGCTGTCCGGCCGATGTACGATAACGATTATCGTTTTCAATCTGAGGAAGGCGAGGTCCCCGAGATGAAGCAGGCCCTGCCCGCGCGAGTCGCCCTGGTCGCCGGGCTCCACGCCGACGCCCGGAGGCGGGCCGTCGACCGGCTGCTGGAGGCCGAGCCCGGAGCGCTCGCCGTCCACCACGACCTGGGCCGCATCGGCGACGGCGAGGTGTACCGGGTGCTCCGCGACCGCTGGGGCACCGTCGAGCGCACCCGGGTCGACCTGGTCCACTCCTGCGTCTCGTGCACCCTGCGCCAGGACCTCGTCCCGCTGCTGTGCGGGCTCGCCGAGCGCGGCGAGCACAGCCTGTACGTGGTCGAGGCCTGGGACACGGTCGCCCCCCGCTCGGTCGCCGAGGCCCTGACCGCCACCGTCGTCGACGACCGGCCCATCGCCGAATGGGTGCGCCTGGCCGGGGTCGCCACCGCCGTGGCCGCCGACCGGCTCGTCGCCGACCTGGCCACCACCGACGACGTCGACGACCGCGGGCTGGCCGTGGCCGAGGAGGACGACCGCACCGTCGCCGAGGTGCTCGCCCAGCAGATCGAGTACCCCACGTGCCTGGTGCTCGACGGAGGCGCCGGGGGCGGCGCCGATCCGGAGCGCTGCACCGCGGTCCTCCTCCAGCTCAACCCGGCCGCCCTGGTGGTGCCCCCGGAACGGGAGGCGCTGGCCGCCATGGCCGACGGGGGCTTCGACCCGGAGGCCGCCGCGGCCCGGATGGACCCGGCCACCGCCCAGCCGCCGGACTCCTGCGAGGCCGGGGAGGTGCGCACGGTCACCTGGCGGCGCTCGCGGCCGCTGCACCCGGACCGGCTGCACCGCGCGCTGGACGACGTCGTCGCCGCCGCGCTGCGCAGCCGGGGGCGGTTCTGGCTGGCCAGCCACCCCGACACGATGCTCGCCTGGGACGCCGCCGGGGCGTCGCTGTCGGTGGAGCCGTGCGGGCCGTGGCTGGCGGCGCTGCCCGACGCGGCCTGGGAGCTGGTCTCCGAGCGCCGCCGGGCCGCGGCCGCCCTGGACTGGTGCGCCGAGCACGGCGACCGCTGCCAGTGCCTGACCTTCACCGGTGTGGGCCTGGACGCGGGACGGCTCACCCGGGTGCTGGACGCGTGCCTGCTCACCGACGAGGAGCTGGCCGAGGGCTACCGCCGGGACGAGGACAGCGACGACCCCTTCGACGAGATCATCGCGGCCGCTCTCTGACCGGACCCCCGCGAGGGGCCGTTCCGCGATGGGGCCCGGCCCCCCGTACCGACCGACACCCGACCCCGAGGACCGACCATGAAGCCGCGCCGACCCGCGCACCCGCGACGCAAGCCGAACCCGCTGGCGGACGTGGAGTACATCGACTACAAGAACACCGACCTGCTGCGGAAGTTCATCTCCGACCGGGGCAAGATCCGCAGCCGCAGGGTCACCGGGGTGACCGCCCGGCAGCAGCGCCTGCTCGCCGCCGCGATCAAGAACGCCCGGGAGATGGCCCTGCTGCCCTACCCCGACCAGGACCGCGCCCGCCCCGGGCGCCGCTGACCGGGCGGGGCCGACGGCACGGCACGCACCCGTCGGCTCCGCCCCCTGCCCGGACGCCCCCGGCGTGCGCCAGGATGGCGCCATGAACACCGAGACGCGCCGCGCCGAGCGCCTGCGCCGCATGCCCGGAGTCCGTACCGTGCCCCGACCGGTCCTGCCCGAGGGAGGTGCGGAGTTCGACCTGGCCTACGCCCGCGAGGGGCGCCCGGACGGCATGCCCCTGCTGGTGGTCCCCGGCGGCCCCGGTCTGGCCTCGGTGCTCCCCTACCGCCCGGTGCGCCGCGCCGCGGCCCGGCGGGGCTTCGACGCGGTGATGGCCGAGCACCGGGGCGTGGGCCTGTCCCGGCGGGACCGCCGCGGCGCCGACCTTCCGCCCGCGGCGCTGACCCTGGCGGCGGCCGCCGACGACCTGGCGGCCGTCCTGGACCACTGCGGGATCGGCCGGGCGGTGGTCTGGGGCTCCTCCTACGGCGGAGTGCTCGCCCAGGTCTTCGCCGGGCGCCACCCCGAACGGGTCGCGGGCCTGGTGCTGGACAGCACCTCGGGAAGCTCCCGGGCCGACCACGCCGTCGTGCGCGACCATCTCCGCCGCCTGCTGTGGCGCGGGGAGGAGCCGGAGACCGCCGGCGCCGCCGAGCGCCTGCGGGGCCTCGTGGCGTCCGGGGCCGTCGCCCCGGAGGAGTGCCAGGACGTGGTCCCGGTCGTCTACGAGTTCGGCGGCGCCCCCATGGTGGAGCGCCTCTTGGAGGCGGTGGCCCGTGGACGGCGCGGCACCTGGAAACGTGTGCGGGGCCTGGCCGACAGGGAGGTCGAGCAGCGCGCGCCCCATGTGATGGAATTCGACCTGGTCAGCGAGATCTGGCGGCGTGAGCTGCACGACCTGGAGCCCGACGGCCTGCCGCTGGACCCCGCGGCGGCCTTCGCGCACATCGGCGCCGGGCGCGAGCCCGACTTCGTCGGCCTCCCGGTGGACGCCGAGGCCGTGCAGCGCGGCCTGTCGGTGCCCGTCGCGGTCCTCAGCGGCGCGTACGACCTGCGCGCGGTCCCCGCGGGGGCGGAGGCGATGGCCGAGCGCATCCCGGATGCGGCGCTGGTCCGCTTCCCGCGCTCGGGGCACAGCTTCCTGGACCGGTTCCCCTTCGCGGGGCTGGTGGCCGCAGGAGCGGTGGCGGCCGGACGCCATGGGGACCTGCCCGGCTTCGTCGACCGCCTGGAAGCGGGGCGTGGGGTGACGAGCGCGTCCGCGATGCGGGGCTACCTCTCCGCGTCCTTGGTGATGGACGGGGTCCCGCCCCGACGGTGACCATGGTTCGGTGAGCGCTTTCCGTTCACCGGGTGTTCGGAAAACGGTCCGGGGGTGCGGGGGAGGGCCGTTCCGTCGCAGGTCGGGCGGGACGCGTGCGCTCTCCGGGGGCGCCGGAAGCCGTTGCCTCCGTCCGGGGCCTCCGGGCGCCGCCGTGCCGTCCCCGGCCTGTCCGGCGCAGTTCGGGCGGCCCGGCACTGGCGCCGGGGCGGCCCCGTGGCGTACTTTGGAAAGCGCTTTCTCGCGTGGTGCCGGGGACGAGCCCCGGCACCCGGCGCGCGGGAGGACACGTATGGCGGGAGAACACATGACTGATCGCGTTGTCGGCGTGGCGATGAACGGCGTCACCGGCCGCATGGGCTACCGCCAGCACCTGCTCCGCTCGGTGCTGGCGGTCCGCGAGGCCGGAGGGGTGCGCCTGCCCGACGGCGGCCGCGTCCTGCCCGAGCCCTACCTGGTCGGGCGCTCGGAGCAGCGGGTCGGCGAGGTCGCCCGGCGGCACGGCATCGAGCGCTGGTCCACCGACCTGGACGCGGTGCTGTCCGACCCCGGGGTGGAGGTCTACTTCGACGCCCAGATCACCAGCGCCCGCGAGGCGGCGGTGCGCTCGGCCCTGGCCGCCGGAAAGCACGTCTACGCCGAGAAGCCGGTGGCCTCCACCCACGCCGCCGCCCGCGACCTGGCCAAGCTCGCCCAGGCCTCCGGCGCGTCCAACGGGGTGGTGCAGGACAAGCTGTTCCTGCCCGGCCTGCTCAAACTGCGGCGCCTGGTCGACTCCGGCTTCTTCGGGCGCATCCTGTCGGTGCGCGGCGAGTTCGGCTACTGGGTCTTCGAGGGTGACTGGCAGCCCGGCCAGCGCCCGAGCTGGAACTACCGCGCCGAGGACGGCGGCGGCATCGTGCTCGACATGTTCCCGCACTGGCACTACATCCTGGAGAACCTGTTCGGCCGGGTGCGGGCGGTCACCGTGCGCACGGCCACGCACATCCCCGAGCGCCGCGACGAGGACGGCGAGCCCTACGAGGCCACCGCCGACGACGCCGCCTACGGGGTGTTCGAGCTCGACGGCGGCGCCATCGCCCAGTTCAACTCCTCCTGGGCGGTGCGGGTCGACCGCGACGAGCTGGTGGAGTTCCAGGTCGACGGGACCCACGGCAGCGCGGTCGCGGGGCTGCGCGAGTGCCGCGTGCAGCACCGCACCGCCACCCCCAGGGCGGTGTGGGACCCCGACGCCCCCGACCTGGCCGACTACCGGTCGCAGTGGCAGCGCGTCCCCGACAACCAGGAGTTCCCCAACGGGTTCCGCGCCCAGTGGGAGCTGTTCCTGCGCCACCTGGCCACCGGCGAGCCCTTCGGCTACGACTTCGCCTCCGGCGCCCGCGGCCTGCGCTTCGCCGAGGCCGGACTGCACTCCGCCGCCACCGGCACCCGCGTCGAACTGGACTGGGAGGACGAGGCATGACGAGCACCACCCACGGCCGGGCGGGCGCACGGGCGGCCCCGGAAAACCTTTCCCTCCGACTGCCCGACGGCGACGGCGGCACGGCCGAGTACCGGCCCGCCGCCGCCCCGCCGGTCCCCGCCTCCGGGAGCCCCCCGCGGTCGCGGCGCTGCATCGCCGCCGCGCACGTCGTCGCCGACCCCCTGGCCGGGAACGCCCCGGGCGCCCCGGCCCGCCCCGACTGGGAGGCCACGCTCGCCTTCCGCCACCACCTGTGGGACACCGGCCTGGGCGTGGCCGACGCGATGGACACCGCCCAGCGCGGCATGGGCCTGGACTGGGCCGCCACCGCCGAGCTGATCCGCCGCACCGGCGCCGAGGCGCGCGCCCGCGGCGCCGACCTGGTCTGCGGCGCCGGGACCGACCAGCTCGACCCCGCCGACGGGAACGGCCTGGACCCGGTGGTGCGCGCCTACACCGAACAGCTGGAGACGGTGCAGGAGGCCGGGGCCCAGCCCGTGGTCATGGCCAGCCGCGCCCTGGCCGCGCGCGCCCGCGGCCCGCAGGACTACGCGCAGGTGTACGGGCGCGTGCTCGCCCAGGCCTCGCAGCCGGTCGTGCTGCACTGGCTGGGCCCGGCCTTCGACCCGGCCCTGGCCGGGTACTGGGGCGCCGACGACCCGGCCGAGGCCATGGAACACGTCGCGGCCCTGATCACCGAGCACGCCGACCGCATCGACGGCATCAAGGTGTCCCTGCTCGACGCCGGCCTGGAGGTGCGGCTGCGCCGGATGCTCCCCGAGGGGGTCCTGCTCTACACCGGGGACGACTTCAACTACCCCGAGCTGATCCTCGGCGACGACGCGGGCCACTCCCACGCACTGCTCGGCGTGTTCGCCGCGATCGCCCCGGCGGCGGCCGAGGCGGTCCGGGCCCTCGACGACGGCGACACCGGCCGCTACCGGTCGCTGCTGGAGCCCACCGTCCCGCTCGCGCGGCACCTGTTCTCCGCGCCGACCTTCCACTACAAGACCGGAATCGCCTTCCTGGCCTGGCTCAACGGCCACCAGCCCGGGTTCACGATGGTGGGCGGGGCGCAGAGCGCGCGGGACATCCCGCACCTGTGCACCGCCTTCCGCCTGGCCGACCGGGCCGGGGTCCTCACCGACCCTGAGCTGGCCGTGGCGCGGCTGCGCAGCCTCCTGGACGTCGCGGGGGTGCGGCGATGAGCACCGCCGGTCCCGCGGCCGCCCCCGCCGACCCGCGCCTGGCGCGGCTGTCCCTCAACCAGGCCACGGTCAAGCGGCTCGGCGTCGCCCAGGCGGCCGACGCCTGCGCCCGCGCGGGCGTGCCCGCCATCGGCCTGTGGCGCGAGCCCGTCGCCGAGATCGGCACGGCCGCCGCCGCCAAGGCGGTGCGCGACGCCGGGCTGCGCGTCTCGTCCTACTGCCGGGGCGGCTTCCTCACCGGCCCCGACCGGACAGGCGCCCTCGACGACAACAGGCGGGCCCTGGACGAGGCGGCCCAGGTCGGCTCACCCTGCCTGGTCATGGTCGTGGGCGGGCTTCCCGGCGGCGACCGCGACCTGGCGGGGGCGCGGGCGCGCGTCACCGACGCCCTCGCCGAACTGGCGCCCCACGCCCTGGAACGCGGGGTGC
Source organism: Nocardiopsis chromatogenes YIM 90109 (assembly GCF_000341185.1). Classification (GTDB taxonomy): domain Bacteria; phylum Actinomycetota; class Actinomycetes; order Streptosporangiales; family Streptosporangiaceae; genus Nocardiopsis_A; species Nocardiopsis_A chromatogenes. The sequence goes on from NZ_ANBH01000266.1 coordinate 16,660, forward strand.
GCCTGGCGCTGGAGCCCCTCCACCCGATGTTCTGCGCCGACCGCTCGGTGCTGTCCACCCTGGGCCAGGCGCTCGACATGGCCGAGACCCTGCCCGAGGCCGCCGCCGGTGTGGTGGTGGACGCCTACCACGTGTGGTGGGACCCCGGGGTCCACGGGCAGATCGCGCGCGCCGGGTCGCGCATCGCCTCCTTCCAGGCCTGCGACTGGGTGCTGCCGCTGCCGGCCGACGCCCTGCTGGGGCGCGGCATGGTCGGCGACGGCCACGCCGACGTGCGCGGGCTGCGCCGGGCCGTGGACAGAGCGGGGTACGACGGCGATATCGAGGTGGAGATCTTCAACGAGCGCGTCTGGGAGGCCGACGGGGACGAGGTCGTCGCCGAAGTGGTCCGCCGCCACCTGGCCCACGTGGTCTGACCCCGGGCCCACCCCGCGTACCCACCCCCCGACACCACGACGACGGGAGACATCCGCAATGCAGTTCGACGGCATCCTGTTCTTCCCCATCACCCCCTTCGACGACAAGGGCGCCCTGGACGAGGAGGCGCTCGACCGGCACATCCGCGACGGCATGGTGCACGGGCCCGGCGGCGTGTTCGCGGCCTGCGGCACCGGGGAGTTCCACGCGCTGGGCTCCGAGGAGCACGCCCGCGTCACCGCCCGCGCGGTCGAGGCGGTCGGCGGCCGGGTCCCCGTCGTGGCCGGGGCGGGCGGGAGCGTGCGCACCGCCGCCGAGCAGGCCGCGGCCGCCTCCGACCTGGGCGCCGACGCGGTCCTGCTGCTGCCGCCCTACCTGGTGGGCGCGTCCCAGCGCGGCCTGGTGGAGTACGTGCGCGCGGTCGCAGGTGCGGCGAGCGTGCCCGTCATCGCCTACCAGAGGGCGAACATGGTGCTCACTCCGGAGGCGGCCGCCGAGGTGGCGCAGATCCCCGGGGTGGAGGGCATCAAGGACGGGGTGGGCGACCTGGGCGGCATGCGCCGCATCGTGCAGGCGGTGCGGGCCGTGCGCGGGGACGGGTTCGCGTTCTTCAACGGGCTGCCCACCGCCGAGCTGACCTTCGCCCCCTACAAGGCGGTGGGGGTCCCGCTGTACTCCTCGGCGGCGTTCGCCTTCGCCCCCGAGGTCGCCACCGCGTTCTACCGGGCCGCGCACGCCGGGGAGCCGCTGGCCGACCGGCTGCTGGCCGAGTTCTACGAGCCGCTGGTGGCGCTGCGCGACCGCGCGCCCGGGTACGCGGTCGCCATGGTCAAGGCGGGGGTTCGGCTCCGCGGCGGCAGGGCCGGTGCGGTGCGTCCGCCGCTGACCGACCTGACCCGCGAGGAGGAGGCGGTGCTCGCCGACATCATCGACGTGGGCCTGCGCGCCGTCGAGGGGGAGTGAGCCGGTGGGGGACCGACACGGGGACGGGCGCGCGGGCGCGCTCCCGGTGCGGATCGCGTCCGTCGCGGTCCGCGCCCACCGGCTGGCGCCGGCCCNTCCTGGGACGGCGGCGTGGACAAGAACGACCTGGTCGTGGTGGAGGCGGTGGCCGACACCGGGCATGTGGGGACCGGCTTCGCCTGGACCCCGGGCGCGGGGGCCGGGGCGGTGCTGGCGCTGGTGCGCGACGACTGCGCGCCCGCCCTCGTCGGGCGGGCGCCCGACCCCGGGGTGTGCTGGGACGCGATGCGCGCCCGGCTGGCCGACGCCGGGTCGGGCGGGGTGGGCGCCATGGCGCTGGCGGCCGTCGACATCGCCCTGTGGGACCTGCGCGCCAAGGCCGTGGGCGTGCCGCTGGTCGAGCTGGTCGGGCGGCGCCGGGACGCAGTGCCCGCCTACGCCAGCGGGGTGAACCTGGACTACCCGAAGGAGGAGCTGCTCGACCAGGTGCGGCGGTGGAAGGCGGCCGGGCACCGGGCGTTCAAGATGAAGGTGGGCTCGGCCGACCCCGCGCGCGACGCGGACCGGGTGGCGGCGGTGCGGGCGGAGGTGGGCCCGGAGGCGGTCCTGATGGTCGACGCGAACCAGCGCTGGAACCTGCCCTCGGCGGTGCGGGCGCTGGGGGAGCTGGAGCGCTTCGCCCCGGCGTTCGTGGAGGAGCCGCTGCCCGCCGAGGACCTGGCGGCGCACGCCCGGCTGCGGTCCCGGACCGCCCTGCCGTTCGCGATGGGGGAGAACCTGCGCACCGAGCGGGCGTTCGCCGAGGCGCTGGCGGCCGGGGTGTGCGATGTGGCCCAGCCCAACGCGGTGCGGGTCGGGGGGATCACCCCCTTCCTGCGGATCGCCAGGGCGGCGGCCGAGGCGTCGGTGCCGGTGGCGCCGCACCTGTTGCCGGAGCTGTCGACCCAGCTGGCGCTGTGTGTGCCGCGGGCGGCGATGGTCGAGGACATCGACCGGGCGTGGCTGGAGGACCTGGGAGCGCTGGAGCACCCGAGCGGAGTGAAGGTGAGCGGCGGCCGGGCGACCGCGGACACGGGCGCGGGCCACGGCTTGGCGTTCCGGAAGGACCTGCCCCCGCTACCGGAGGGGTAGCGGCCTCTCCCCGGCGGTGATCCCGGCGCAAGCGCTGCCGGGACCGTGGCCGGAACCACCGGTCGGAACCACGGGAATGACGGCGCGTTCGTCGGGATCACCGTGGGCGGCCCGGGACTCGGCGTCTCGGCGTCGGGCTCGGGAGGGCCGCCCCGACGAACACGGTCCGGCGCCGGGCCTTCCGAGCGCAACGCGCGCCCCCGCCTGCGGTGGCCCCGGGGGGCGGCCTGATGGAGGCGGTCGAAGGGCCGAGTCCTGCGAGGTCACCGCGGAGGGCCGACGGCCCCGCGCACCATGGCGGCGGCGAGTTCGCCGACCTCCGCCCGGTCGAGCCGGTCGGCCGGGCGTGAGACCAGGGCGAAGAGGGCGCCGTTGTAGAGGGTGGCCAGCGTCTGGACACCGGCCTGGGGGACCGGCGTCCCCATCGCGGCGTGCAGTCCCCGGGTGACGGCGAGCGCGCTGTCCCAGAGCGCGGTGAGCACCTCGGACAGCGCGGGGTGGCGCCGCGCCTCCGACTGGAGTTCGAAGACGGCCAGGTAGCGGTCGCGCAGGGCGGTCGCCGCCGTCCAGAGCGAGTCGGCGAGCAGCTCGGCCAGGTCGTCGGCGCTCCACGGCCCCCACCGCCCCTCGGGGGTCCCCGGCGCGGGGCCGCCGCCCGAGGTGGCCGCGTCCATGTCCGCCATGTGCAGCTCGCTGATCCGCTCGGCGGCCGCGACCAGGAGCGCCTCGCGGTTGCGGAAGTAGTTCGAGGCGGTCCCCGGCGGCATGCCCGCGAGCCGTTCCGCGGACCGGTGGGTCAGGCCGTGCGCCCCCTGGTCGGCGAGGAGGGTGATGGCGGCATCGGCGAGGGCGCGGCGGCGGGCGGGGTTGGCGGGGGGCATGGGTCGAGTCTAGGGCGCTCCACCTGGGGCGTTCCCGCGTTCCCCCACCCCCTCATGCCACTACCTTAGTAGTGAATAGCATTCACTACTAAAGTAGTGAACGCGCGGCGGTCCACCGGCCGCGTGCTGACGAAGGAGGGGACGGCAATGGGGGAGTCCACGGCCACGGTGGTCGGCGGAGGGATCGCGGGGCTCGCGGCGGCGACCGTGCTCGCACGGGCGGGATGGGCCACCGTCGTCCTGGAGGGCCGCCCCGACCTCAGCGAAGCGGGAGCCGGGGTCGCACTGCCCCGCAACGGCGTCACCGCCCTGCGCGCGCTGGGGTTCGACGATGAACTCATCGGGCGGACCGGCTACCGGACCGTCCTCACGGGGTTCCGGGACCGCTCCGGCCGCCCGATCCTGGCCGTGCCCAACAGCCCGGACATCCGCCCCACGATCACCGTGCTCGGGGTCCACCGGCAGCGGCTCCACTCCACGCTTCTGCGCATGGCCCGCCACGCCGGGGCCGAGGTGCTGGGCGGAGCCCGGGTCACGGCCGTGCGGCCAGGGGTCCCCGGAGGGCGCCGCGCGACCGTGGCCTGGCGGGCCGAGGGGACCGAGCGGACGGCGGAGTCCGACCTCGTCGTCGGGGCGGACGGGATGTGGAGCACGGTCCGCAGCGAACTCTTCCCGCAGGCCAGGGCGCGGTACAGCGGCAGCACCAGCTGGCGCGCGATCATCCCGAAGAACGGGTTCGACGACCGCCTCCTGGAGTACTGGGGCCCAGGCGCGGAGTTCGGGGCGATCCCGGTCAGCGACACCGAGCTGTACTGGTACGGCTATTTCCGCCACCCCGAAGGCGCGGTCTTCGACGACGAACCCGCCGCCGCGCGCGCCCGGTTCTCCGGGTGGGCACCGGAGATCGCCGAACAGATCGCGGCGACCGCCCCGGAGAACCTGATGCGCCACGACGTCCACCACCTGCCCGGCGGACTGCCGAGCTACGCGCGGGGACGGGCCGTGATGGTCGGCGACGCCGCCCACGCCGCGCTGCCCACGATGGGGCAGGGGGTGTCCACCGCCCTGGAGGACGCGGTCTGCGTCGGGGCGCTCATCGGGGCACCGGTCGCACGCGGCCGCGACCTGGGCCCCGCCCTGGCGGCGTTCGACGCGGACCGGCGCCCGCGCTGCCGGGCGATCACCCGGCAGTCGGCCCTCATCGCGCGGATCGGAGCCGACCTGGGCGGCGGCCTACCCCAGAAGGTGCGCAACGCCGGGTTCCGTCTCATCCCAGGACGGACCCTGGCCCGAGCAGGGGCACCACTCGTGCAGTGGACACCCCCGGCATAGCACGTGCCCCGCTCACGGACCCCGGCCGTCCGGCAGGCCGTCGGAGCGCGAGGTGGAGAGCGGCGACGATCCAGGTGGGCGGCCCCTGCGGCAGCGTTGCCGAGTGCACGGAGTGTGCGCGGTCACCGTTCTCGGTGGCGACGGGACCGGCAGGTGGCCCGCTGAGGGCTGCTTGCCGGGCGGCGGGCCACAGGAGCGCGGGAAAGTGAGCACCGGCGAAAAAGCGGTGACCCTTACTGCAGTGCTGTCGACCGCCAGGCGTGGGGACGGTCGCCGTGACCAGCAGCGACAGACCGACAGGTAGCCCGCTCACCGGCCCCGACCGGGCGGCGGCCCCTGCGGCAGCGCTTTCGAGCGGCGGGTGTGCGGGTCGTCGCCGTCCTTCGCCTCGCTCCGGCGGCCCGGCGCTCGGCTGGTCCGTAATGGGGTACCTGCTGTCGCCGTGTCGACCCCTTCGGAGCCCTTACGCAGGGGGAGCCGTGCTGTCCCGCAGGACCACCTCTGCCCCTGCCGGGACCCTTCTCGGGTGGGCCGCCGGGGCCTCGGTCAGGGCCAGCCTCGCCGCCTCCTGGCCCATCCACTCCAGCGGCAGCCGCACCGTNNTCAGGGACGGGATCAGGTCGCGCAGCGTCGGAATGTCGTCGAACCCGGCCACGGACAGGTCCTCCGGCACCCGCAGGCCCGCGTCGCGCAGGGCGGCGATCGCGCCCGTCGCCATCACGTCGTTGACCGCGAACAGGCACGTCGCGTCCGTCCCCGCCGCAAGCAGGCGCTGCGTGGAGGCGTACCCCCCGTCACGGGTGAACGCCCCGTGCACCACGTCGTGGTAGGCGGGCTCGATCCCCGCCTCCGACAGCGCCCCGTGGAACCCGTCCAGGCGGTCGCGCGCCGTGCGCAGGTCCGGCGGCCCCGCCAGGACCGCGAACCGCCGGTGCCCCATCGTGATCAGCCGCCGGGCGAGGTCCGCCGCGCCCTCCCGGTTGGCCGGGACCACCGTGTCGGCCGGAAGCCCGCCCTGCGACACGCACGCCACCCGGCCGCCCTGGGCGGTGAACCGTTCGATCTCGGCGGCCAGGTTCCGGTTCCCCGCCTCGTCCACCGTCCTGGTCCCCGCCAGCACCACGGCCTTGGCGCGGTGCGCCCGCAGCGTCGCCAGGATCTCGGTCTCCCGCTGCGGCGTGCGCCCCGTGGTGCCCAGCACCACCACCAGCCCCTCCTCCTCGGCGCGCCCGGTCACGCCCGCCGCGATGCTGGAGAAGTACGGGTCGGAGATGTCGTGCACGATCAGCCCCACCAGGGAGCTGGAGTTGCGCGCCAGCGCCTGCGCCGAAGCGTTCGGCAGGTACCCCAGCTCGCCCGCGCTCGCCATCACCTTCTTACGCAGCTTCTCGCCCACCTGCCGGGTGCTGCCGTTCAACACCCGGGAAGCGGTCGCAAGCGATACCCCCGCATGCTGTGCGACCTGCTCCAATGTGACGTTCCCGCTGCTCTGGCTCTCCACTTGCGGTGTCCTCCCCGCCCCCGGTCCGCGAACGCCCGCCGCCCGACACGTTCCGCGGAACCGCGCCCCCGCCGGACGGAAAACTTTTTCCTGGCTTTCCTAGGATCGTAGCCGCTCGCGCCAGGTGCGTCGGGGGGCCCATCCCAGCAGCCTGCGGGCCTCGGCGCTGGAGAAGGCCGCCTGCCCGGGCGCCAGCGACGCCGCCGCCCCGGCGGTCCCCGGGTGGAAGCGCGGGAGCAGCTCCGACAGCGGCCCCTCGGCCATCGGGTCCTCGGCGATGGCGTGCAGGACCCGCCCCTGAGCCGCCCCCGAGCCGTCCTCGGCGATCAGCGCGAACAGCTCGGCGGCGTCGTAGGCGTCGATGTAGTTGAACAGCGACGCCGCCGCCAGCTCCGGGCGGGCCAGCCGCTCGGCCACCGTATGCCCCTGCTGCGTAGGCGCCCCCTCCCACTCCTCGGGCGCGATGACGTACCCCGGGCGCACCGCCGTGAACACGCACCCGCCCTCGGACGAGCGGGCCAGCGTGCGCACCGCCTCCTCGATCACCGCCTTGCTCAGCCCGTAGGCGTGCACAGGCGCCACCGGGTGCCCCTCGTCGAGCGGCAGCCGCTCGGGCGTCCAGTCCGCGGCCCCGTACCCGAAGACCGTGGGTGAGGAGGCGGCCGCCACCGAGTGGGCCCCGTGCGCGCGGGCGTCGTCCAGGACCCCCCAGGCCAGCCGCGCGTTCACCGCGACCGTCTCGGCGCCCGGCCGGGCGTTCGGCACCGCGATCCCCGCCAGGTGCGCCACCGCCTCGGGCCGGACGTCGGCGAACACGTGCGCCCGCGCCTCGTCGTCCAGCAGGTCGACCTTGCGGAACTCCACCCCGGGCCGCTCCGGCCCGGCGGAGGCGTCCACCGACGTCACCTCGTGGCCGCGCCGGGCGAACACCTCGACGACGCTCCGGCCCAGGCGCCCGGACCCTCCGGTGACCAGCACGCGCATTCCAAGAACCGCCTTTCGTGTTGTGAGGGGGAGGGGAGAGGAGGGGCAGAGAGGAGGACGGGGAAGGGAAAGCGGGGAACGGAAGGGGGCTTTCCTCTTTTCCCGCCACCGTGCCCGCCCGCCCGCCCGATCGGGCNCGGAGCCGCCGGGGAGTGAGGGGATAAGGGGGGAGGACAGGAAAAGGGAGACGAGGGAGGGGCAGGGGAGGGGGAGGAGAACCCCCTCTACCCCGGCAGGTCCGCCACCAGGCGCCCCGCCTCCTCAGCGGACAGGTGCCCGTCGGCCACCACGACCGCCCAACCCCGCTCCACCACGTCCCCGTCGGCGACGCGGAGCACCTCGTCCCAGGCCAGCGACGTTCCCACCCCCGGGTACTCGGCGGCCCGGATGAACCACGGATCGCGCTCCGTACCCGTCTGCGCGAACACCAGCGTCCACGGCCCCCCGGCCGGAGCGGTGCCCGACAGCGCCACCCACTCCGCCCGCGATCCGTGCAGCTCCGGTTCGCCCCCGGGCGCTGAGCCGAAGCACTCCGGCGCCTTCCCGGCGATCGGCGCCCGCCAGAACAGGCCCCCGTACCCCGCACCCGGCCGCCCGTTGGTCGCCGGGCTCCCGATGGCCAGCCCCCGGCCCGCGGTGTTGCGCAGCCGCGTCCCCATCCGGAGCACCCACGCCCCCTCCGCCGCCGGGGCCGCCGACACCGTGCGCTCCTCGCGCAGCAGCTCCCCGCCGTCCGGCCCGGTCCACGACAGCTCCTCCACGCGCCGGTCCGGCGCCTCCTCCCGCCACCGCACGTGCTCCTGGCGGCCGTGGTTGTCCAGCATCACCGACCCCCGGTCCGGGGTGAAGGTGCGCCCGCCCCAGAAGCTGGAGCCGTCGACGTCGGCCACGGTCACCCCGGTGCCCAGGTGGTGCCGGTGGTCGTCGGGGAAAGCCTCGGTCACGGCGGTCCCGCCCAGGGTGCGCACCGGGTGCAGGAAGGCCCGGGGCGACAGCCCGGGGGCGACGTCGGCGCCCGACCGCAGCTCGGCCACGGGCAGGCCGGACACGTCCAGCGCGGGGACGGGGCGGCCGGGCCGGGCACCCCGGCCGCCGCGCCCGCCGTCGCCGTTTCGCGGATCCGTCACGCTCGGCCGCCTTTCCCGGCGGCCCAGGGCACGCCGATCTCGGAGAACAGGGCCACCCGCTCGGCGCTGGCGAAGACCGCCTCGTCCACGCCGCGCACCGTGCGCCGCAGCCCCTCGTCGGTCATTGCGCACTCCTGGGCGCCGGAGGGGACCGGTTCGGGGTCCGGGGCGGTGCGCACCGCCTCCAGCACCCCCATGAACCCGGCCACCGCCCTCGGCGGCACCAGCAGCCGGGCGCCCCCGTCGGCGTGGTCGAGCAGGTTCTCCAGCAGGTCGGTGCGCGGGTGCACCGACACCCGCTCCTCCCGCCCGCGCCGCAGCACCACCCGGTCGCGGGTGTACTCCAGAACGATGCTGCCCTCGGAGCCGTGCACCGTGACGAACGGGTCGCGCGCCTGCTCGGCGCAGAGCGTCACCGCCACCGCCACCGGCGGCCCGCCGCGGGGGCGCACCCGCACGCACGAGGTGTCGTCGGCCTCGATCGGGTGCGCGTGGAACAGTTCGGCCTCCACCCCCTCGGGCGGGGTCCGGTCGGCCCCGGCCACGGCCAGGGCGGTCGCCACCGCGTGCGCGAAGGGGTTGGTCAGCGCCCCGTCGACCACGTCGCGCCCGTCCAGCCTGCGGCGCCCGGCCCAGTCGGCGCGCGCATAGTAGGCCGAGGTGCGCACCCAGGTCCCGGCGGCGCCGATGCCGCGCACCTCGCCCACGGCCCCGTCGGCGACCATCCAGCGCACCGCCGCCACCGCGGCCGAGCCCAGGCTCTGGAACCCGATCTGGCAGGCCGGTTCCGCCGCGTCGGCGGCGGCGCACAGGGCGTCGAACTCGGCGGCGCTGGGCGCGGGCGGCTTCTCCAGCAGGACGTGGGCCCCGTGCTCCAGCGCGGTGCGGGCCAGCGGCAGGTGCGTGTGGATCGGGGTGGCGAGCACGGCCGCCCGGGCACCGGTCCGCTCGATCAGGCCGCCCAGGTCCTCGGAGACCGGGACCGGCCCCAGCCCCTCCAGCGCGCCGTCGGCGAGCGCGGCCCGCTCGCACACCCCCACCAGGCGCACCCGGCCGGCGTCGGCGAGCCTGCGCAGGTTGCGCAGGTGGGAGCGGCCGTGGCCGTTGGCGCCGGCGAGCACCACCGGAACGGGCGCGTCCGGGGCGGCGGGGCCGGTGGGCATGGGGTCCTCCACGGGGCTTGGAAACCGTTTGCTCAATCTAGGCGCCCCTCACCCCGCGGTCAACGCCGCCGGTGCGCTCCGCGCCGCCCCCGGTCACCGGCGGCCCCCGGCGGCACCGCCCGGCAGCAGGTCGGCGGGGAGCAGGCCGTCGATCCGCTCCGGCGCCCCCGAGGCCATCGAGGCGTTGGCGGCCAGCCCGGTCAGCAGCGCCCGGGCGCCGTCGGCGTCGTCCGGGCGGATCCCGTCGTCGGCCCCGCCGAACAGGGAGTCGAGCATGCGCACGTCGCCGCCGCCGTGCGTGCCCTCGCCCACCTCCACCGGGATCTCCTCCGGCGGCCGCCAGTGGTTGTGCAGCACCAGCCGGGACACGGTGGACTCCTTGGGCGCGGGCATGCCGCGCACCGGCGCGGCCCCGTCCCCGGGCGGCGGGGTGGAGGGCACCTCGGTCACGTCCAGCTCCAGGCGCCCCTTGCTGCCGGTGAAGGCGACCCGGTAGCCCTCCCACGGCGAGTAGGCCGCCAGGTGGTAGCTGAGCCGCACGCCGGTGTCGTAGCGCACCAGCACCGACATGTCGTCCTCGATGGTGATGCCGGGCCCGAACACGTTGAGGTCGCGGCGGTAGCCGTCCTCGTGCTCGGCGTCCAGGTAGAGCGCGGTCAGGTCCGGGCTGTCGGCCATGTGCAGGGCGAACGGGTCGCCCTGGGCCTCGGGGGCGGCGTGTCCGCGCTCGTACCCGGCGGCCAGCCCGTGCCGCCTGCCGTTCTCCTCGCCGTAGAAGAACAGGCCGCCCCAGGCGAAGACCTCCTCCGGGCGCGCCCCGGTCCACCAGTTGACCAGGTCGAAGTGGTGCGAGGACTTGTGCACCAGCAGCCCGCCGGACTGCCGCTTGTCGCGGTGCCAGCGGCGGAAGTAGTCGGCGCCGTGGCGCAGGTCGAGCAGCCACTCGAAGTGCACCGACCCGATCTCGCCGATGGCCCCGTCGCGGAGCATCCGGTGGACCTGCCGGTGGACGGGGTTGTAGCGGTAGTTGAAGCCGACGGTGACGCGGCGCCCGGTGGCCCGGCGGGCCTCGGCGATGCGGCGGCACCCGTCGAGGTCGGCGGTCATGGGCTTCTCGGTGATCGCGTCGCACCCGGCCTCCAGGGCGGCGACGACGTAGTCGGCGTGCAGCCGGTCGACGGTGCACACGATCACCTCGTCCACCCCGTGCTCGGCGAGCATCGCCGTGAACTCCTCGGGCGGGTGCGTCGCCGCCTCGGGGTGCCCGGCCTCGGCCAGGATCGCGTTGTGCACCGCCATGCGGGTGCGGTTGGGGTCGCACAGCGCCACGAGCCGCCCCCGGTGGGCGTGGGTGGTGGCGAGTGCGGAGGTGTACATCCGGGCCCGGGATCCGGTGCCGACGACGGCGTACCGCCGGGCCCCCTGGTGCTGCGCTGGATCGTTCACCCCTCCGACGGTAAACGCTTTCCAATGTTTTGGCCAGAGGGGGTCGGCGAAGCCCGTTCGGGAACCGCGTGGCCATGGTGGCCAGCGGGGGAGAACCGTTGACACCCCTGTAACGCGGTGCTAAAAACGGAGCATTCTATTCCATGGATAGCGCTTACCAAGGCATTCGCCCCCATGGCGGGGTGTGGTCTCGCCCACGTTCCGCCGGGGGCCTCCAACCCCCGGACCGACGAGATTGGCGGTCGCGAAACATGAGCGCAGAAAGCGGATTCCGGCGCGCCCCGGCAGGGGGAGGTGGGCTCCGGTGACCGCGGTCCTCAACAACCGCCCCGCCGCGGGTGCCGCCCGCGGCGGGGGCGCCCGCGCCNCGGCGCCCCCCGGCGCCCGAAGCCGGGCCGCGGTGCGGCCACGCGGCGGCGCCGGGAGTCCCTGGCCGCCTACGGCTTCCTCGCCCCCTGGTTCCTGGGGCTCGGGCTGATCACCATCGGCCCGATCATCGCCTCGCTGTACTTCTCCTTCACCGACTACAGCCTCATCGGCGGCGCCGACTGGGTCGGGCTGGAGAACTACCGCCGGATGCTGGACGACCCCCGCCTCCACCAGTCGCTGGCGGTCACCTTCCAGTACGTCTTCATCTCGGTGCCGCTCCAGCTCGCCATGGCGCTGGCCCTGGCCATGGTGCTGGACCGGGGGGTGCGCGGCCTGCCGCTGTACCGGTCGGTCTACTACCTGCCCTCACTGCTGGGCGGCAGCGTGGCCGTGGCCATCCTGTGGCGCCGCATCTTCGGCGCCAACGGGCTGATCAACCAGCTCCTGGAGGCGGCCGGCGGCCTGTTCGGCCTGAACCCCGCGCTGCCCGGCTGGGTCTCCGACCCCGAGTACGCGCTGGGCACCCTGATCATCCTGAACGTGTGGACCTTCGGCGCGCCCATGGTCATCTTCCTGGCCGGGCTCCGCCAGATCCCCCGTATGTACTACGAGGCCGCGCAGGTGGACGGCGCCGGGCCCGCCCGCCGGTTCTGGTCGGTCACGGTCCCCCTGCTCACCCCGATCATCTTCTTCAACCTCGTGCTGCAGATGATCAACGCCTTCCAGACCTTCACCCAGGCGTTCATCGTCAGCGGCGGCACCGGGGGCCCATCGGACTCGACCCTGTTCTACACGCTCTACCTGTACCAGCAGGGGTTCGGCTCGTTCGACATGGGCTACGCCTCGGCGATGGCCTGGCTCCTCCTCATGATCATCGGAGGGTTCACCGCGGTGAACTTCCTCGCGTCCAAGTACTGGGTCTTCTATGGCGACTGACGAGACGGGCACGCGCGCCCCCGTGCGCGACGGGCGCGGCGAGCGGGACGACGAGCGCGCGCGGCGCCGCAGGGCGGCCGAGAGCAACGAGCGCATCCGCCGGTTCTTCATCCACGTGGGGCTGGTCCTGTTCGGGCTGGTCATGCTCTACCCGCTGCTGTGGATGCTGGCCAGCTCCTTCAAGCCCACCGAGGCCATCTTCCGCGACCCCGGGCTGTGGCCCGGCGCGGACTTCACCGCCGGGAACTACGGGGACGGCTGGACCTCCCTGGAGTTCCCCTTCCACCACTACGTCATCAACTCGCTGATCGTGGTGGGCGCCTCGGTGGTGGGCAACCTCATCGGCTGCTCGATGGCGGCCTACGCCTTCGCCCGGCTGGAGTTCTTCGGCAAGAAGCTGTTCTTCGCCGTCATGCTGATGACGATCATGCTGCCGGTGCACGTGGTGATCGTGCCGCAGTACATCCTGTTCGCCAACCTGGGCTGGATCAACACGTTCCTGCCGCTGATCGTGCCCAAGCTGCTGGCCACCGACGGCTTCTTCATCTTCCTGATGGTGCAGTTCATCCGAGGGCTGCCGCGCGACCTGGACGAGGCGGCGCGCATCGACGGCTGCGGCCACGTGCGCATCTTCTGGCGGATCATCATGCCGCTGAGCCTGCCCGCGCTGGCCACCACGGCGATCTTCACCTTCATCTGGACGTGGAACGACTTCTTCGCCCAGCTCATCTTCCTGACCTCGCCGGACATGTACACGGTGCCGGTGGCGCTGCGCACGTTCGTCGACTCCACCACCCAGACCTCCTGGGGGCCGCTGCTGGCGATGTCGGTCGTCGCCCTCGGCCCGGTCTTCGGGTTCTTCCTCGCCGGTCAGCGGTACCTCGTCCGGGGCATCGCCACGACCGGGATCAAGTAGTCCCCCACCTTTCGAAGGGAACCCCCCGACATGGCAGCACGCAAGCGCGGAGCACCCCCTGCCCGCAGAATGCTCGCCGTCCCCGCCGTTGCCGCGGCGGCGGNCCTGCTGGCCGCCGGGTGCGGCGGCGGCGGCTCCGGAGACGGCGGCGTCGAGCTCCGCTTCTCCTGGTGGGGCTCGGACGACCGGCACGAGGCCACCCAGGAGGTCATCGACCTCTTCGAGGAGCGCAACCCCGGCATCACCGTCACCGCCGAGTACACCGACTGGGACGGGTACTGGGACAAGCTGGCCACCAGCACCGCGGCGAACGACATGCCCGACGTGGTCACCATGGAGGAGCGCTTCCTGCGCGAGTACTCCGACCGGGGGGCGCTGGCCGACCTCAACGGGCTGGAGGGCCTGGACACCTCCGGCGTCGACGAGCTGGTGGCCTCCTCCGGCGACGTGGACGGCCAGAAGTTCGGCGTGGCCACCGGCGTCAACGTGTTCGCCGTGATGGCCGACCCGGCCCAGTTCGAGGCGGCGGGCGTGGAGATGCCCGACGACCGGGCATGGACGTGGGAGGAGTACGTCTCCACCGCCGCCGAGATCACCGAGGCCAGCGGCGGCGACATCCACGGCTCGCAGAGCATGGGGTACAACGAGAACTCCTTCCAGATCTACGCCCGGCAGAACGGGGAGGCGCTTTACGCCGAGGACGGCTCCCTCGGGTTCAGCAAGGAGACCCTGGAGGACTGGTTCGGCCTCGTCGCCCAGATGCAGGAGGACGAGGCCGTGCCCAGCGCGGCCGAGAACGTGGAGATCGAGGCGGGCGGGCCCGACCAGTCGGTGCTCTCCACCGGTTCGGGCGCCATGGCGCACTTCTGGTCCAACCAGCTGGCCGCCATCTCCGGCGCCGCCGAAGGCGAGGTGGAGCTCCTGCGCTACCCCGGTGAGTCCGAGTTCGACCGCACCGGCATGTACTTCAAGCCGGCCATGTACTACTCGGTCTCGGCCGGGACCGACCACCCGGAGGAGGCGGCGCAGTTCGTCGACTTCCTGCTCAACGACGTGGACGCGGGGCGGATCATCCTCGCCGACCGCGGCCTGCCCGCCAACACCGAGGTGCGCTCGGCGATCGTGGAGGACCTGGACGAGGCCGGGACCCGCTCGGCCGAGTTCGTCGAGGAGCTGCGCCCGGACATCGTGGACGGCCCGCCCCCGCCGCCGATCGGCGCCGGCGACGTCGTGGAGATCATCAAGCGGATCACCGACGACGTCCAGTTCGGCGAGCTCACCCCGGAGGAGGCGGCCGACCGCTTCATCGAGGAGGTCGAGGCGGCCACGCAGCAGTAGGGCGCCGACACGGTCCGGGCGGCCGGGGCGGCACGGTCCGCCCCGGCCGCCCGCGGCTCCGCGCCCGGTCCGGTCCTCACCCCAGGGCGACCGCGACCACCTGGGTGACCTGCCCGGAGGAGAAGTTGTCGTCGGAGACGAGCACCAGGGTGCGGCGGCCGTCGTCCAGCCGCGGCCCCCAGGTCATGCCTTCGACGTTGTCGACGTGCTCCAGGCCCAGCGCCGACAGGTCGAGCACCGGCTCCTTGTCGGCGATGAGCCGGTGGTCCGGGTCGCCGGGCAGCCTCCACACCCGCGACACGTCGGGCGCCGCGTCCAGGTCGGTCCGGTACACGCGCACGCTGTTGCCGACGCCTTGGACGTAGTCGCGCTCCAGCACCAGGAACTCCCCGGGGGATTCGGGGTCCTCCAGGATCGAGGTCACCCCGTTCTCGGCGTGCCCGTCGGCCGGGTCGGGCTCGGCGGCGGCCGGGTCGGCGGGGTAGGCGTGCTGGGAGAGCAGGCGGCCGCGCCGGTCGGTGACGGTGATGCGCACCGGTGCGCCGTGGTCGGGCGAGGTGCGCGGGCCGTCCTGGTAGAGCGGGCCCTCCATGGCGGTGACGACGGTCCCGTCGGAGGCCAGGTCCATGCCCTCGAAGGTGAGGTTGGCGCGCGGCCCGGTCTCGTGGCGGCTCATCCGCAGGCGGGGGTGGGCCGGGGGCAGCGCGCGCCGGGTGCGGCCGTCGGCGTCGGCGGCGCGGACCTGCGGGTGGCGGAGCACGGGGCGGCCGTCGCCGATGCGGCGGTCACCCTCGGTGGTCCACCACACCTGCCCGGTGGCCGGGTCGAGCCGCACCGATTCGGGGTCGACGGTCTGCGGCGCGTACGGGCGGCCGGACCGGTCCCGCAGTGTGGTGAGGCCGGTGACGGCGATGCCGCGCACCCCGTCGGCGTCCACGCCGATCCGGGCGGTGTAGAAGCGGGCGGGCGCCTGCTCCGACCGGTCGTCGCTGATCAGCAGGTAGTCGCCGGTGCGGGGGTCGCGGTCGATGCCGGACAGCCCGCCCACAGGGGTGCCCTGGAAGCGCGTGCCGTGGTCGACGACGGCCGACCCGAGCAGCTCGGCCGGTGGGGAGGCGTGGGCGGGGGAGACGGGGGAGAGCGCGAGGGCGGCCGCGGCGGTGGCGGCCGTGGCGGCGGCGGTGTACCTCTTCACGCTTGGGCACCTTAGGGCGCGCCGGCCACGCCGGGGTGAGCGCCCGGTGGCCGGATCGTGCCGCACGGGCGACCGGTAGCGGTCGCGCGTCGGGGCGGGGGCGCGTGCCGGGTAGGGGTCGGGGGAGAGGAAGGAGTCCACCATGCAGCCTCCTTCGGGAAGCCCTCCGGACCAGTATCCTCCTACGCCGCCCGTGCCGGGGTCGTACCGGCCGCCCGGCACCGTCACCGCGGTGCGGGTGCTGCTGGTCATCGGCGCCGTCGTCGGCCTGCTGCTCGGCCTGCTGATGGCGGTGGCCGTGGTCATGCTGCCGATGGCGGCGGACATGCCCGAGGCGCAGAGGGTCTTCGAGCGACAGGGGGTCGACCCCGACACGGTCCTGGGAACGGTGGTGATCGGGCTGGCCGAGTCCCTCGTCTACGGGGCCATCGCACTGGTACTGGCGCTCGTGATCGGGCGCCGCTCCACGCCCGTGTTCTGGGCGGCGGTGGTGTTCTTCGCGCTGGCGGCGGTCTACTCCGTGGGTTCCATGGTGCTGGTCGGCGAACTGTTCGCCAACGCGGTGTCGCTGCTGTTCAACGCTGCGGCCCTGGTGTTGTTGTCCCTCCCGGCCTCGCGGGCGCACTATGGGGTGGGCAGCTGAGAGCGCGGAGGCGGTGGCGGCGATGACGGTGCTGGGCGGCATGGTCGTGGTCGCCGCCATGGCGGCGACGTTGGCCTGGCTGGTCGCGATGGCCGTCTACGGCGGCCGTGCCCCGGANGCCGCCGAGGAGCGTCCGCGTTTGGACCCCGCTCTGGAAGAGCTGCGCCGCCGCTACGCGCGCGGAGAGATCGGCCGCGAGGAGTACCTCCAGCGCAAGATCGACCTGGAGACGGACTGAGGCCGGAGCCGGTCACCTCTCCTGCCGGTGCGCGGCTTCGCCGGGTGGCATCCTCCGCTAGACAGGGCCCATGGAGACCACCGTCGAATGGGACACCTGCGCTGTCGGCGAGGGATGCCGCGGTATCCGGGCCGCCGGGACGGAGGCGTGCCTGGCCCACCTGGACCCTGAAGCCTTGGACGAGTTCCTTGCGAGTCTGGGCCCGGGAAGCGACCTGGACGCCTCGGGGACCGTGATCAGCTCCGACCTCTTGGACCGGCTGCTCGACGCGCTCAGGGATGAGGACGGATGGGCGGTCCTCGGGCATGTCCGATTCACCGAGGCGCGCTTCGACGGCAGCACCGGATTCGGGAACACGCACTTTAGGGGCAACGCCTGGTTCATAGGTGCGCACTTCGAACACACGGCAGGGTTCACAGGTGCGTACTTCGAGGGCCTCGCCCAGTTCTCGGGGGTGCGTGTCGGGGGCGATGCCTGGTTCATGGGCGCATGGTTCCGAGACAACGCGGACTTCATGGAGACGCACATCGGAGGCGATGCCTGGTTCACCGGGGCGCACTTCGAGCGCGATGCCTGGTTCGCAGGAGCGCACTTCGGCGGCGCCGCCGCGTTCAGGGGCGCGCATATCGAGCGCAACGCCCTGTTCGGCGGCGCGCGCTTCGAGGGAAGCACCGGGTTCGTGGACGCGCGCTTCGGGGGCAGTGCCGAATTCTCCAAGGCGGTGTTCAACGGTTCCAGCGGCCTTGCCATCGCCGCCTCCGGGCAGGTGGACCTCTCGGACGCGACGTTCCCTTCCCCCGTCGACGTGGAAATCGATGCCGCCGGGATCGACCTGAGACGGGCGGCCTTCCCGTCGGGGGTCCGGCTGGTGCTGCGGCACGCGGCAGTCGACTTGGAGGGAGCCCGGATCGAGGGGCCCTCGACCCTCTCGGGCGCGATTCGACCCATGATCGCAGAAGAGGACGAGGTTCCCACCGGAGGGCCGGTCCCACCCGGATACAGTCCGCGGCTCCTGTCTCTCCCGAGCGCTTCCGAGGTGACGACGGCGGGACAGGCGTGGATGCCGGTGGTGGTGTCCTTGCAGGGTGTGGACTGCACTCACCTGTCGCTCAACGACGTGGACCTCTCCTCGTGCCGCTTCGCCGGGGCGATGAACCTGGCCGCCCTCGGCCTGCAGGGCCAGTGCGTCTTCGCCCGTCCGCCCAGATCGCGTGGCGGTTGGTTCGGTCGGGCGGTGCGGTGGTCGCGGCGCCGGGTCGTGGTCGAGGAGCGCGAGTGGCGGACGACCATGGGGGACCGCGGCTGGGTGCGGGACCCGCACGAGGTCGAGCGCCTGACCGGAGTGGAGCGTCCGGAGGTGTCGGCCGAGCAGATGGCCGACCTGTACCGCGGCCTGCGCCGCGCACTGGAGGAGAACGCCGACCAGCCCGGGGCCGCCGACTTCTACTACGGCGAGATGCTGTTCCGTGCGCGCGCCGCGTCCACCCCACCGGCGGAGCGGGCGATCCTGTGGGCCTACTGGGGGTTCTCGGGGTTCGGGCTGCGCGCGTTGCGGGCGCTCGCGGCACTGGCGGTCCTGGTGGCGGTGACCACGGTGGTGCTGGCCGGGTGGGGGCTTCCGGGCAAGGCTCCTCAGCAGCAGGTGGAGTTCACACTGCCACCCGGCGCGAGCGGCGGGGAGGTGACGGCCGAGATCGACAAGCCACCGGCGGAACTTCCTGACGCTGGGGAGCGGTGGTCGGGCGACCGATTGGAGAAGGCCGCACGGATCGCAATGGGAGCGGTGGTATTCCGCGACGGCGGCACGGAGCTGACGGACGCGGGGGCCTGGACGGTGGTGGTGGCCCGGTTCACGGGGCCGGTGCTGCTGGCACTGGCGGTATTGGCGGTGCGCAACCGGGTGAAGCGGTAGTGGAGGTCATGGGGAAGGGTCTTCTCGGCGTCCGGTGGTTACGCTGGCGGTGTGCGTGGGATGAGCGAAGTTGTCGAAAACAAGAGATTGCTTGGTGTATCGTCCCAGGTCAGAAAGACTGCTCCCCGCGCACGCGGGGATGTTCCCCAGCACCAGCGGCAGCGAGTCGTCGTACTCCTCTGCTCCCCGCGCACGCGGGGATGTTCCCGATCATCATCAACCCGATCAGCAGCAGCACCACTGCTCCCCGCGCACGCGGGGATGTTCCCGACGAGGAGGAGCCTGTGTTCTGGCGGTGCTTGCTGCTCCCCGCGCACGCGGGGATGTTCCCTGACCGGTGGCGGAGTCAGTGAGGCCGTGGACCTGCTCCCCGCGCACGCGGGGATGTTCCCCACCGCCACCGGGTGCGGCGCCCCCGGCCAGTCTGCTCCCCGCGCACGCGGGGATGTTCCCTGGGAGGGGCCGGCGCTCTGTGACCCCGCTTCCTGCTCCCCGCGCACGCGGGGATGTTCCCACCGTCGACGACGGCGGTGGCGGGTTCAGATGCTGCTCCCCGCGCAGGCGGGGCTGCTTGTTGCATGGCCGGACTGGACTTGGGCTGAGGAACGTGGGGTGTGGAGTCGAAAAGAGGTCGGCCTTCACCGTCTGGAAGTGCCATCGCATGACAGGGGTCTCCCCGCAGCTTGTGGCAGGAGGTCCCCGGCGTCATGGAACGCCTCGTTCCGGGTATCGGACCGGTGCTCAGTCCCCCAGCCCGGAATGTCGGGAGAGTCCAGGAGCCGAACGTGCCCCGGGAGAACGTCATCCCGTTCATCCTTCAGGTCGTGCTTCCGTGGCTGCTGGCGGCCGTGGTCATAGCCGTCGCGGTGGCGGGCAACGTCTGGGTGGTTCGACGGGTCTATTTCCCCCAGGAGTCCCCCGAAGAATTCAACGGGCGTGCCGAAGCGGTGGTGACCGGCTACGAGAGGTCCGGTGGGGGAGGGCCCAACCCGCCGGATGTGGATGTAATGGTCGACTACTCGGCCGACGGGCGCCGTGTTACCGGTGCCGAATTGCGCGGCGACGGCGCCATGGGGCATTCGCCGGGCGACACCCTCACCATCGCCTACCACCCGGAATCCCCGGACCTGCCGTTCACCTTGGAGACCTTGGAGCAGCCGGGACCGATCGCGCGCCTCGGTGCGGTCGTGCCGGTCATGCTCTTCGGCGCGCTGTGGGTGTGGGTCGCCCCCGCATGGGCCGCTGAGGTCTCCTGCCTCGAAACGCGGTGGTGGATGCGCCGGGCGCCCACACGATAGGGGCGGCGGTGCCTCGCCCCGGGTGCCGACATCGGCGGTCACTGAGGAGTCCTGAGTAGGCGCACTCATGTCCGAGGCGCCGGGACCACGGCACCCTCGCGGCATGGACACATCCTCCGAAGACCGTGCCGACCCCGAATACGACCCGAAGTGGAACTACATACCTGTCGTCTCCCTGCTGGCGGCGATCGTCGGCGCCGTTCCCGTCTGGTTCGTCCTCATGCTGGGGCTGTTCGCGTTCGATCCCTGCTCCATGAGCCTCGATGGGACGTGTGTGGAGCAGACCATCCACTGGTACGCCGCGGCCGCGTCGGGCCTCGCGGCCTTGGTGTGCGCTGTCCTCACCTGGCCCTGGCCCCGGCGCCGCCGGATGAGGCCCGTCCGCCTGGCCTTCTTCATCGGCGAGCTGGCCGGGGCGTGCGCGGCCGTACAGCTCATCTTCACCATGCCCTAGAGGTTTCGGCTGTTCAGGGCCGTCATGCCCCCGGGACTCGCAAGCCGGAGGCGGCCCCCGCTCTTGGGGGGCGCCTCCGATGCCGCGGGCGTCAGCCGGTGACGCTCTCCTTACCGTTCTCGATGTGGCCGGCCATCCGGCGCTGGAAGGTGTCGTCCCCTTCGATGGTCACGGTCAGGTCGTACCACCCCTCGGCCGGGGCGGTCGGCCAGTTCTCGGTGTGCTCTCCGCCCGGGGCCACCCGGACCGTCTTCGCGGGCTTGCCCGCCCCCTCCGCGTACGCCTTCGGGGTGATCGTGCACTCCAGTTCGGCGCTTCCGCTGTTGGACAGGGTGATGCCCAGTCTCCGGCCCTTCGGGTGGACCCGGGTCCGCACGCCCGCCGACGACCCCGGGGCGTCGGCCGCCGCCGCCCCGGCGAACTCGCGGCGGAACCCGTTCGGGCCGACCACGGTGAAGTCGTAGCCGTCCCCGGTGACCGGAACCGTCCACCCCTCGCCCTCGGCACCCGGGGCGACGTCGCGGTGCTGCGGGACGTCGAACTCCCCGCCGTACGGGAACAGCGCCAGGTGGGTGCTGGACGTGCCGCCATTGGACGCGGCCAGCGCGACCTCCCCGGCCTCCGGGTCGAAGTCCCCGTACAGGTCGGGCTGGTAGGGCAGCGGGCGGGCCGGGCGCGTGCCCGGCTCCTGCTCGGGGATCCGCCCCTCGGCCGGGGGCAGCGGGCGCCAGCGGCCGGTGAACTCCGGGATCTCCCCGGGCTCGGTCAGGCCCGGCTGGGGCCGCCCGCGCGAGAAGTCGAAGGCGCCGGTCAGGTCGCCGCAGACGGTGCGCCGCCACTCGGTGATCGCGGGCGCGCCGACCCCGGTCAGCCGCTCCAGGAAGCGCACCTGGGAGGTGTGGTCGAAGACCTCCGAGCAGACGTAGCCACCCACCGTCCACGGGGACACGACCAGCATCGGCACACGCACGCCCAGCCCGGTGGGCGCGCCTTGCCAGCGCTCCTCCTCAGCGCCCGGCGGCGGGACGGGCGGCGGCACGTGGTCGAAGAAGCCGTCGTTCTCGTCGAAGGAGACGATGACCGCCGTCTTCCTCCACACCTCGGGCGACGACGCCAGCGCGTCCAGCACCTTGTAGGTGACGGTGGCGCTGTGCACCGGCGACGAGACGCTCGGGTGCTCGGACTCCTCGGAGTTGGGCACCAGGTAGCTGACCCGGGGCAGCCGCCCCGCCTCGACGTCGGCGCGGAAGGCGTCGGCGAGCGACCCGGGGCGTCCGCGCCGCAGCCCGCGCTCGTACAGCTCCCGCTCGCCCTCGGACAGCGCCTCGACGCCCTCCTCCAGCAGGGCCAGCCGCCGCTCCCGCTCCTCCTCGGGCAGGTCGGCCACCTCGCCGTAGAACTCGGTGAGGCCGCTGTAGTCGCCCGCCTTCGACAGGGCCTTGCGCGCGACGGTCTTGAAGGAGGCGAAGAAGTCGAGGTTGTTGTCGGTGAAGTTGTCCCACTCCTGGTAGACGCGCCAGCTCACGCCCGCCCGCTGCAGGTGCTCGGGATAGGTCGTCCAGTCGTACCCCGGGTGCCGCCCCTCGTCGTAGGCGTCGTTGCCGACCGCGCGCCGCCCGTCGGCCTCGAACCCGGTCCACCCGCTCACCCAGTGGTTGCGGTTGGGGCTGGTCGAGGTGTGGATCGAGGAGAAGTAGGCGTCGCACACGGTGAAGGTGTCGGCCAGCTCGAACTGGAAGGGGATGTCCGCGCGGTCGTAGTGGGCCATGGTGGCGGGGGTCTTGGCGCCGACCCAGCCGTCCATCCACCCGTCGTTCCAGGCCGCCCGGCCCCCGTCCCAGGAGTGGTCGAGGGCGCCGACGTACTGCAGGTCCTCGTTCTGGCGCTCGGCGGCCGCGCGTACCGAGAACGGCGGAACCGGCGCCCCCTCCGCCCCCTGCTCGAAGACGCTCCGCCCGTCGCGCAGCCGCACGGCGTTGCGGTCGCCGAAGCCCCGGACCCCCTGCAGCGTGCCGAAGTAGTGGTCGAACGACCGGTTCTCCTGCATGAGCAGCACCACGTGCTCGATCGCGTCGAGCCCGCCCTCGGGCGCCGGTTCGGCGAGCGCGGCCCGCAGCGACGGTGGCAGGAGCGACGCCGCGGCCGCCCCCGCGGCCCCGGCGGCTCCCGCCTTCAGCAGTCTCCGCCGTGAGATGTCCAGGGTCATGGGGGATTCTCCTTCCGCTCCGCCTTGCCGGGACGACCATCCCGTCCCACCTGCCCCAGGGGCCAGGGCCCAGGCGACGCTAAGCAGCCGGGGGGACTCGGAAGCGACTCTCGGGTGGAAAACAGGAGAATTCCGTCGGGAGGCGGCGGGGAGAGGGGCGGCCGGAACCGGCGGATCCCTGCCGTCGGCGGCCCGCCCC
>NZ_ANBH01000267.1 GCF_000341185.1 Nocardiopsis chromatogenes YIM 90109
CTGGTGATCGGCAGGCGGCGGTCCCGGCCCAGGGCGCGCTTGGTGATTTTGGGCCCCGGGGGATAGGCGCGGCGCCGGTGCTCGGCGCGGTCGACGAGCCGGACGGCCCGGCGGACGAGGCCGGGGGCGAACCCGTCGGCGACCAGGTCTTGGACGCTCTTGTCCGTGCCGATGTAGGCCTCCAGGAGCGCGTCGAGCACCCGGGGGTCCGCGTCCGCCGCGGCGTCGGGCACCCCGTCCCGGGTGAGGCATTCGGCGGGTACCGGGTCGGGCGCGCTTTCGGAGGCCGCCCGGGCGTTGCGCCACCGTGCCAGGTCCTCCACGAGGGTCCGCCAGCAGTCGCGGAGGGGGGCGAATGCGCCCGCGTGGTCGCCGTGGAGCGCGGCGGCGCCGATGGCCAGGGCCGTCTTGTCGCCCGTGGCCAGCACCAGGTGCCCCTCCTGCCGGGACAGCGCGGCCACCAGCCCGCCCCGGGCCTGTGCCCCCAGCGCCGCCGCGTCCGAGGAGGTCCCGACGGCGGCGCCGTAGGCGTCCACCAGCCCTTGCACCGAACGCACCCGGACGGCCATGCCCTGTGCGGCGGCGGCCTTCTCGGCGGCGTTCAGCGCGTCCTCCCGGGCTCCGGGACCGGGCATCACCAGGGCGTGCACGCGGTCGGCCCCCACCGCGTCCGCGGCGATCGCGGCGGTGAGCGCCGCCCCCGCGCCGCCGTCCGCGCCCACCGCCACCGAGGCGAAGCCGTTCTTGTGTACGTGGTCGCGCACGGCCGCGACCAGTGCCCGGTAGACCTCGCCGGTGTCGTCCAGCGGGTCCGGGCACGGGGTCAGCACCGGCGCCCGCGCGGGCGCCGGTGCGCCCGGCCGCCCGCCGACCGTGTGGCGGACGATGCGGAAGCCCCCGGCCTCCCCGGGCAGGTCCGCCTCATCGGGGCCTTC
This sequence comes from Nocardiopsis chromatogenes YIM 90109, assembly GCF_000341185.1. Taxonomy (GTDB): domain Bacteria; phylum Actinomycetota; class Actinomycetes; order Streptosporangiales; family Streptosporangiaceae; genus Nocardiopsis_A; species Nocardiopsis_A chromatogenes. The sequence goes on from NZ_ANBH01000267.1 coordinate 936, forward strand.
GGGCAGTTCGATGTCGGTCGTGTGCAGCGTCTCCTCGAACCGCGGCGCGCGGGACACCAGTTCGCCGTGCGCGTCCACCACCAGGGAGTCGCCCTCGAAGACCAGGTCGTCCTGACCGCCCGTCATGTTGACGTATCCGATGGCCGCGCCGGTCTCGCGGGCGCGGCGCCGGCACAGGTCCAGCCGCACGCCTCCCTTGCCCCGCTCGTAGGGGGAGCCGTTGAGGGTGATGAGCATGCCCGCCCGCGCGGCGCGGACCGCCGCGACCGGGCCGCCCTCCTGCCACAGGTCCTCGCAGACGGCGAAGGCGATGTCGGCGCCGTGCAGGCGGACCACGGGGAGCGTGTCGCCGGGGACGAAGTAGCGGAACTCGTCGAAGACCCCGTAGTTGGGCAGGTGGTGCTTGGCCGAGACGAGCCGGACCGCGCCGCCGTGCAGCAGCGCCAGCGCGTTCTGCGGTGCGCCCGCGGGCTGGCCGAAGGGCGCGGACCCGCCGACCCGGCGGTCGAGGAAGCCGACGACNGTTCGGCCAGCCGGTGCACGGCCTCGATGGAGGCGGCGACGAAGCCGTTGCGCAGGGCCAGGTCCTCGACCGAGTAGCCGGTCACCGCCATTTCCGGGAACACCGCGAGATGCGCGCCGTCGTCGGCGGCCCTGCGCGCGTAATCGGCGATGGCGCCGCAATTTCCTTCCAGATCTCCCACGGTGGGATTGATCTGGGCGAGTGCTATCCGAAGTTGTACCACGGCGGCGATCGTAGCGAATGGGTTAACACTGGCGAAACATGTTACATATGTATTACATGGGATGATCCGGTCGTCTGCGATTGACGATCGTCGCAGGTCGATGAGGGGAGCATCGTGTGATGCTCGTCACCAGTGAAGGTTTCCGTTAATTCTGTTTCCTTTTTTCGGGGTGTTCCGTTGCCCTCGGGTTTACGTGGAGTTAATGCACGGCAGCGCCGCCGAGAGGCGCTTTCCCGGGGGTTGCCGACTGGTCCGTTCGATGGGGTCCGTGCCGCCGTCGCACCGTGTGGGGGGAACGTCCGCCTTCATCGCCGATCTTGCGGGAACACCGAATTTGGCGTTACCTGTCCTGCGGCGCACGTCACATGCGCCTCCCAGGACCCCTCCGAGCCTCCGGCCGGAGGCCGGTCCTGCGCGTCCGGATGCGATGAACGACCCCGCGGCCCCGTGCACGGGCTTTGCGGTGGGCGTGGCGGGCGTGCGTCGCGCACGCCCGCCACGGAAGGACAACGACGTCTCCACCGATGAAGGGAGCCCCCCAGTGGACGCCTTGGATGCCGAGGTCGTCGCGCTCAGCGACGCGTTCTGGGCCTACCTGCTGATCCCGGTCCTCCTGGTCCTCAGCATCTATTTCACGGTCCGCTCCGGCGGCGTGCAGTTCCGCATGCTGCCCGAGATGTTCCGCGCCATGCGGTCGGCCCCCGGCCGCGCCCCCGACGGAGGGCGGCCGATCTCGGCCCTGCAGGCCTTCGCGGTCTCGGCCGCCGCCCGCATCGGCACCGGCAACATCGCCGGGGTGGCCACCGCCATCGCCCTCGGCGGCCCCGGGGCCGTCTTCTGGATGTGGGCCATGGCGCTGGTGGTCGGCGCCGCGAGCTTCGTCGAATCCACCCTCGCCCAGCTTTACAAGGTGCGCGACACCACCGGCTATCGCGGCGGCCCCGCCTACTACATGCAGGCCGGACTCAACGCCCGGTGGATGGGCGTCCTCTTCGCGGCCGTCATCACCATCACCTTCGGCCTGGTCTTCACCAGCATCCAGAGCAACACCATCGCCGGCGCACTGGTGAACACGGCCCGGACCGCGGGCATGCCGGAGGCGTCCTGGCTGCCCTACGCCGTCGGCGCCGTCGTCGCCGCCCTGACCGGGGTGGTCGTCTTCGGCGGCGCCCGCCGCATCGCCCGCGCCGCCACCCTGCTCGTGCCCGTCATGGCGACGGTCTACATCGCCATGGGACTGGTGATCATCGCGATGAACGCCGCCCAGGTGCCCGCGGTGGTCGCCGAGATCATCGCGCACGCCTTCGGGTTCCGTGAGATCGCCGCCGGGGGCGTGGGAACCGCCATCGTGCAGGGCATGCGCCGAGGCATGTTCTCCAACGAGGCGGGACTGGGGTCGGCCCCCAACGCCGGGGCCAGCGCCACCGTCAGCCACCCGGTCAAACAGGGGCTGGTGCAGACGCTCGGCGTCTACTTCGACACCCTCCTCGTCTGTTCCACCACGGCCTTCATCATCCTGCTGGGCGACCCGACCTACACCGAGGAGGCCGGGCCCACGCTCACCCAGAACGCCATGGAGGCCAACCTGGGGCCCTGGGCCCTGCACGTCCTCACCGTGGTCATCCTCCTGGTGGCCTTCACCTCGGTGCTGGGCAACACCTTCTACGGATCCTCCAACGTCGCCTACATCAGCCCCAATCCCCACGCCGCGACCGGTTTCCGGATCGCGGTGGTGGCCGCGGTCTTCCTGGGCGCGATCGGCTCGGGCGGGCTGGTGTGGACCCTGGGCGACCTCACCATGGGGGTCATGGCCCTGGTCAACCTGGCCGCCCTCGCCCCCTTGGCCGGGACCGCCTGCCGCCTGCTCGCCGACTACGTCCAGCAGCGCAGGGAGGGCCGCGACCCGGTGTTCACCAAGGACCGGATGGCCGGACTGGCCGGGGTCGAATGCTGGGAGGAGAGCGACGTGGCCGCCTTCAGGGACCGTGCTCACGCGGGCTGACCCCGCGCTCTGCGGCGGCCCTGGCCCGCGAACGCACCAGGCCCACGGTGCCCGCGGCCACGGCCAGCACGACCAGGGCCGCCAGCAGCACCACGGGACCCGCCTCCTGCAGGGCCCGTGCCAGCGCCGCCTGCACCGCGGTCGCCGCGCCGACCACGGGGTCCTGCGCGGACGCCCCGGACAGCACCCGCACCTCGAACCAGCCGTAGTAGGCCACGTAGGTGCCCGCCGCCACCAGCAGCGCCCCGCTCGCCCGGTTCACATACGGCAGCGCGCGCTTCATCCGGGCCGCCAGCCCTTCGCGGGCCAGGGCCGCGGCCACCGTCAGCACCGCCACCACCAGCGCCATCCCGGCGGCGTAGGCGCCGAAAACCCCGACCGCCGCCGCAGTGCCCCCGGCGGCCGCCGCGCTCGCCGTCACCGCCAGGAACGGGCCGATGGTGCAGGACAGCGACGCGGTGGCGTAGGCGGTCCCGTAGGCCGCCGCCCAGCGCAGCGACCGGGTGGGCCTGCCCGGGGACGGCGCACGCACCCCGGGCACCGCCAGCGACCGGCCGCTGACCAGCCACACCCCCAGCGCCACCAGCAGCACCCCGATGACCACCGTCACCCACGGCAGGTAGCGCTCCAGCGACAGCGCCAAGGGCACGGCGACCAGCGCGAACAGGCCGAACACGGCGACGAAGCCGGAGGTCATGGCGGCCGTCGTGGCCAGCGCGCGCCCCAGCGCCGCACCGCGCCGTCCGCGCGCGCCGGGGGCGTCAGGGGCATCGGCCACCAGCAGCGCCACGTATCCCGGCAGCAGCGCGAACCCGCACGGGTTGAGCACCGCCAGCATCCCGGCGGCCAGTGCGATCGCGATCGGGAGCTGGTCCATTACTCGCCCAGCACCTCGGAGGTGACCCGCTCGTCCAGGTCCTTCTCGGTCATCGTCCCCGAGTAGGTCAGGAAGGTGCCCGAGTCGCGCAGGAAGGAGAAGGAGGGCTGGATCGTCACCTCGAAGCCGGACCAGATGGACCCGTCCTCGTCGACGATGTGCCGCAGCCCCTCGGTGCCGGTGGACTCGACGAACTCCTCCATCTCGGGGACCTCGCCCTGGCCCGCGACGCCGATGAACTCCACCTCGCCGTCGTAGCGCTCGGCCGCCTCGGTCACGCTGGGCGCCTCGCCCCGGCAGATGGTGCACCAGGGCGCCCAGAACCACAGCACGACCGGTTCGCCCTCCAGCTCCGCGCCGTCGATCTCGCCCCCGCCGACCAGCGGCGCCGAGAAGTCCAGCGCGGCGGGCGTGCCGCCGCCGGAACCGCTGGAACCGCCGTCGCCGCCGCTCGAACCGCCCGCGCCGCCGTCACCGGAGGAGGGGCCCGCCGTGTCCCGGCCGCCCCCGTCGCCTCCGTCCGGGGCGCCGCATCCGGCCAGCGCCAGCACGGCGGCCGCCGCCGCTGCGGTGATGCCGTGAAGGGGGCGGAGGGGTGTGCGTTCCATGGTCACCTCGTCTTCGTCGGGTCGTGCATCCAGTCTGCTGGCCGCGCGGGACCGCTCCCCGCGACGGCCGGGGTCGCCTCGCTCACCCGGGTCCGGCCGGGCCGTCGGTGTGCACGGTGGTGTCCGGCTCGAAAGCGGCCCAGGCGAACCAGAACGTGTCGACCTTGTCCACCGGCTCCAGCCGCTCGCCCTCCAGCGGGCCGCCGACGGCCTCGCCTCGGATGTTCCACTCGCTGCCGGTCTCGGCGTCGGTGAAGCCGTCCCCGCCGCCGGCGAAGGTGAGCCCCCGCCCGTCGGCCTCGGGCCGGAAGGCGCCGGTGCGCGCCGTGGTCCGCCCCTCGGCCACCCGCCCGGCGTCGAGCGCGGACGCCGCCCCGGGCTCGGCCAGGACGACGACGGGTTCGCCGCCGACCTCCAGCCGGAAGGCGGCGGGGCCCTCCAGCCCCTCGCCGTCCTCCGCGCCGTCCCCCTCCACGGGGACGGCCACCGCGTCGCCGCCCGCCCCCAGGCCCACCACCCGGGTCTTGGCGGGCAGGCGGCCGTCGGCGTCGCCCTCCAGGAAGTGCGGCGAGCTGTCGGGGTCGTCGTAGCCGGGGTAGGGGGTGGAGCCGTACGACCGCTCATAGCCGGTGTCCTGGCTGAGCACCAGCCCGTCGGGGTGCTCCTCGCGCCACCGCTCCCAGGGCAGGACCTGCACCGAGATCCGTTCCAACTCGGTGCCGGCCAGCTCCCCGGCGACCGCACGGCCCTCGATCTGCGGCCACAGCGAGTGCGTCTGCCGGTCGAACATCACCAGGTCGGAGTTGTACAGCAGCCCCGAGACGCCGAAGTCGAGCACCCGGTCGCCCACCTGGCGGTGGAAGCCCAGCGCCGAGTCGCACAGCGGGCAGTAGGTGACCGACACCGGCTCGCCGCCGACGACGTCGTCGACGATCTCGTGCCAGACCATGATGCGCACCGGGTAGGCGCGGTCGTCGCCGTCCACCTCGACCGCCAGCACCCCCTCGGCGTCCTCCAGCCAGTCCACCTCGGAAGCGTCCTCGAAACCGGGGGTGCTCAGCGCGGGGATGCCGTCGGCGGGCGGCCCGCCCCTGACCAGCAGGCCGGTGTCGATGAGCGGCTCGGGCAGTCCTTCGGCGTCCGGGTCGTCCAGGGCGGAGACCACCCCCTCCTCCAGTGGTCCCCGCTCCAGGACGGGCCTGCCCGAACCGGAGGCGGATCCCCCCTGCGCGCCGTCCCCGCCCGGGGCGGCGCACGCCGTCGCCGCCAGGGCGAGCACCGCAGCGGACGCGGCGAGGGCTCGTACGCTCCGAACGATCCGCATCTGGCCCGCCTCCCTCGCCGCGTCCCGGTCCGGCCGTCCGGCCTTGCGACCGCCGGGCCTCCAGACTGGTATTCGGAACCGGTTCCGCAGCGGCGATGTGTCAGCGCCCGAACAGACATGCGGGCACACCGGCCGCGCGGGGCCACCATGGCCGGACACGACGACCGGTGAGAGACAGGTGGGAGAGCTGCGATGACCGAGCACGGGGGCGGCGCCGAGGCGGTCATGTACTGGAGGCCGGGGTGCCCCTTCTGCTATGCGCTGCGCGGCGGGCTGCGCGCGGCGGGTGTACGGCTGCATGAGGTGAACATCTGGTCCGACGACGATGCGGCGGCGCGCGTGCGCGCCATCACCGGCGGGGACGAGACCGTGCCCACGGTGGTGGTCGGCGGCGAGAGGATGGTGAACCCCTCGGTGGGCGCGGTGGTGCGGGCGGTCCGCGAGCACGCGCCGCACTTGGAAGCCGACCGCCCGGGCGGGGTGCGGGGGTTCCTCTCCCGCGTGTTGGGCACCTGAGGCGCCACCGGCGCACCGATACTGTCGCCCAGGCGACAATCGGCCGCCCGCGCGGACCGGCGTGGGGTGGGCTTCGATGCGCGGCCCGCCCGGAGCAGGCCCCGCCGACGGGCCGCAGGGAGCGGGCGGTCCCGCCGCCACCGTGCCCCGGCGGCGGGCCCGCGCCGCTCCCTCCGCGCGTTCGGGGCCGCCGACGGAGAGGACGGGGGCCGCCCGTGGCGGACAGACGAGACCGCGACGAAGTGTTCGTCGAGTTCACCAGGAGCATCTGCCCGGTCTGCAAGGAGGTGGTGGACGCCCAGGTCAACATCCGGGACGGCAAGGTGTATCTGCGCAAGCGCTGCGCCGGGCACGGGACCTTCGAGGCCCTGGTGTACGGGGACGCGCAGGCCTACACCGAGTCGGCCCGGTTCAACAAACCCGGCACCCTGCCGCTCACCTTCCAGACCGAGGTCAAGGACGGGTGCCCGAAGGACTGCGGGCTGTGCCCCGAGCACAAGCAGCACGCCTGCCTGGGCATCATCGAGGTCAACACTGCGTGCAACCTGGACTGCCCGATCTGCTTCGCCGACTCCGGTCACCAGCCCGATGGCTACTCGATCACCCGCGAGCAGTGCGCGCTCATGCTGGACACCTTCGTCGAAGCCGAGGGCGAGCCCGAGGTGGTGATGTTCTCCGGCGGCGAGCCCACCATCCACAAGAACATCCTGGACTTCGTCGACATGGCCCAGGAACGGCCGATCCAGGTCGTCAACATCAACACCAACGGCATCCGGCTGGCCACCGACCGGCGGTTCGCCGCCGCCCTGGGCGAGCGCAACGGACGCAACGGCACCTCGGTCAACATCTACCTGCAGTTCGACGGGTTCGACGAGGCCACCCACAAGGCCATCCGTGGCAAGGACCTGCGCGAGCGCAAGCGCCGCGCCCTGGACGCCTGCGCCGAGGCGGGGCTGACCGTCACCCTGGTCGCCGCGGTCGAGCGCGGCCTCAACGAGCACGAGGTCGGCGACATCATCCGGTACGGCATCGACCACCCGGCGGTGCGGTCGGTCTCCTTCCAGCCGGTCACCCACTCCGGACGGCACGTGGAGTTCGACCCCCTCACCCGGCTGACCAACTCCGACGTCATGGAGCTCATCAACGAGCAGTGCCCGGAGTGGTTCAAGCCCGGCGACTTCTTCCCCGTGCCGTGCTGCTTCCCCACCTGCCGGTCCATCACCTACCTGCTGGTGGACCGCAAACCGGACGGCACCACCGACGTGGTGCCCATCCCGCGCCTCGTCGACATCGAGGAGCACTTGGACTACGTCAGCAACCGGGTGCTGCCCGACCCCGAGCTGCGCGCCAGCCTGGAGCGGCTGTGGAGCGCGTCGGCGTTCATGGGCACCCCCGGCACCATGGACAGCCTGCAGGCGGCCACCGCCACCGCGGCCGCCGAGTGCGAGGCCTGCGGCATCGACCTGCCCGAAGCCGCCAAGGACCTGGGCGACAAGGTGTTCATGATCGTCCTGCAGGACTTCCAGGACCCCTACACGCTCAACGTGCGCCAGCTCATGAAGTGCTGCGTCGAGGAGATCACCCCCGACGGGCGCATCATCCCCTTCTGCGCCTACAACTCGGTCGGCTATAGGGAGGAGGTGCGGGCGCAGATGTCGGGGGTCGACGTCGCTCCGGTCGTGCCCAACGCCCGGGAGCTGTCCGCGACCACCGTCCAGTCGCCCTACGGGTCGCGGATCGCACGCTCCGCCGGGCCGGAGGAGGGCGGCGCCGATGCCTGACCTCTCGTCGTTCTCTTCGGTCCCGCCCGCCTCCTCGCCCGCCGACGAGGTCAAGTCCTGCTGCGCGGCCGCCTACGGCACCGACGCGGTGGCGCTGCTCCTGGGCGAGGCCTACCACCCCGGCGGGCGCGCCCTCACCAGGGAGATGGCCCAGGCGCTGCGCGTGGGGACCGGGGACCGCGTGCTCGACGCGGCCTGCGGGCCGGGCGCCACCGCCCGGCTGCTGGCGGCCGAACGCGGCGCCCGCGTGGACGGCGTCGACCTGGGCGCTCCCACGCTGGAGCGGGCGCGGGCGCTCACCAGAGAGGCGGAGCTGGAGGACCGCGTGGCGTTCCTGCACGGCGACGCCGAACACCTGCCGGTACCCGACGGCGCCTACGACGCCCTGGTGTGCGAGTGCGCCCTGTGCACCTTCCCCGGCAAGCGGGCCGCCGCGGCCGAGTTCGCGCGCGTGCTGCGGCCCGGGGGCCGCGTGGGGGTGACCGACGTGGTGGTGGAGGGCGGCCTGCCGCGCGAGCTGGCCGGGATCGCCGGGTGGATCGCGTGCATCGCCGACGCCCTGCCCACGTCGGGGTACCTGGAGCTGCTGGAGGGGGCGGGGCTGCGGGTCGGCCTGGTGGAGCGGCACGATGCGGCGCTGGAGCGGATGGTCGACCGGATCGAGGCGCGGCTCCGGGTGCTGGCCATGGCCGCGCCCGAGCGGCTGGCGGAGGCGGGCGTGGACGGCGAGGCGGTCGCCCCCTACCTGGAGGCCGCCCGCCGCGCGGTGCAGGAGGGCCGGGTGGGGTACGCACTGTTCACCGCGGAGAAGCCCGCTTAAGGAGGAGGGAAGAGGGGCGCGGCCGCTTCCAGGGGACCCTGGAGGCGGCCGCGCCCCTTCGTCGTGTCCGGCGTGTTCGTCGCGCCCGGCGTGGCAGTCCGTGGCAGTCCGGGGCCCATGCTCCCCCGGGGTGCGTCGGCGGACCGGTCAGGCCCCGCGTTTGGCGAGCGCCTGCTCGTCGAGGATGTCGATCGCCGAGTAGCGCAGCGCGACCAGCCCTTCCCTCTCCAGGTCCTTGAGGACCTTGTTGAGGGAGGGGCGCCGCACGCCCAGCATGGCCGCGATGGTGCGCTGGGGCAGGTGCACCGCCCCCTCCTCGGCCTCGTCCAGCAGCAGCCGCGACGTCTGCCATACGAGCGACTTGCCCAGCAGGCCCAGAATGCGCATGTGGCTGGTGTTCAGCCGCTCGGCGACGCTCGACAGCCACCGCCGGGCGATCCCCGGGTGGGTGGCCACCAGCTTCTCGAAGTCCTCCGGGCGCAGGTGCAGCAGCTCGGCGTCCTCCAGCGCGCGGGCGGTGTAGGGGAAGGGCATGTCCAGCAGGAGCTGGATGTCGCCGTCCACGTCCCCGCCGCGCAGGATCTGCACGACCACCCGGCCCGTCCCCGAGCCGGCCGTCAGTTCCAGCCGTCCCGAGCGCACGATCCACACCCCGGGCCGGTCGTCGCGCTGCCCGTAGGCGGCGCCGCCGCGCGGCACGCTGTGCCGCTGCAGGGTCGCCGCCAGCGCTGCGACGTCCTGCGAGGTCAGTGGGGCCGAGGCGCCGCGTCCCACACAGCGGGCCACCCAGGCGGCCTGCTGGAGGCGCGGGTCGGCCTGCCCGCCCAGCAGGCTCATGGCCCGCTCCATGCCGGTCATCGCACCGCTCCCGCCTCCGCCGCACGCGTCCGCACCCCGAAAACTACCGGGGACGCGGGCGGCGTGGGGTGCGCATCGCGGAGACCGGGGGAGCGGGCGGGTGTACGGCGGCGCCCGCGGACCCGCCCGGACGGGCCGGGCCGAGCGGGTCGGCCGGGCGGGCGGGGCGGACGGCCCAGGCGGGGCGGGAAGGCGAGGAGGGTCAGGCGAAGGTGCCCAGCCAGGTGGTGGCCGCGTAGAGCACCGCGTAGGTGGCCACCACCACGGCCGCGACCCCGAGCAGGCGCCCCCGCACCGCGCGCACCCCCTCGCGGGTGCAGGCGTTCTTCCTGCGCAGCGAGACCCACACCAGCAGGGCGATCACGGCCAGGCCGCCCAGCCGGAACCACCAGGCGTACCCGTCGTAGAGCGCGGTCGCCCACGCGAACGCGGTCCCGGCGCCGACCACACCCAGCAGCGCCAGCACGGTGGGGCCCACGCAGCACAGCATGCCCGCGAGCCCGCCTGCCAGGCCGATCCGCCACATGGGAAGGCGGGGGCCGCCGGATGCGCCGCCCCCGCCCCCGGGGGCTCCCGGGCCGATGAAGTCCCTTCCGGGGCGCTGCAGGCTCACCGGCGGCCCCCGGCGGTCTCCTCGGTGGCCTGAATCTCCACTCCGGGCCAGAACGCCAGGCGCCCCTTGATGCTGCGGGCGAAGATGAACGGGCGCGGGTAGTACCAGGCCGCGTTCGGGTAGGTCTGGCCGTCGACAGTGAGGTCGTAGTAGCGGGCGATCCCCTTCCACGGGCACACCGTGCGCAGCCGGGAGTCGGAGAAGTGCTCGCGGGCCACCGAGTCGGGCGGGAAGTAGTGGTTGCCCTCGACCACGACGGTGCGCTCGGCCTCGGCGAGCACGGTGCCGTTCCACACGGCGCGGATCATGGTGGTTCCTGCCTTCTCGTCGCTCCTGCACGGGTGGGCGGCGCCCGCCCGGCCCAGGTACCCGGGGCGGGCGCCGGGCCTCCAGTGGACCGCGGGTCCGGGTCGGCGGCCGGGGGAGTGTCAGCGACGCGACAGGAAGAACAGTGCGACCGCGGTCACCAGGCCGTAGACGACGTGCCCCACCAGGCTCATCATCGCGGTCTGGTCGATGGAGAACATCGGCATGCCCATCATCATCGGCATGGCGGCCAGCGGGCCGATGATCCACCACGCCACGCCGTAGGCGGCCCCGGCGCCCAGCACGGGGCCGATCCGGTTCGCGATCCCGCCCGCGACCAGGCCGAACCCGGCGCCGAACCCGGCGCCGATCATCAGGTGGATCAGCATGCCGACCAGGGCGCTGTCGCTGCCCATCATGGACGCGATCATGGTGAGCATCCCCGTCATCGCCATCATCATGCCGAAGACCAGGCCTCCGGCGATTCCGGCCACTGCCCCCTTCCAGACGCGTGTCACCAGGTCGGGGGTGGCGGTCGCCTCGACGGAATTAGACATGGGTGTACCTCCAGGATCGGGCGGGGACACAAGGGGTCCCCGGCGGGGTTGACGGTCCGACCCTGGCGGGGGTGCTTCCGGATTTCGGTGCCCGTGGTCACACAACGCACGAAGTGCCGAGGGAGACGGGACGGGGGCGGGAAAACCTGTCGTCTGGCTGACATGTGTCCCGCCTTCACGAGCCGGATGCGGGTTACTCGCCCTATCGGCCGAAAGGGTTCCTCGGAAAGGACGCATGGGTGACGCACGACCTCCTGGTGATCGGCGGCGGGTCCGCAGGGCTGGCGGCGGCGCGGACGGCCGCCGCCAAGGGCGCGCGCCCGCTGATGGTGGCCGACGGGCCGCCCGGCGGGGACTGCACCTTCACCGGGTGCGTCCCCTCCAAGACCCTGATCGAGGCCGCCGCGCAGGGCGAGGGATTCGGCGCGGCCATCGGGCGGGTGCACGGGACCGTGGCGCGCATCGCCGCCACCGAGGACGCGGAGGCGCTGCGCGGGGAGGGCATCGACGTCCTGCGGGGGCGCGCGGAGTTCGACTCCCCGCGCACGGTGCGCGTCGCCGGGAAGGAACTGGCGGCCGCCCGGGCGGTGGTGGCCACCGGCAGCGAGCCGACGATCCCGCCCGTGCGGGGCCTGGACGGTATCGACTACCTGACCAGCGACACCGTGTTCGGCCTGGAGCGCCTGCCCGAGCGCATCACGGTGCTCGGCGGCGGGGCGATCGGGTGCGAGCTGGCCCAGGCCTTCGCCCGCCTGGGAGCGCGGGTGACGGTGCTGGAGGCGCGCGAGTGCCTGCTGCCCGGGGAGGAGCCCGAGGCCTCCCGAGTCGTGGAGGACCGGTTCACGGCCGAGGGGATCGACGTGCGCACGGGCGCCGAGGCGGTCCGGGCGTGCGCCACCTCCGAGGGGGACCGCATCGACCTGGCCGCGGGCGGGCCGGTCGTGGCCGACCGGGTGCTGGTCGCGGTGGGGCGCACCCCGGCCACGGCGGGCCTGGGGCTGCGCGCCGCCGGTGCGGCCGTGGACGCGCGCGGGGCGGTGGTCACCGACGACAGGATGGCCACGACGTCGCCGCCCGGCCTGTACGCGGCCGGGGACGTCACCGGGCGGACCCTGCTGACCCACGCGGCCTACGCGATGGGCCGGGTGGCCGCCGCCAACGCGCTGTCCCGGGGCAGGGGCCGGAGCCGGTACGACGACGCGCAGGTGCCGCTGGCCGTGTTCACCGCCCCGGAGGTGGCGCGGGTCGGCATGACCGAGCGCCAGGCGGCGCGCGAGGACCCCGGGGCCCGGGTGGCGTACCTGCCGATGTCGGAGGTGGACCGGGCGATCACGGCGGGGCGCACGGAGGGCTTCGTGAAGGTGGTCGCGGGCCGCCGCAGGTGGCTCGGCGGCCTGGGCGGGGGACGGATCCTCGGCGCGACGGTGGCGGGGGAGCGCGCGGGCGAGCTGGTCCACGAGTTCGCGCTGGCGATGCGCACGGGGATGTTCACGGGCCGCCTGGCCCAGACGGTGCACGCGTACCCGACCCACGCCATGGCGGTGCAGCAGGCCGTGGCCCAGTTCTTCGGCGGCTACGGCGGACGGACGGCCCGCTTCGTGGAGACGGAGGAGGGGGCACGGGGCTGAGCAGGGTCGGTCCCTCCTGCCCTGCGGCGCCACCATCTCCCCGCTGACGAGGAGTGTCATCCCGCGGACACTCGCCCGTCCGGCCGCCCGCGTGTGCGGTGGGCTCATCCCTCGGACGGACACGGGAGGGGATCGGGTGAGCACGTCCATGCGGCCCCCGGCGCCGGTGACGGGCTGCCTCACCGAGGCGGAGGTCCTGCGGGACCTGGCGATCTGGGAGAAGGAGGAGATCGGCAGGCAGGCGCCGTCGGTGCGGGTGCCCGCGGGCGGCATCGTCCGTGCGCCCGGCGACCCGGAGGAGGCGCTGTTCATCGTCAAACAGGGCCGGGTGCGGCTGTTCCGCGTGTCCGAGGAGGGGCGCACCGCCACCGTGGGCACCGCCGGACCCGGCACGGTCTTCGGCGCCATGCGCGCGGCCGGACTGCGGATGGACGGCACCTGGGCCGAGGCGGTCGACGAGGCCGAACTGTGCCGGATGGGCGAGGCCGAGGTGCGCCGCCTGCTGCTGTCGGATGCCCGGGTCTCCGCCCGCATCATCGCCCTGCTCGGCGACCGCCTGGCCGAGTGCGAGCAGCGGCTGGCCGGCGCCTCGTTCGCCTCCGCCGCCCAGCGGGTCGCCGCCACCCTCCTCGGCCTGACGGGGGGCGGCCCCTCCCCGGAACGCATCCGCCTCACCCACGAGCAGCTCGCCCGCCTGACCGGCATCACCCGCGAGCACACCACGCGCGCGCTCGGCGAGCTGGCCGACCTGGGCCTGGTGCGCCTGGGGCGCGGCCGCATCGCGGTCCTGGACCCCGAGGGCTTGCGGCGCCTGCGTTCGGGGGAGGAGGACTGTCAGCGACCCGACAGGCGGGGAGGCCGCCGTCGCGCGCCGGTGTTGCGGTGAGCACAGGCCGGGCGAGGGTGCCCGGCGGGGCCGCGAGGAGGAGCCGTGTCCGGTTCCCGAGTGCTGCGGGTGTTCGTCACCGACGGGTGCCCGGACTGCCGCCATGCACTCGCGCTGGTGCGCCGGCTGCGCTGGATGCGCCCGCAGATCCGGGTGGAGGTGGTCGACATGGCCCGCCCGGACGCCGACGTGCCCGACGGCGTCGTCGCCGCGCCCGGCTTCGTGAGGGGCGGGCGGGTCCTGGCCCGAGGGGAGGCCGGGCTGCTCGCCCTGCTCGCCGAACTCGACGCCGCCGGGGAGCGGCGTCCCGATACGACGGGGATGGGAAGGTGATACGGCATGGCCGACACCGAAGTGGACACCGTTGACGTGGTCGTGGTCGGCATGGGTCCCGGAGGCGAGGCCCTGGCCGGGACCCTGGCCGAGGCCGGGCTGGAGGTGGTGGGCGTGGAGCCCGCCCTGGTGGGCGGTGAGTGCCCCTACTGGGGGTGCATCCCCACCAAGATGATGGTGCGCGCCTCCGACGCCCTGGCCGAGACCCGCAGGGTGCCCGAGCTGGCGGGGGGAGCCGAGGCCTTCCCCGACTTCACGCCCGTGGCCCGCCGCATCCGCGACGAGGCCACCACCGACTGGGACGACACCATCGCGGTGGACCGCTTCCTGGGCCAGGGCGGGCGCTTCGTGCGCGGCACCGGGCGGCTGCAGGGCGCCGACACGGTGCGGGTGCGTGAGGAGGGCGGCGGCGAGCGGCTGCTCCGGGCCCGGACCGGGGTCGTGGTGGCCGCCGGGACCGTGCCCTTCGCGCCGCCGATCCCCGGCCTGGACCGGGTGCCCTACTGGACCAACCGGGACGCGGTCCGCGCGGAGAAGGCCCCCGGGTCGCTGTGCGTGATCGGCGGCGGGCCGATCGGACTGGAGTTCGCGCAGGCCTTCGCGCGCTTCGGCACCCGCGTGACCGTGCTGGAGGCCTTCGAGCGGCTGCTCGGCCCCGAGGAGCCCGAGTCGGGGGCGCTGGTCGCCGACGTGCTGGCCCGCGAAGGGCTGGACGTGCGCACCGGCGTGCGCATCACCGGGGTGGCGCACGGCCCCGACGGCTTCACCGTGGACACCGACGGCGGGCAGGTCGGCGCCGAGCGGCTGCTCGTGGCCGCCGGGCGCCGTCCGGACCTGGAAGGGCTGGGGCTGGGCTCGATCGGGCTGGACACCTCCGCCCGCGCGGTCCCCGTGGACGAGCGGATGCGGGTGGCGCCGGGGGTCTGGGCCCTGGGCGACATCGTCGGCAAGGGGGAGTTCACGCACGTGTCGGTCTATCAGGCGCGCATCGCCGCCCAGGACATCCTCACCGGCGGGGACGGCCCCGTGGCCGACTACCGGGCGCTGCCCCGGGTCACTTTCACCGACCCCGAGGTGGGCGCGGTCGGCCTGACCGAGGCCCAGGCGCGCGACCGGGGGCTCCGGGTGCGCACCGGCACCGCGCAGATCCCCTCCACCGCCCGCGGGTGGATCCACAAGGCGGGCAACGACGGGTTCATCAAGCTGGTCGAGGACCGGGACGCGGGGGTGCCGGTCGGCGCGACCTCCGCCGGGCCCAACGGGGGAGAGGTCCTGGGGGCGCTGTCGGTCGCGGTGCACGCCCGCACCCCGGTCGAGGTGCTCCGGTCGATGATCTACGCCTACCCCACCTTCCACCGGGGGATCGAGGACGCTTTGAACGACCTGGTCAGCGGGGACAGGGGGGACTGACGCCCGGGCGGGCGCCCGCCCAAGCACCCGTACCGGCGCCTGTACCGGCGCCCGCAGGAGTGTCAGGACGGCGACACTCCCGGAAATCGCGGTGCCCCCGTGCCGGTTGGCACGGGGGCGGCCCGCGACCCGCCGCAGCGGCGGGGGCACGGGCGGGNAGCGGCGGTCGCACGGTCGGCCGCGACCCGAGGAGAACGACCCGAGGAAGAGGACGCCATGCCGAGGATTCCGGTGCACACCGTCGACGACGCGCCCGAGGCGGCCCGCGACGGGCTCAAGGCCCTGCAGGCCAAGATGGGCAAGGTGCTCAACATCCACGGGGAGATGGCGCACGCCCCCGTCGTCCTGGCCGCCTACCAGGGCATCCAGGCCGCCATCGCCGAACACGGCACCTTCGACGCGCGTGTCCGCGAGGCCATCGCGCTGGCGGTGGGCGCGGCCAACGACTGCGCGTACTGCCAGTCCGCCCACACCCTGTCGGCGCGCGCGGCCGGGTGGACCGAGGAGGAGCTGGGCGAGCTGTTCACGCACGTGCTGGTGAACATGTACACCAACTTTTTCAACCACTACACGCACACCGAACTGGACGTCCCGGCCGCGCCCGGCCTGGGCTGAGCCCCCGAAGCCGGGGCAGGGGGCGGCCGCCCGCCCTTCTCGTGCCGGTGGCCTGCGCTGCGGCGCGGAGGGAATGCCACCGCGTGCGGTCAGTCGGGTGTCCGGCCGGGCGCCCCCGCCGTTCCCGGGTTCGCCCTGTGCCGGGGCGGGCCGCTCGGCGGGGCGGGGACGCGGCCCCCGGCCCGGCGCTCCAGCGCGCGCCGGTCGAGGATGTCGATCGCCGAGTACCGCAGGGCGATCGCCCCCTCTCGCTCCAGTTCCTTGAGGACCTTGTTCAGTGAGGGCGGGTCCTGGAACCCGATGGGGCCGGTCTGTCCTGGACACGTGGGGGGAAGGGCGGAGTGTCACATCGGTGACCGTTCCGGAGGCGGTGGCCCCGGCCCGTCGGGGACGGCGCCCGCCCCTCAGCGCCTCACCCGGGTCGGTGTGCCGCGACCATCTCCACCATCCCGCCCCGGAAACGGGACGTGTGCTCGATGGCGAACCCCTGCTCTTCGACCACCGGCAGCGGGCGGCCGAGCATCCGCTCGCCCGCGTCCGGCTCGAAGCGGTCCATCAGGGCCTGCACCCCCATCATCAGCCACAGCAGCGGCGGGAAGGTGGGGCGCACGTGGTCGAGGAGCAGCAGCCGCCCGCCGGGGCGCAGCACGCGGCGCATCTCGGAGACCGCGCGCTCCACGTCCTGCACCGAGCACAAGGACAGTGCGCACACCACGGTGTCGAAGGAGGCGTCGGGGAAGGGCAGGTCCTGGGCGTCGCCCTCGCGGAGGTCGGCCTGGACGCCAAGGCGCTCGGCCCGCGCGCGGGCCAGCTCCAGCATGCCCGCGCTCAGGTCGACGCCGGTCAGGTCGGTGCCCTCCGGGTACAGCTCCAGGCCGCGCCCGGTGCCCACCCCCACCTCCAGGGTCCTCCCGTGCACCTGCTCGCACACCCGCCGCCGGGCGTCGCCGAAGAGGACGCCTTCGATCCTGTCCATCGCGGCGTCGTAGCCCCCGGCCCGCTGGTTCCAGTAGCCGCGTGCGGCCTCGCGTGCGTCGTCCATGCCGGTCCCCTTCTCCGCGGTGGCGTCCCGCCCCTTTCTACGCGCTCGTCAGGCGCGGCGAAAGCGGCGCTGCACGGCCGGGGCGCCGAAGCGGTAGGCCGTGTAGGCGCCGATGACCGCGAGCGTGACGATGAGACCGGCGGGGGAGAAGGTCTCGCCCGGCTGCGGCCCGACCAGGTCGGCGTTGAGCTGCTGGCGGATCCACAGCGCGACGACGCCGACGGCGGTGAGCACCAGCAGGGTCCGCGGGGCGCGGACCGTCGCGTTGACCCAGCGCCCCGTCACGGCTCCCACGGCCGCGCGGACCAGCGTCGCCGCGGCGCCCAGTACGAGGACGATGCCGAGCGGGTTGTAGCGCCAGGACATGGCCCAGTCGCCGCTCATCGCGGTCCACACCGAACGGGTCGCGCCGCAGGTGGGGCTCATGATGCCGATGTAGTGGTTGGGGCCGTGCAGGTCGACCGGGGGGAGCCCGAAGGCCGCCATGGCGGCGCCGAGTAGCAGCCCGGCCACGGCGGCGACGGTGAGGAGCCGCATCCCGTCGGTGTCGCCGACGGTGAACCCGATCGGCGCCAGTACCGCCGGAAGCCGCATGCCCATCGTCTGAACCTTCCGTGTCCGTCCTGACCCCGGCCGCCGGGGGCCGCCCGGGGAGCTTACCGGCTCGCGCGAGAGGGAACGTCTCTGCTGTTCAGGAATTGACATGCAAGTGGAAGCTTGCGTATTGTCGCGTGCATGGCGGACATCTACCGTGCCCTCGCGGATCCGACGAGGCGGGCCGTGCTCGACGAGCTCTACGAGCGGGACCGGCAGACCCTCTTCGAGCTCTGCGGGCGGCTCGCCATGAAGCACGGGGTCGCCTCCTCCCGGCAGGCCGTCTCCCAGCACATCGCCGTGCTGGAGGAGGCCGGGCTGGTCCGGGCGGAGCGCGAGGGCCGCTACCGCTTCCACACCATAGACACCGCGCCGCTGCGCGAGATCGCCGAGCGGTGGCCCGCTCGGGGGCGAAAGGACGGGCAGACATGAGGATCTACGTGACCAGCGTGTTCGTGGACGACCAGGACAAGGCCCTGGACTTCTACACGCGTGTGCTGGGCTTTGAGAACAAGCACGACATCCCCATGGGGGAAGCGCGGTGGCTGACGGTGGTCTCCTCCGAGGAGCCCGACGGCACCGAGCTGTTCCTGGAGCCGGACGACCACCCGGCGGTCGGCCCCTACAAGAAGGCGATCGTCGACGACGGCATCCCGGCGACGACGTTCGCCGTCGACGACATCGCCGCCGAGCACGAGCGCCTCACCGGGCTGGGCGTGCGCTTCACTCAGCCCCCGACCGAGATGGGCGGGGTGACCACCGCCGTGTTCGACGACACCTGCGGCAACCTCATCCAGATCGTCCAGCTCTGAGGCGGCGCACCCGGCCTGGGCCCGACCGGGCCCCGGCCGGGTGCGCGCACGGGGAGCCCGAGCCCGGGGTGTGTCGGCCTCGGGAACCCGGTTCTCTGCCGGTGCCCGTGTGGCCAGGGCCCCTGGCATCGCCACCGGTCCCGCCCGGGACCGGGGCCGACGCGGATTCCGCCTCAGCCCCGGTCCCGGGCGGCCGCGCGCAGCCGCGCGCGAACGGCGGTGCGGGTGACCGGGCCCAGGTCGTCCAGGACGGCGGCCAGGCGCCCCAACTCCTCCAGCGAGGCGAACGCCCGCTCGGCGCCCTCGCGGTCCGCCCCCTCGTACAGCTCCAGCCCCACGAATCCGGCGGCCAGCGCCGTGGCCAGGCCCCGGGCGTCCACCAGCCCGTCCAGCGGGGTGCGGGGCAGCAGCCGTGCCAGCACCGCCTCCAGCTCCCGGGTCCACAGCCGCAGCCCGGCGGTGGTGGCCTCGGCCAGCCACTCCCGCGAGGGGGCGGCGGTCAGCAGTTGGCCCAGGGTGGCGGGGTGCCCGGAGCCGCGCTCGGCCTCGTGCAGCTCCCGGCCCAGGCGCGCCAGGTCGTCGAAGGAGTGGACGGCGGCGAAGCGGTCCCGGTAGCGCAGGACGCTCTGCTCGGCGCCGTGCCGGCAGGGGGGGNCGAAGTGGTAGAAGATCAGCCCCTGGTTCACCCCGGCGGCGGCGGCGATGCTGCGGGCCGAGGTCTTGGCGATGCCGTTGCGCACCACGGTTTCGAGGGCTCCGTCGAGCAGCTTGGTGCGGGTGTCATCGCTCGCCATGGGGCGCCACTATACGCGTGACTCCTGGCGCCGCGGCCGCAGCCGGGCGGGCAGCGGGCCGCCCCCGGCGGGCCGGTACTCGGCCGCGAACGACCCCTCGTAGCCGAACAGCGGGCCGAAGCGCCGGTTGGACACCTGCACGCTCACCCGGAAGCGGTCGGCCTCGGGGTCATAGCGCTCGCGCACCACCGCCTCGCCCGCGATCAGGGACGGCACCGCCACGTCCACCGGCCCCTCGCGGAAGCGCAGCCGGTCCGAGCGGATCACCACCCCGCCCTCGCCGTCGGCCTCCACGTGCAGGTCGCACGCCAGGTGCTGGTGCGTGCCCAGGTAGTCGACCAGGCGGCCGCGCTCCTCGGAGTAGACCATGGCCGCGTCGAAGCGGTGCGAGCGCCCGGGGAAGGCGAAGGTGCGCACGAAGGTCAGGGCCTCGCGCCCCGCGGCGTCGGTGTAGGGCATGTTCACGATGGTGAAGGGGATGTCCCGGCCGGTGCGCGGGACCAGGATGTTGCGCGCGGCCCCCACGGCCAGGAAGGGCTTGACGAACCGGGCGCCGTGCCAGATGCGGTCCATGGTGCCGCGGCCGAAGAGCGCCTCGTCGGAGGCGATCCCCGGGGAGAGGCGGCGGCGCATCTGCGGGTGGAGCCTGTCGAAGTCGTCGCCCATCGCGCGCTGGAAGACGGATTTCACGTGGTGTCCAATCGTTCGGTCCGGTTCGGGGCGGGCGGGCCGTCGCGGCCGTCCCGGTGGGGTCGGCCGAGCCGGTCGAGGAGGGCGGGCGGCGCGCCGGTCCGCCCGTTCGGCGGGCGCCGCAGGCACCTCCGGGCCGCCGGGGTCGTGGGAAGCGGGGGCAGGAGGAGGGCGGCGGCGCAGACGGCGGCCGCCGCCGGGAGGGGCGCCGCCAGCAGGGCGCCCAGGGCGGCCGCGCACCGCAGGGCCGCCTCTGCGGCCGCGCGGCGGAGGGCGGACTCCGGGGTGAGGCCGCGCTCGCACCACAGCCGCAGCCGGTCGAACGACCAGGCGGTGGCCCACCCCATGAGTGGGCGGAACAGCAGCCGGTCGGCCGCGCGGCCGATGCGGCCCCGGTGCGGGCGGTAGTCGTAGCCGGTGAGGAAGCGCACGCCGTCCCCGTCGGGGATGTAGCGCCAGTAGCCGCGCCCCTCGGCGATGGGGGACAGCGGGTGGTCCGAGGCGAAGCGCAGCGCCGAGGTGCGGGTGCCGTCGGGGCGGTCGCGCTCCCCGGCGCTGACACCGGTGCCGGAGACCTCCAGGGGGCCGACCAGGCGGGTGCGGTAGGTGAAGCGCTCCGGCTCGCCGATGAGCCGGGGGAGCGGGCGGATCTCGGTGAAGCGCAGGTCCCAGCGCGCGTGCGGGCCCGGGTTCCGGGTGCGTTCCCACAGCAGGTCGATGCCGGTGCGGATGCGTGCCTCGATGTACAGACCGTCGGACCCCAACTCCGCCTCCCCTTATTTGAGCGGTCGCTCAAAAAGTAGCGTAGGCGGATTTGAGCACTCGCTCAAGAGGGTGCGGATCACGCCGGGGGCGGCGCGGGCCCCGGCGATCCGGGTCGGCCCAGGGCATCGCGTCCGACTCGGCCGGACCCCGGCGCCCCATCGTGGCCGGATGCGGCCGAGGCCGCCGACGGCGGCCTCCGCGCCGGTCAGGATCCGCCGAAGGCGGGAGGGGCCCGACCTGAAGCCGTGACGACGGCGCTGACCTGGTCAGAAGGGATGGCCTCCGCTGGAGCCGCGCGACTCTCGGCGGCCACGGCCGCTGTGGGCGGGCGGGTGAATGAGACCCGCCTCCAGGCAGGACGCCGGTCGAGCCACCGACGCAGGGCGGGGCCGCCCAAGCGCCGCGGCGACCGCACTGGCCGCCTGGCCATGGCGGCCCGAGTCCGCCGAAAGCCGCTCATCCAGCGGACGCCACCGTTCGAGTAGGCGCATCCATCCGGTCGGCCGGTCAGTCTTCCTGCCGCCGCCGAGCCGAACGAAGCGACGCGGCTCGGCGGAATGCGCCCCTGGCCCCGCGCCCGCCGGGCGCGGGGCCAGGGGATCGCGGTCTCCGCCGACGGGGTGGGGCGCCGGTCGGGCCCCGAAGGCGGGCCGGACCCGGACCGGAGCCGCGGCGGCCGTGCCCGCCTGGTCGGACGGGAGCACACGCCGGTCCGAAGAGCCCGTCCCCGGTCCGGCGCCCCGTGCCCTCAGGCGGTGTGGTTGCCCTTCACCCGGGCGGCCACGCGCTGGCCGATGTCCGGGTCGATGTTCATCCAGTAGTCGATGGCGCGCCCCAGCACCCCGTCGTCGTGCACCTGCCCCATGTGCCCCGACACGTTGGCCACCAGGCGGTCCCGCGCCGCGTCGTCCATCACCTCGCGGATCAGCGCCCTCGGCTGGACGAAGTCGTCGTCGTCCCGGTGCCGGGTGTAGGCCTCGCGCACCAGCTCGGCCCCCTCGACCGGCCAGGACGACTCCTCGGTCCCCTCCTGCCGGACGGCGTCGGGGCCGCCGAAGGAGTTCGGGTGGTAGACCGCCCCGGTGTTCGGCGGCGTGAACCTCATCCGCCCGTCCTTCTGGTAGGCGCGCACCGGCACCTCCGGGCGGTTGGGCGGCAGCTCGTTGTAGTTCACCCCGATGCGGTAGCGGTGCGTGTCCGAATAGGAGAACAGCCGCGCCAGCAGCATCTTGTCCGGCGACGGGCCGATGCCCGGCACCAGGTTGGACGGCTCGAACGCGGCCTGCTCCACGTGGATGAAGTAGTCCTCGGGCACCCGGTCCAGCACCATCCGCCCCACCTCGATGAGCGGGTAGTCGCCGTGCGGCCACACCTTGGTCAGGTCGAAGGGGTTGAACCGGTAGTCCGCCGCGTCCTCGAAGGGCATGATCTGCACCTTCAGGGTCCACGACGGGTACTCCCCGCGGGCGATGGCCCCGTACAGGTCGCGGCGGTGCAGGTCGGCGTCGGCCCCCGCCATGCGGTCGGCCTCCTCCTGCGGCAGGAAGTCGTTGCCCTGGTCGGTGAGGAAGTGGTACTTCACCCACACCTTCCGACCCTCGGCGTTCACCCACATGTAGGTGTGCGAGCTGAAGCCGTCCATGTGCCGGTAGGACCGGGGCACGCCCCGGTCGCCCATCAGCCAGGTCACCTGGTGGGCCGATTCGGGCGACAGCGACCAGTAGTCCCACTGCATGGTGTTGTCGCGCAGCCCGGTGCGCGGGTCGCGCTTCTGCGAACGGATGAAGTCCTGGAACTTCTGCGGGTCGCGCATGAAGAAGACCGGCGTGTTGTTGCCGACCATGTCGTAGTTGCCCTGGCGGGTGTAGAACTTCAGCGCGAAGCCGCGCGGGTCCCGCCAGGTGTCGGGGCTGCCCTGCTCCCCGGCGACCGTGGAGAAGCGGGCCAGCATCGGCGTCTCGCGGCCCGGCTGGAACACGTCGGCGCAGGTGTACTCGGACACGTCCTGGGTGACCCGGAAGGTGCCGTACGCGCCCGCCCCCTTGGCGTGGACCACGCGCTCGGGGACGCGCTCGCGGTTGAAGTGCGCCATCTTCTCCACGAGGTATACGTCGTGGAGAAGGAGCGGGCCGTCGCGCCCGACACTGAGCGACTGCTCATCGCTGGGGGCGGGCGCGCCGGCCCCGGTGGTGGTGATCGGGTTGCCTTCGTTGGGCACGGTGTAGCCCTCGCTCATGGCAGATCCCTAAGCAGAACGGGTACAGGTCGGCTGCGGTCGTACCCGTCGCTCGGTCAAGCCACGGTGCCCCGCAGCCCAACATCCACCCTAGGGGCCTGTGCGGAGGTGTCGAGGGCGTGCCGCCCGGAGGGCCCGCGCCCTAGGGCAGGCAGCCCGCATGCGCCAGCGCCTGGCGCACCAGCACGCCCTGCCCGTCGGCCATCTCCGACTGCACTTCCGGCCCGGCGGCCTCCTCAGGGGTGAACCACACCAGGTCCAGGGCGTCCTGCCGGGGGCGGCAGTCGCCGGTCACCGGAACCACGTAGGCCAGCGCGACCGCGTGCTGGCGCGGGTCGTGGTAGGCGGTCACACCCGGGGTGGGAAAGTACTCGGCCACCGTGAACGGCTGCGGCGTGGCCGGGATGCTCGGCAGCGCCATCGGGCCCAGGTCCTTCTCCAGGTGGCGCAGGAGCGCGTCGCGGACCCGCTCGTGGTAGAGCACCCGTCCGGAGACCACCGCCCGGCTGATGGTCTGCTCGGGGGTGGCCTGCAGCAGCAGGCCCACCCGCGTCACCGACCCGGTGTTGTCCACGCGCACCGGGACCGCGTTGACGTAGAGGACGGGCATGCGCGAGCGCACCCACGCCAGCTCGTCGTCGGAGAACCACCCGGGAACCGTGTCGATCGACGTCACCAATGGACCGGCCTCTTCAATCTCGTCGCGGACGCCCCCGGCGCCCTCGGTCGGCTACGGGGGAGAGGGTACGCGTCCGCGGCGGCCGTGTGGCGGACGACGCGGGGGCGGGCGCCTCCCGGGTGCCACCTGAGAGGGAGGCGGGGGTGGGCCCGACAGGGGGACGCGCCGTACACCGTGCGCTCCGTAGCGTCCTGTGCCGGACACAGGACGTCGGGGGAGGCGCGGATGTACGGGAGGGCGGTGCGCGCGGTGCGCGCGGCCACGGCACTGGCGGCGGCGGTCGCGCTCACCGCCACATCCACGGCGCCCCCGGCCCCGCCCGGGGCCCCGGACCTCTCCGGGGTCCGGGGCGTGCGGGCCGCCGAGTGGTCGCCGGACCGGCCGCAGGAGGCCTACGACGCCAACCGTGGCGCCGCCGCGCGCGCGTCGCAGGCGGCGGAGCGGGCGGGCGGCACCGACCGGGCCGAGGCCCTCGGCGCGCTCGCCGCCCCCGGCCGCGACCTGCTGGAGTTCGACCCGCACGGCCAGGGGCGCGCCGTCGAGGTGGTCGGCGACCTGGAGGAGGCCGACCGGGTGGTCGTCCTGGTCCCCGGCGCCGACACGACCCTGGACACCTTCGACGGGCACGGCGCCAAGCCGTACATGCGCGTCGGCGACGCCGCCCGCGAACTGCGGGCGCGCATGGCCGAGGTGGACCCCGGGGCGCGCACGGCCGTCGTCGCCTGGATGGGCTACCCCGCCCCCGCGACGGTGAGCCCGGCGGTGGCGACCACCGGGCGCGCCGACACGGGCGCGCGGGCGCTGGACGCGTTCGTGCCGCGGCTGCTGCGGGCCGCGCCGGGCGCCCGCCTGACGCTGGTCTGCCACTCCTACGGGACGGTGGTGTGCGGGCGGGCGCACGTGGCGTCGTCGCGGGCGGCCGACGCGGTGCTGGTCGGCAGCCCCGGGGCGGGGGTGGCCGGGGCCGCCGACATCGGCGCCCGGCGGGTGTGGGCCGGGCGCGGGGGCTCGGACTGGATCGCCGGAGTCCCGCACGGGGCGCTGCACCTGCCCGGCACCACGGTGGGGTTCGGCCCCGACCCGGTCGGGCGGGGCTTCGGCGCCGAGGTGTTCGACGCCGGGCCGGGCGGGCACAGCGACTACTTCGCCCCGGGCTCGCGCTCCCTGTCGGCCATCGCGCGCATCGCCCTGGGCCGTGCCGAGGCGGGTGGCGGGAATGCGGCGTGAGCGGCGCCCCCGCGCCGCTGCGGGGCGGAGCGGGGGCGGGGTGCGCCCGTCGGGGTGGGCGACGCTGCTGCGCGGCGTCTGGCTGATGTGGGGGCCGCCCGCCCGTGCCGCGCGGCCGGACCCCGCGCGGCACGGGGGCGGAAGGGGGAGGCGGACGGTCAGGCCGCGCCGACGTCGAGGTCGATGCAGGCGTAGAACGCGTTGGCGGTGTCGGCGATGTTCCACCGGGCCAGCAGCTTGGTCGGGCCGCTGTGCCCGCTCAGGTCCACCCGGTGGGTGACGCTGGACGGCGGCCGGGCCCCGCCGTCGTCGAAGGAGGCCACCCTCTGCCCGTCGGCGAAGTACTCCCAGGTGGAGGTGGCGTGGCGGGCCGTCAGGGTCCAGGTGAAGTCGACCGAGGTGCCGACGGGGTGCACCTGCCAGCCCTTGGAGTCGTCGTCCAGCTCGGCGAAGCGGCCGTTGCCGCCGCTGCAGCTCATCAGACCCTTGGGGCCCTCGACGGACTGCGGCTCCCACTTGATCTGGCCGCACTCGACGGTTCCGGCGGCGCACTGGGCCTGGCGGCTGGCGGGGGAGGAGACGTACCCGTGGGCGCTGGCCACCCCGGCGGGCAGCAGGGCGAACAGCAGCGGGGTCGCCGCGGCGACGGCGAGGGCCTTTCTTCTCAGTTTCATGCTCGGCCTTTCGTGCGGGAGCGGCGGAAGGCAATTCCGCCGCGGTATCGGGGCATTCCTGTTCCGTGGGGGCGAATGCGCCGAGTGGTCTAGACCGTAAGAAGGGGGGTATCGCAGGTCAAGGGGGTGAAAAACGCTGCGTTAATGGGTGGCTACGGCGTTCGGCGCCCGCACCGCGGAGAATGCGGAACCGGTATCCCCCTCCCCCGCGCGGCCGGGCGCGGATGAACGGCCCGTTCGCCCCGGCGCTCGCGCACCGGTCTGCACGGACCGCGGGGACCCCGCCTCCGGCGGTCTTTGTGCAGCGCACAATGGGTTACACGGATATGGCGCCGCGGTGACACCGGAATCGGTGGGCAAGACGGTAAGGAGATCCCTACCGGACGCGGCGCTGAGAAGGGGACGTGCGATTGCCCAGACGCGGCTTGGGCGGGCTGCTCGACGACCGGCAGTGGGCGCGGCTGCTGGCCGAAGGGGCCAGGGCCCGCTTCTCCCCCGGCGAGGCCCTCATGCGCCAGGGCGACCCGGGCAGCACCGTGCACCTGCTCGCCGAGGGGCACGCCCGGGTGGTGCGGGTGCGCGCCGACGGCACCACCGTCCCCCTGGCCTTCCGCGCCGCCGGCGACGTCCTCGGCGAGCCGATGCTGGTGCCCGGCGGGGGCGAGCGCTCGGCCACGGTGACCGCCGTGGGCCCCTGCGCCACCGCCGTCTTCCCGGCCGAGCGCTTCCGCCGGATCGTCGGCGAGCGCGGCCTGGAGTCCGCACTGTGGGAGAGCACCCTGGCCCGGCAGATGGAGAGCGACGCCCTGCGCGCCGAGCAGGCCGCCCTCCCGGCCGAGCAGCGGCTCCCCGTTGCCCTGCTGTACCTGGCCCGCGCCCTGGGGGTGCCCACCGCCGCGCCCATCACCGACGGGCCCGGCCCCGGGCGCCGCGCGGTGCTGGTGCGCATCCCGCTGCCCCAGCGGGAGATCGCCGAATTCGCCGGGCTCTCGCGCACCTCGGTGGCCGCCGCCTACACCCGCATGCGCCAGCGCGGCCTGATCCGCACCGGGCGCAGCTACGTCGCCGTCCTGGACATGGCCGCGCTGGAGGCGCTCGCCGAGGGGGGAGACTGACCGCCGCGCGGGGACCGGCGGGCGCGGACGGCACGGACGGCACGGGAGGTTCTCCCGCTGTGTTCATGATCGGACACAGCGCGCCGTCCGGGTACGCCAGGGTGGGGGCAGGCGTTCGGACCGTCCGGCCGCCGAGGCCCACCGGAGCGGAGCGCCCATGGAACTCGACACCCCCCGGCCCCGGACCAGCGTCCCCCTGCCCCCTTACCGCGCGGTGCTGGCGGTGGACATGGAGCGGTTCAGCCGCACCAGCGCCGTCCACCAGCAGCTCGTGGGGCGGCTCATCCCCGAAGTCCTCGAACTGGCCCTGACCCGCTCGGGCCTGGGCGAGGTGTGGAAGGCCCCCAGCTTCCCCCGCCACGACGGCGACGGGTACGTGCTGGGCACCGACCCCGTCCACCTGCCCCGGCTCATCGACCCGTTCCTGGACACCCTGCAGGAGGTGCTGGAGGAGAAGCGGCCCTGGCTGGCCGCGGTCGACCGGGACCTGCGCCTGCGCATGCGCGTCAGCCTCGGCGTGGGGCCGCTGCCCGACACCGGGGACGGGTCGGGCATCGACGCGATGGGCGACGCGATGATCGACACCCACCGGCTGCTGGACGCCGACGCGGTGCGCCGGGCCCTGGCCCGCTCCCACCCCGACACCACGCTGGTGGCCGCCATCATCGGCCGCCGCGTCTACGAGGACGTGGTGCTGGGCGGGTTCACCGGCGTCGACGCGAGCCGCTGGGCACCGGTCGACGCCGAGGTCGCCGGGAAGGGGTACCGGGCCGAGGGCTACCTGTACGTGCCCGTCCCGTCCACCGCCGGGACCGGCGCCTCCCGGTGGGACGGCGGGGCCGTGGAGCAGGGCGGGCCCGAGGACGGCGGGCAGGCGCCCGCGCCCGCGGAGCCCTCGGGCCCCACCCCCGCCTCCGGCGGCACCGTGGTCACCAACAACGCCCACGGCAACTCGGGGAGCGTCTACCAGATGGGCGACGTGGGCGGCGGGGTGAACGTCTGGGAGCACCCGTGACGGCCCCGGCGCTTCCGCCCGCACCGGAAGGGGGCCGCATGCGCCGAAGACGGTTCCTGGGCCGCGGCGGGCCCGTCGTCGACGAGTTCCAGGCGCGCATCCCCAGCGCCGACGCGGACCTGTGCTTCCACGCCTATTTCCGGGTGGAGCTGGACATCGTCGGCGTCGACGCGCTCGAACGGGTCCGCATCGGCGCCCGCATCCGCCGGGACGTGCTGCGCGCCGCCGCCGAGGCGGGCCGCGCCTTCGCCCTGGCCGAGCGCGGTGTGGCCGAGGCGGAGCTGACCTGCCTGCTGCTCGACCACGACCTGTTCGACCACCCGCGGGTGCGCGACTTCACCGCCGAGGTGCGGCTGGTGGGCGCCGACGGCGAGGCGCCGTGCCGTGCGGGCGGCGGGGCGGTGGAGGAGTTCCTGCACGGCCTGGCGCCCGCGCAGCGCTCGGCCGTGCTGGAGGACCTGGCCGCGCTGATGCGCCGCCTGGACCGCCCCGACCTGGCCGAACGCCTGGTGCGCCCGTGGTCGGGGCGTGAGGGCCCCCGGGGTGACTGACCGCGTCCCCGCGCGGGAAGGGGTGGGGACATGGGCACACGAACGCTGCCGGAGGTCCACCACGCCGACAAGGAGCTGTTCGGGCCCGGTGGGCCCACCAAGGGCGAACTGGCCGACCACTGCCTGCGGGTGGCCGCGCGGATGCTGCCGCACCTGCGCGACCGGCCGCTGGCGGTGCAGCGGTGGCCGGAGGGCATCGAGGGCGACGGCGGCTTCTTCGTCAAGAACCGGTGGGCGGGCACCCCGGACTGGGTGCCGTCGGCGAGCGTGCCCCGGGAGAGCGGCGGCCGGGCCGACATGCTCCTCTGCCAGGACCGGGCCACCCTGGTCTGGCTGTGCGGGCAGGACGCGTTCCCGCTGCACACCTGGATGAGCCGGGCCGACCTGCCGCGCACGCCCGACCGGATCGTGTTCGACCTGGACCCCTCGCGGGCCGAGGACTTCGCCGGGGTGTGCGCGGCCGCGCGGGACGTGCGCGAGGAGGTGGAGGCGCTCGGGCTGGCGGCGTTCGTGATGACGACGGGGTCGCGGGGGCTGCACGTGGTGTGCCCGATCCGCAGGCGGGCCGACTGCGATGAGGTCAAGGCGTTCGCGCGCACGGTGGCCGAGCGGGTGGCCGCCCGCAGGCCCAAGGAGCTGACCACCGCGGTGCGCAAGGAGAAGCGGCGCGGGCGGGTGTTCATCGACTACCTGCGCAACGGGTACGCGCAGCTGGCGGTGGCGCCGTACTCGGTCCGGGCCCGACCGGGGGCGCCGGTCGCCGCCCCGGTGGGGTGGGACGAGCTGGACGGCCTGGGGTCGGCGGGCCGGTGGACGGTGCGCGACTTCGCCGAGCGGGACGGCGTGGACCCCTGGCAGGGCTTCCGGCGCTACGCGCGGTCGCCGGAGGCGGCCATCTCCCGTCTGGGGAAGGCGGAACAGGGCGGGGCTCCGCGCTGACCCGGGGACGCCGGGGCGGGCCCCGGCCGTGTCGGCTCGGAGGGGGCGGGGCGACCGGGTTCGCTGACCGCTCCGAGGCCGACAGGGGCGGCGGCTTCCGCCGTCGGTCATGTCCGCTGGAGTGGTGCGGTTTCCCTCCGGTCGGGCCGGTGGGGCGGCTTCGGCGCCGGGGCGGGCCCGGCCCGCCCCGGCGCCGAAACCCGCCCGACGGTGGACGGGCGGCCGCTGAAGGTCGTGCGGCCGTCCGTCCCGTCGTACGCGCCGTCAGGCGTCCGGGGCGTCGCCCACCGCCGGGACCGCGCCCTCGGCGATTTCGCGGAGTGCGGCGACGTGCTGCTCGAAGGCCGTCCGCCCGCCCGAGGTCAGGCGGAGCACGGTCCGGGGGCGCCGCCCGGCCCACGTCTTGCCGACGTCCACGTACCCGGCCTTCTCCAGGGTGGCGACCTGCTTGGACAGAGCCGAATCGGTGATCTCCACCGCGTCGCGCACCGCCTTGAAGTCCGCCTGGTGCACGGCGGCCAGGGCGGCGACGATGGAGAACCGCACCGGAGCGTGGATCACGTCGTCCAGGCGGCCGCGCGGGTGCCCGGTCACCGGTCCCTCCTCGTAGTACGCAGGATCCACGCGATGGCGGCCGCGAACGGGAGCGCGGTCGCGATCGACATCGGGATCCACCAGGCGGGTTCGCCGGGGAAGACGGGCACGCCGACGAGCATCGTCACGCTGTACAGCAGCCCCCACCCCAGCATGGCGCCCGTGTGCACGGGGGCGAACCAGGTGCCGGTCACCGGGCGGGTGAACAGGAAGGCGAGCAGGAAGACCAGCGTCAGGCCCATGACGGTCATGGCGGCGACCCTCGGCGGTTGTGAGGACGCCAGACCGATGGTGGCCGTGCCCAGCGGGAACGCGGTGCCGAACACCGCGCAGTAGACCACGTACGCGGACGCCTTCCGGCGCATCCGGGCGGCCGTGCCCTCGGCGGCGGCGAGCGAGGCGGCGGCCTGCTCCCGGCCGATGTCCGCGCCCTCCGGTGTTCCGTCCATCGCTCCTTCCATGGCGGAGCCTCCTCGTCATCGGGGGTGATGTTTCCACCATGGCAACTACTTTCCAAATTGGCAAGTACTTTCCGGAGAGGAAAGTATGACCTCGGGGTCCGTGGGATGCGGCGCGCGGGCCAGGGCCGGGTTCGGCGCACCGTGGCCGGTGCAGGCAGGGGGAGCCGCCCCAGGGGGCGACCCGTGACGAAGGGGCCCGTCGGCTGGAGGGCGGGCGCCACGGCCCCCCGGGCGGCCCTGCCACTGCGTCGGTGCCCTGAACGGCGGTCGGCCTTCGGCCGCCCACGGCGGCCGAGAGTTCCGCGAACGCCATCGTGGCCACACGGCGAGGCCTGTTCAGGGGCGTCGTACGGCGGGCCGCGGGGGACGCACCCGCGAAACCCCCGGTCGGCCGGGTGCCCCCGCCGTCTGAGAGCGGCCGATGGCCGTCCTTGAGGAGCGACTGCGGTCGCCCGCCAATGCACGGGACGCCGATCACGAGTCCCGAGGCGGCCGGAGCGCGGCCTAACGCCATGACCACCGCGCCCGCCCGGCCCGACGGCGGCCGCACCACCCCGTTGCCCCTCCGGCCGCCCGCCGACGGCGATCACGGCCGCCGGAGGTTCCGCGGATGCCATCCCCCGGACCGCCCGACGTGGGGCCCGCTCCAGGTGTGCTGTCCCGTGAGGTTGGTGAAGCGGGAGGCGGGAGGACCGCCGATCGCGGTGTGGAAGCGGTGGTGATTGTCGTGGTGCAGCCAGTCGTCGAACGCCCCGCGCCGCTCGGTCTCTGAGGCGTGGGCCCGGGCGTAGGCCCATTCGTCGGCCAGGGTGCGGTGGAGGCGTTCGACCTTGCCGTTGGTTGGGACGTCAGACATCCGCACCGGTACCGGAGGCCCTCTTTCGTGAGATGGCCGGGGTGCTGTCACTAACCTCCGTGGTCAGTACATCTCGTGCGGCCTCACGTCGCGGACAGGTTCGCCTGTCCCGGCCACACGGCCTCGACCGCCTCCGGCGGGGACGCCCCCGACGCGTCGGGGGAGGAGAACACCTCCGGGTACCGCCGCTCCAGGTGGGACGTCCAGGAGGTGACCAGTCCGGCCGCTTTGGCGCCGTGGACGTCCCAGGCGTGGGCGGTCACCAGCGCCGTCCGGGCGGCAGGGGACCTGCCCGCCTCCACCGCCGCGAGGTAGGGCGCCGGGGCCGGTTTCCAGGCGCCGGCCGACCCGGCCTCCACCACTTCGTCCACGAGCCCGGCGCACCCGCCGCGCTCCAGCAGCGCCCGCACCGTCGCGGCGTCGGCGTTGTCCAGCACCACCACCCGCGCCCGGCCCGTGCGCGCCGCGCGGAGGGCCTCGGCCGCGTCCGGCCGGGGCTCCAGCTCGGCCAGGGCGTCGACCACCGCGTCGGCCGCCGCCCCGGCCACCTGGTGGCCGGTGATGTCGGCGAGCGCGTTCCGGGCCACCTGCCGGAACGGCGCGGAGCGGCCCACCGCCGCGAGCGCGAAGCCGTCCCGGAGGAGGTGGTCCCACCAGCGCCGCATCAGCACGCGCGGCACACCCGCCTCGCGCAGGCGCCATTCCAGCGGTTCCAGGGGGACCAGGGTGTCGAAGAGGTCGAAGACGAACGCGGGCGGCCGGGGGACGGGCATGGCGCTCCTCGGGGGTCGGTCGTCGGCCGCACCGCCCCCGGCGCGGCCCTCCCCGAGTGCCTACCCGCCGCCGCCCGAGTCGGGCCCTTGCGGGAGCCGGATACCGTGCCCGCGCCAGGGGGTTCGGCCGTGTGGTCGCCCCTCCGGGGTCCTATCGGCCGCTCTCCGAGTCGGCTCCCTTTCGGAACCGCCTGGGGCCGAGCCGGGGCGCTCGGCCGCGCGCTCGTCCTCCCCCGGGGCCTTATCCGTCGTCGCCCGACTCGTTCGGACCGCTGCCCGAATCGGCGTCCTCGCCCGCGTCCTTTTTCGATCCCTTGCCGGAACCGGAGTCCCCTGCCTTGTCGGCGCCCGCTCCGTCCCCCTCGTCCGCACGGTCCCCGGCGGCGCCGTCCCCGCCCTTGTCGCCGCCCTTGCCGCCGCCCTCACCGCCGTCCTTGCCGACGACCGGGCTGGGCTTGCAGTCGAAGCAGGTCACCACGAAGACCTCGTCGCCGCCGACGCGCCCCACGAAGCGTCCGGGCAGGCCGTCGTCGCCCTCCTCCCTGCCGGTCACCGCGGCGTACCCGATCCGGCCGGAGACCTCGGCCTGCTCCTCGTCGCGCGTCATGCCGGTGCAGGCCAGGCGTACCGTGTCGGCGTCGTCCGAGCCGGTGTCGGCCGAGCACTCCAGGCGTCCGGCGATGGGGTGGCCCTTGCGGGAGAACGCGTCCTCGGCCTGCGGGCGCAGCATCGACGCCGACAGGTCGCCCGCGGCCGCGCGGGCGGTGGCGAGCTCCTCATCGGCGCCGCACCCGGCCGCCGCCCCGAGGACGGCGACGGTGGCGGCGAAGACGGCCGTGAGGGGACGGGGTCGGCGGGGCCGCATCTGCACAGGGTCCACTCCCTACCTCCGGCGACTGGGCGTGCAGCCACTATCACGTACGCCGCACGCGTGCTCACTTTCCGCCACGGACGACCCGCCGCAAGAGAGGGCAACAAGTACGGAAAGGTCCGGCAAAGCCCCTGGTCGTGGCCGCGTCGGTGGGGCAGGGGCCCACCTCGGAGCGGCCTCCGTCCCCGGGCGCGGCGGCGCCGCCGTTCCCGTCCCCCGCGAGCGTCCGCGAGGTGCGGGAACGGCGGCGCCGGGCCGACTCACGTACCGACCCGCATTCCGGCCCGGTGCCAGGGTTGCCGCGCGCCTTCCGCCTGATAAGGATGTGTCCTCCGGAGCGGGCGCAGGGGAGGCGGCCGCAACGATGGGGAGGGACACCACCGTGGGGGAGGAACGGCTCGATATCGCACTGCCCGCCGGCGCGGACCCGCAGCGCCATGCCCGCCTGCTGCGGCGCGTGCACGAGGCGGCGCTGACCGGGGGGCGGCCGCCGGTGCCGCCCCGGCCGGTCATCGAGGATTCCTGGGAGCGGGTGCGCCGGTACGGGGTCGACCCCGACAGCGGTCGGCCCGTGCCCAGCCTGCGCAGCGAAGAGGTCGACCGGGAGCGCGGCGACAACGCGCTGGAGGAGGTGCTCCCGCTGATCAGCTCGGTGCTGCTGGGCGCCCGGGAGGAGGCCGGGCACGTCATGCTCGTCACCGACCCGCGCGGCTTCATCCTGTGGCGGGACGGGGCCCGGGACATGCGCCGCCTGGCCGACAGCGCCGGGCTGGTGGAGGGCGCCGCCTGGGACGAGGGCTCCACCGGTACCAACGCCATCGGTACCGCGCTGGTGGTGGGGCGCCCGGTGCAGGTGTACTCGGCCGAGCACTACGTGCGCGGCCTGCACCGGCTCACCTGCGCGTGCGCGCCGGTGCGGGACCCGCGCGACGGGCGCGTGATCGGCGCGATCGACGTCACCGGGCCCGCCGCGACCGCGCACGCCTCCACGCTCGCCCTGGTCAACGCGGTGGCCCGGCTGGCCGAATCGCACCTGCGCGGCCGCCACGACGCCAACCTGGAGCGGCTGCGGGCGGTGGCGGCGCCGCTGCTGGCGGGCATGTCCGGTCCGGCGCTGGTGGTCGACGAGAACGGGTGGACGGCGGCCGCCGCCGGGACCGAGCCGGTGCGCCGGGTGCTGCTGCCCCGCCGGGTGGACGGGACCTCGGCGTGGATTCCGAGCCTGGGGGAGTGCGGGCTGGAGCCGCTGCCGGGCGGGTGGCTGGTGCGCCCGCGCGGGGGCGAGGGGGCCCCGGCGTCGCAGGCCGTGCTCGACCTGCGGGGGCCGGAGCTGTCGGTGAGCGGGCCCAGCGGGAGCTGGTCGCACCGGCTGACCGTGCGCCATGCCGAGGTGCTGTTCGTCCTGGCGCGGCGCAGGCAGGGATGCAGCGCGGCGGAGCTGTCGCAGGCCCTGTTCGGGGCGCCGGACCGGTTGGTGACGGTGCGGGCGGAGATGTCCCGGCTGCGCCGCCACCTCGGCGGTCTGTTGGAGAGCCGTCCGTACCGGTTCAGCGAGCGTGTGGACGTGCGGGTGCGGGGGGCGGACGACCCGTGCGCGCTGCCGGCCTCGCAGGCGCCGGCGATCCGAGCGGCCCGGGCGGAGGCGGTGCGGGACGCGGCCCCATCGCGACAATGAGTCACATCACTGCAACCCGCTGCAACGTTTGCGAGGTGGGTGCGGTGATTGATGGACTGTCACCCGTCGGCGCGCGGAGCGCCCGGAGGGGGAGTACCGGCGAGCACCGGGAAGGCGGCCTCCGCCCGCCGACGAGGACCATGTCCGCCCGCGCCCGTGCCTTGAGGGGGGTTTCGGGAGTGTGCACGTGGGTGGACCTCCCAAAAGCGGCGGCGGTCCGGGGCTTGGGGGAGCCCCCGGGCCGCCGCCGTTCTTCGTGTGCCGGTGCCGTTCGGTGGGCCCCTGGCGGGCCGACCGGGCGCTGCGTTCAGGGCCCGCCCGGGGGCGGTGGCCCAGGGGTGTGCGCGGCCGTTCCCGGATTCGGGGCGGAGTCACAGGAGCTGGTCGGCGAGGAGCTCGGCGTCGGCGGTGATCCCGAACGCGGTGAGGACCTCATCGATCGGGTTGGCCAGGGTATGGGCCGGTGAACCGGCGAAGAGGAGGCCCACGAGGCGATCGGCGGAGTCGACGACCAGACTGCCCGAGTCCCCTCCCGCGGAGAAGGGGGCACCGTCCCCCTCGATGACGATCTGGTCGCGGAAGAGGAGGACGAACGGGTGGTAGTTCACCAGAAAGTCACCGGCGCCGGTGACCGTGCCGGCGGTGACCCCGGTCGTGCGGCCGGACTTGCGCACCGGTGCGCCGAACTCGGCGGTCGCGAACCCGCCGAAGACCCCCAGGTTGAAGAATTCGGGCACGAGGTCGCGGGCCCCCGTGGGCCGGGCGAGCGCCGCATCCACCCGGTCGGTGATCAGGGCCCGGTGCACCCGGGCCACCGCGTCGTCGGCATCACCGTCATCGGCGGGGCCCGGCTGGACCACGATGTCGCCGCCGCAGTCGCCGGAGCCGCAGAGCACATGCCAGTTGCTCAGGATCATGTCCGCGCCCGCCGTGTCATCGAACACGCGTGACCCCAGGGTTCCGGTGATCGGAGGGTCGAGGTGGCCGATGCTGACGCCGCCCGGCATCGGTGCGCGGCGCTCGCGGTGCTCGTCGGACTGCGCCTCGAAGACCGCCTCCACGACGTCGACCGGGACATCACCGACGACGTCCGGAAGGAGGTCGCCGGGGGCCAGGTCCTGGGCCGTGAGCTTGCGGGCGACGTAGACGACCACCGCCGCCCGGCCGGTCGGCTCGCCCCCGGTGCGCTCCACGCCCACGGCGACACCCGTCACCCCGGGATAGGACCACAGGTCGGCGGAGGCGGCGCGGTGGGCGGCACGCGCACGGTCCCACTGCGCTCGGTCGGGGATCGAGATCATGACGGCCTCCCGGCCGGGGTGTCAGAAGCTGGGTCCGCGCAGTTCGACCAACTGCACGAAAGCACTGTTCTCGCCGTGGGTCACCCTGACCTGCATGCCATGGGCCATCGCCGTGCGCAGCAGTGAGATCCACATACTGTGCTGCATCCGCGTGGCGGTGGAGGTCACCTGGGGGTTGAGCCACAGGATGAGGGCCTCCGGGCGCTCGCCCGCGGGGCGGATCCGGGTAAAGGCGTAGTCGTCGCCGACGTTGACGCACTGAACGTCACCGACCTTGCTCGGCATCGCGGTCACGACCTCTCGTCAGGGCTGGTCAGGTCCTCGCCGGAGGCGGCTCCTCCGAGGCGTTCGGCCAGGTGGCGTCCGAGGGTGAGGCTGCCGATCACGCGCATCCGGCCGCGCCCGAAGGCGTCGAGCGGGGAGAGGCCGCCACAGGCGATCTCCCACCAGGTGGTCGCGTCGACGATCAGCTCCAGGTCGGCTGCCACGTCCGTCCGCGCCGCGTCGTAGGATCGGCTGCCCTCCGGCCCGCAGTGGACCGCCCAACGGTCCTCGCGGTCGCCTCC
This sequence comes from Nocardiopsis chromatogenes YIM 90109, assembly GCF_000341185.1. Taxonomy (GTDB): domain Bacteria; phylum Actinomycetota; class Actinomycetes; order Streptosporangiales; family Streptosporangiaceae; genus Nocardiopsis_A; species Nocardiopsis_A chromatogenes. The sequence continues at coordinate 37,046 of NZ_ANBH01000267.1, forward strand.
GGTGATCCGGAACAGGATCTCGGAGGAGCGGGGCCATGGGCCCAGACACCGGCCGACCCTCTCGAAGACGGCGTTCAGGTCACGGTCACCCGGGGCGGCGATCCGCCACGGCGCGGTGGCGGCCGCGAGGAGCGGGTCATCGGCGAACGTCGTCGCCGGTCGGTCGGTGGCCACGGCGCACCTCCACAGTCGAAAAGCCCTCTGACCTCCGATTAGACTGCCGCGCAGCCGAGGTGTCCAGGGACACGCCGCCGCGCTCGGGCCAGGGCCGGGCACCAGGCGGAGACGGCGTCCCGCCCCGGACGGGCGGGTTCGTCGCGCGCGGCTCAGGCGCGGGAAGCGCCGGGGCGCGGCCTCTGCGGGGCCCGCCGTCCAGGGCGGTCTCGGAGCCTCCGCAGGACGTGCCGGTTCGACGTGCCGGTTCCTCGGCGCGGTGTCGGCCCGCTCGCCGGGGCCGCGCATCCGCGCGCCCCCTGAACGGCGCGACCACGCCTCCGCCTGCGCCGACGTCCCCCTTGTCGGTGAGAGCGGTCGTCCTGCCCCCCTGCGGACGGAGCAGCGCAGCGCACACCCGAGCGGCTCTCAGGCCGTGCAGCGGAGAGGGAGGGCTTCCGGAGAGCCACAGCGGGGTGCCTTCCGGAGCCGCGGCGACCTGCACGTCCATCAGGTATCCGGTGCGGTCTCGCGTCCGCGGTCCCCGGCGGCCCCGCCGGGTCGTCCCCCGGCCCCCGCGGGCCGTCCACATGCGCACCGCACGTACACTGGGCCGATCGAAGATCGCTCACGCGGAGGTGGATCGTGTCCTCGGATGATCCCCAACGGCAGGTGGGCCCCCGGCGGGGCTCGCGCATCGACCCCTACGTCGGCTCCTACGCCGCCCGAGCCCAGGGGATGGTCGCCTCCGAGGTGCGCGCCCTGTTCGCCGTCGCCTCCCGCCCCGAGGTGGTCTCCCTCGCCGGCGGCATGCCCAACGTGAGCGCGCTGCCGCTGGACCAGGTCGGCGACATCGTCCGCCGCGTCGCCACCGAGCAGGGCGCCACCGCCCTGCAGTACGGCTCCGCCCAGGGCGACCCCGACCTGCGCGAGCGCATCTGCGAGGTCATGGCGCTGGAGGGCATCGACGCCGCCCCCGACGACGTCATCGTGACCGTCGGCTCCCAGCAGGCCCTGGACCTGGTCACCCGGGTCTTCGTCGACCCCGGCGACGTGGTGCTGGCCGAGGCGCCCACCTACGTCACCGCCATCAACACCTTCGCCGCCTTCCAGGCCGACATCCGACACGTGGCCATGGACGACCTCGGCGTGGTCCCCGAGGCCCTGGAGGAGCACCTGGAGGCGCTGGCCGCCGAAGGGCGCCGCGCCAAGTTCTTCTACACCGTCCCCAACTTCCAGAACCCGGCCGGGGTGACGCTGACCGCCGGGCGCCGCCGCCGCGTCCTGGACATCTGCCACCGGCACGGCCTGCTCGTCCTGGAGGACAACCCCTACGGCCTGCTGCGCTACGAGGGCGAGGCCGAGCGCGCCCTGCGCGCCGACGCCCCCGACAACGTCATCTACCTGGGCTCCTTCTCCAAGACCCTGTCGCCGGGCTTCCGCATCGGCTGGGCCCTGGCGCCCTCGGCGGTGCGCGCCAAGCTGGTGCTGGCCGCCGAGTCGGCCATGCTCAGCCACTCCACCTTCAACCAGATGGTGGTCGGCCGCTACCTGGCCGAGCACCCCTGGCGGGAGCAGATCAAGGAGTTCAACGAGATGTACCGGGAGCGCCGCGACGCCATGCTCGCGGCGCTGGAGGCGCTCATGCCCGCCGGGACCTCCTGGACCCGCCCCGAGGGCGGCTTCTTCGTCTGGCTCACCCTGCCCGAGGGGCTGGACTCCAAGGCGATGCTGCCCCGCGCCGTCTCCGAGCGGGTCGCCTACGTGCCCGGCACCGGTTTCTTCGCCTCCGACGAGGGGCACCGCAACATGCGGCTGTCGTTCTGCTACCCGACCCCGGGCCAGATCCGCGAAGGGGTGCGGCGGCTGGTGGGCGTCATCGAGAACGAGATGTCGCTGCGCGACACCTTCGGCTCCGCCCCCTCGGCCCCGCACGGCGGCGGCGAGGCCCCGACCCCCGACCTTCCCTAGTGCACGAGCAGAAGAAGCAGAAAGAGGACGCGACCGTGGCCGACCTGGACCGGGTGCTGGTGCTGGCCGGAGGGCTCTCGCCCGAGCACGAGGTGAGCGTCCGCTCCGGGCGCCGCGTGGCCGAGTCACTGCGCCGCCTGGACATCGAGGTGCAGACCGCCGACGTGGACTCCGCCCTGCTGGGGCGCCTGTCCTCCGACCCGCCCCAGACGGTGTTCCCGGTGCTGCACGGCGCCCCCGGCGAGGACGGGGTCGTGCGCGAGGTCCTGGAGGTCAGCGGCGTGCCCTACGTGGGCGCCCGCCCCGACGCCTGCCGCCGCGCCTACGCCAAGCCGGTCGCCAAGGCGCTGGTGGAGGCGCGCGGGGTCGCGGTGCCGCGCGGGGTGGCGCTGCCCAAGGCGGCCTTCCGCGACCTGGGCGCGCGCGAGCTGGTCGACCGCATCGCCGCCGCCCTGGGCCTGCCGCTGTTCGTCAAGCCCGACCAGGGCGGGTCGGCGTTCGGCGCCGCCACGGTCGACAGCGCCGACGCGCTGTCCTCGGCCCTGGTGAACTGCTTCGCCTACGGCGACACCGCCCTGGTGGAGGAGCGCGTCGCGGGTACCGAGGTGGCCGTGTCGGTGGTGGACACCGGCGACGGGCCCACCGCCCTGCCGCCGGTGGAGATCGTCCCCGACGGCGGCGTCTACGACTACGCCGCCCGCTACACCGCCGGGCGCACCGAGTTCTTCGCCCCGGCGCGACTGGAGGAGGCGGTGGCCGAGGCCGCCAAGGACGCGGCCCTGACCGCGCACAGCGCGCTGGGCCTGCGGGACCTGTCCCGTACGGACATGATCGTGGAGGAGTCGGGCCGGGTGGTGTTCCTGGAGGCCAACGTCGCCCCCGGGATGATGGAGACGTCCCTGTTCCCGATGGCCGTGGAGGCCGCGGGGATGGACTTCGCCATCGTCTGCCGGGAACTGGCGCACCGGGCCGCGCTGCGGGGCTGACGTTCACGGCTGAGCTCACGCGGCCGCGCCTCGGCGCGTCGGCGCCCCAGAGCCGCGAGGGCTTCTCATGCTCGTGCCACAGCGCGAGGAACGCGGCCGGGCGCGGGTGCGGGCGGAGGCGAACGCGGAGTGAGTCCCAGCCTGAGACCGTGACCGTTCAGGTCACAGACTCGCAGAACACCCCTCTAGGGGCGCCTCTCCTTCGCTGGGCCGAATGGGCGCCGTTCCTGGGCGCCGTCCGGGGCGGAAGGCTCTGACAACAGCGCCCCCGGCCCTCGCCTGGGCAAGGACCGGGGGCGCGCCTCATGCCAGCGCCCGCTCCAGCGCGTCGCGCACGGTGTCCCTCAGCAGCGCGGCCTTGTACCGGGTGCCCGGAAGCGGCGAGCACTGGCCCGGCAGCCCCTCCACCGCCTTCACCGCCTCGGACGGGTCGGCGGGTGCCCCCTCAAGGGCCGCCTCCACCTCGCCCAGGCGGATCGGGGTGCGGGCCACCGCCCCCGCCGCGACCGCCACCCGGGCCACCCGGCCGCTGCCGCCGTCCTCGCGCACCACCCGGGCCACCGCCTCCACCAGCGGCCACTCCGCGCGCGAGCGCGCCGTCGCCCTGACGTAGGCGGCCGTCTCCCCGGGCTCGGGCGGCGGCAACTCGACCATTCCCACCACCTCGCCCGGCCCCAGCGTGTGGTCGCGGGTGCCGTCGGCGGCGTCGTACAGCTCCCGCAGCGGCCGCTGCACCGGATCGGAGCGCCCGTCGGCCGTCTCCGCCCGAGCGCCGTAGGCGAGCAGCGCCACCGCCAGCGACGACGCGTGCGGCGCCGCGCACGGCGAGGTGTCGAAGACGACCCCGCCCCGGTGGTCGCCCGCCCGCGCCGGGCACGAGTCGCCGCCGTCCTGGTGGCAGGAGAACGCCGGGTTGCGGAAGTACCAGCACCGGTTGCGCTGCAGCAGGTTCCCGCCCAGCGTGGCCGCGTGCCGGATCTGCGGCGTGGCCAGCGACCGCGCCGTGGCGGTCAGCGCCGGGTACGCCGCCCCCAGCACCGGGTCGGCGGCGATCTCGGCGATCGTCGTCAGCGCCCCGATGCGGGCGCCCCCGCCCGGCCCCCAGGCCACCCCGCGCATCTCGTCCAGACCGCCCAGGTCGGCGAACGGCCCGGCGTCCAGCCCGGCCCGCAGCCGCGCCATGGTGTCGGTGCCCCCGGCCCGCGCCTCGGCGCCCGAGCGCAGCTCCTCGGTGAGGCGGGCGAACTCGTCGGTACTCACGATGCTCATCAGCGCAGTCCCTCCAGCAGTCGGTCCGGGCGCACGGGCAGGTCGAGGGGGCGGCGGCCCACGGCGTCGCGTACCGCGTTGGCCACCGAGGCGGCCACCCCGACGGTGGAGACCTCGCCCAGGCCCACACCGCCGCCGGGCACGTGCTCCCAGCCCTCCTCGTGGAAGTACACCTCGATCTCCGGGGTGTCGCCGATCCCCGGCAGCCGGTAGTCCTCCAGGTTCTCGCTGAGCGTGCGGCCGGTGGCCGGGTCGGTCACCCGCTGCTCGTACAGCGCGTACCCGATGCCCTGGACCACCCCGCCGTGCGCCTGGTTGCGGGCCTGGCGGTCGGCATAGATCCGCCCGGCGGCGATCCCCGCCCAGCAGCGCAGCGGCCGCACCCGGCCCAGCAGGGTGTCGACCTCCACCTCCATCATGTGCACCGCCCCGGCCAGGCCCCGGCCCAGAGCCATCTCCGCGTTGTTGAAGGGCGGAGTCAGGAACCCCCGCCGGTCCCGGGCGCGCGTGCCCGTGGTGCGCAGGCCCTCGGCCGCCTTCAGGTTCTCCCTGGAGGTGGCGGGCCTGCCGTCGGCCGCCGCGCGCAGCCGCTCGCCCC